>JAZLKZ010000109.1:0-31412 GCA_045597845.1 Bacteroidales bacterium | reverse complement strand
GCGGATGCCTTCTGGGCCATGCCAAGCGGCATAGAAACCACTCATGATGGCCTGCAAAGCGGAAGCGGTACAGATGTTGGAGGTAGCCTTGTCGCGCTTGATGTGCTGTTCACGCATACCCAAAGCCATACGCAGTGCGGGGTTGCCCTTAGCGTCAACGCTCCAGCCAATGATACGGCCAGGGAAAGAACGCTTGAAGGCGTCGGTGATGGCGAAGAAACCTGCGTGAGGACCGCCGAAGCCCATAGGAAGACCGAAGCGCTGGGTAGAACCGAAAGCGCAGTCGGCACCCATCTCACCAGGAGCCTTGACCAAAGCAAGTGCCATCAAATCAGTAGCCATACCTACGAAGATGCCATGCTCGTGAGCCTTGGCGATGAAGTCGGTATAGTCAGCGATTTCACCATACTGGTTGGGGTTCTGAATCATTACACCAAAGTAGCCGCCATCAAAGTCCATGTCGGCAATCTTGCCCGTAACGATTTCAATGCCACGAGGAGCAGCGTTGGTGTGCATTACGTCAAGAGTCTGAGGCAGAACGCCTTCATCGACGAAAATCTTGTTAACGCCATCCTTTACGGCCTGGCGGCTACGGCTTGCGAAGAACATGAGCATACACTCGCCACCAGCGGTAGCTTCATCAAGCAGAGAAGCGTTTGCCATAGGCATCTTGGTCATGTCAGCCACCATGGTCTGGTAGGTCATCAAGGCCTCGAGACGTCCCTGGGAAATTTCGGTCTGATAAGGGGTGTAGGCTGTGTACCAACCTGCATTCTCGAAGACATTGCGCTGAATGACAGCGGGAGTGATGGTGTTGTAGTAACCCATACCGATGTAGGATTTGTAGAGCTTGTTTTTCATGGCAAGCGCCTTGCAACGGTTGAGGAACTCATACTCGTTGATGCCGTCGGCGATAGGCATAGGTTCAGCGAGACGAATGGCTGAGGGAACAGCCTTTTCAATCAACTCATCGAGGGAGGATACGCCAATTTTCTGGAGCATCTTAGCCTCGTCGGAAGCGTTGGAGACACCATTGTGTCTCGGAGTAAAGTTGTTGCTAATCATAAGATTTATTTATTAAGTTTTAAGTTTCTGGTTTTAAGTTTTAAGCGAATAGCATTTATAATGTGTTGTAGGTTCACCATTAGTGAGCGTCGAGCCAATTGGCTCCGAAATCAATTCCAACGTCGATGGGCAAATCGTTAAGCGGAAGCGCATTGCGCATTTCTTCCTCAACTATGGACTTGACAGTCTGTTGCTCAGAAAGAGCCACATCGAACACAAGTTCGTCGTGAACCTGAAGAATCATCTTCGACTGGAGACCTTGCTGTTGGAAACGATTGTAGATGTTAATCATAGCCATCTTGATCATGTCGGCCGAAGTGCCTTGTATAGGCATATTCACCGCATTGCGTTCGGCAAAGCTGCGTGCGGCGGCATTGCGGCTATTGATGTCAGACAGATAGCGTCGGCGTCCCAGCAAAGTGACAGCGTAGCCAACCTTGCGGGCGCACTCAATGCTGTCCTGAATAAACTTGTTGATATCAGGATACTGCTGGAAATATTCTTCAATCAAAGAGGCTGCCTCTTTTCGAGGAATGCCCAATTGTTCGGAAAGTCCAAAAGCACTGATACCATAGACTATTCCGAAGTTGACAGCCTTGGCACTACGACGTTGGTCTGGCGTAACCTCCTCGATGGGAATTTTGTAGATTTTTGCGGCCGTTGCGGCATGAATGTCGTAGTGATTCTTGAATGCCTCCTTCATGTGACGGTCGTTGGCGAGAGCGGCAATAATGCGAAGCTCAATCTGCGAATAATCCGCAGCCATCAAGATATGCCCGCTATCGCGTGGCACGAAGGCTCGACGGATTTCCTTGCCGCGTTGGGTGCGGATAGGGATATTCTGGAGGTTAGGATTGCTGCTACTGAGTCGGCCTGTAGCTGTAACAGTTTGATTATATACAGTATGGAGACGACCCGTAACAGGACTGATAAGTTTTGGGAAAGAATCGAGATAGGTAGAAATCAACTTGTTGAGCGAACGATATTCCAGTATTTTCTCCACAATAGGGTGCTTGTCACGCAACTTCAGCAAAGTGTCTTCGGCTGTAGAATACTGCTTTGTGGCAGTGCGGGCAGGTTTGTCGGTGATGCGCAACTTTTCGTAAAGTACTTCGCCCAACTGCTTTGGGGAGCTGATATTGAAAGAAGAGCCAGCCAAAGTATAGATTTCCTGCTCAATGCCGTCGCGTTCCACGGAAAGCTGACGCGAATAATTCCGTAGCGCCTCAACATCGATGCGCACACCCTCTTGTTCCATGTCCATCAGCACATCCACCAAGGGAAGCTCGATTTTATCGTAAATTTCCTGCAGTCCAGCATCACGCAAAGCCGCCGACAACAAAGGATACACCTGCCACAGGGCGGCTCCTGTCATGGCGAGATTTTGAGGTTCGTAGCCGAGATAGGCGCTGCAAATGAATTCCAGCGAATGACGGGCTTCCGGATCCACGAGATAATGAGCCATTTGCACATCAAATACACTTCCCGAAATTTGAATGTCAAGTTCTTTAAGCAAATATTTGGTGCATTTGATATCAAAGACAATCTTCGTAGTATCTGGATTTTCCATGAGCGCTTTAAGGGCCAAAAGATCCACATCGCCAATTTTGGCGCTGTAAGCATCATCAGCAGAAGTGGAGAGCACAAAATCGGAACCGATAAAGAAAAAGGCGATATCGGTCGGTTGGGGCAAACTATCGAGTGCCACAAACGTTGCTTCCTGCTCTTTTTGGACCTGCGTCTCAGGCAAAGGTTCACCAAAGAGAGAAGTCTGGTTGGGGTCTATTGGCTTTTGTCTGCCAACCTGACGTTCGGTATTATTAAGCTGAATTTGATTTACTTCCGATGAATTTGTCGGCATCTGCCGCATGGCGGAAGGCAACACACGCTTGGCAAGCGCACGGAACTCAAGAAATTCAAACAGTTCGCGAACTTTCTCGTAATCAGGTTCTTTCAGCAACAATTCCGACTCGTCAAAAGAAACGGGAACATCCAAAACAATAGTCGCCAACTGCTTGGAGAACAGTGCCTGTTGGGCGTTGGATTTGACGAGGTTGCGAATCTTCTCATTGGCAATATCATCGGCATGCTCCACCATATTCTCAATGCTGCCAAACTTGTCGATAAGTTTTTTCGCGGTCTTCTCTCCCACCCCAGGAATACCCGGAATGTTGTCGGAAGCGTCGCCCCACAAACCCAACAAATCAATCACCTGGGTACATTTGTTCACGCCAAATCGTTCCAATACCTCTTGGACTCGATAGATTTCATCAGGGCGCCCCATACGTCCAAACCTGTAGATATGAACGCAATTGGTCACCAACTGACCGAAATCCTTGTCGGGCGTAGCCATCAGCACCTCGTCGAAACCTGCATTTTCGGCTGCGTGAGCAATGGTTCCTATAACATCATCAGCCTCAAACCCTTCGCAAGTGAGAATAGGAATATTGAACGCCGAAATGATCTCCTTGACATAAGGAAGTCCTTGCTGAATTTCCTCAGGCATGGCATCACGATTGGCCTTGTATTCTGCAAAAAGCTCATGTCGGAAAGTAGGTTTCTGTACATCGAAAGCCACAGCGACATGCGTGGGATGCTGATTTTTGATAAGGTCGAGCATCGTGGTGGTGAATCCGAGAACAGCGGACGTATTGAACCCCTTTGAGTTGACTCGCGGATTGCGGTTCAACGCATAGTAGGCGCGGTAAACAGCCGCCATGCCGTCGATGAGAAGGAGTTTTTTCATTTAATTGAGCATTATTTGAGGGGGTTCTCGGTGAGAATGTCGTACTCTTTACGGTTTCGCAAAATATCACAAGCCAAACGCACGGCACTGCGGAACGACTGCTCGGAAGCCTTGTCCTTGCCAGCGATATCGTAGGCAGTACCATGAGCGGGAGACGTGCGCACGTATGGCAGACCTGCAGTGTAGTTCACGCCTTCGGTGAAAGACATCAGCTTGAAAGGAATCAAGCCTTGATCGTGGTAGAGAGCCAAAACGCCATCGAACTTATTGAATTCGCTGGAGCCGAAGAAACCATCGGAAGGATAAGGTCCATAGGCCAAAACGCCTTTGCCCTGCACCTCTTGGATGAGAGGTTTGATAACCTCATCGTCAAAAGTACCAATCACGCCGTTGTCGCCAGCATGAGGATCCAAGGCCAAGACGGCTATCTTTGGCATCGGAACGCCAAAATCGCGCTTGAGCGATTCGTTCATCAGCATCAACTTGTCGTAGAGCAAATTATGGGTCAAAGTGGCAGGGACATCTTTGAGAGCAAGATGATTGGTGACAATTCCGATACGGATTCTGTCGCACACCATCATCATCAAAGAGTTGCATCCAAACTGGTGCGAAAGGTATTCGGTGTGACCGGGAAAGTCAAAATCCGGAGCCTGGATGTTCTTTTTGTTGATGGGAGCCGTAACCAACACATCTACAAGACCATTCTTGAGGTCGTCGCAAGCCATGTTGAGAGCCTGACGAGAAAGAGCACCTGCTATTTCGGTGGACTTGCCGACATCGATTTTCACCTCTTCGGTGGTGAGATTCACGACATTGAATTTTCTATCTACTGCTTCGCCGGCGTTTCTTAAAGCGGTGAAATTCACATCTTTGTGATGAGCTAAAAGATTCTTATGATAGGAAGCCACCTTGGTGGAACCATAAAGAATAGGCGTGCAAGTATCGAACATGCGGGCATCGCTGAAAGTCTTGAGAATGACTTCGTAGCCCACTCCATTGATATCGCCATGTGTGATGGCAAGACGAATACGATTATCCATTTTTATATTTGATTATTGTTTTATTTATTGGATTTCAAGAAATTGTAAAGCAGACGAACGCCGTAGCCGCTGCCGCCCTTGGCATAGTAGAACTGTTTCTTGGAGAAGAATGCCACACCAGCGATATCGAGGTGGATATAGGGTACCTCCTTGGCGAAATGGGCAAGGAATTTGCCAGCGGTAATGGCCCCCGCTTGGGAGATGCCACAGTTCTTGATATCGGCGACATCAGACTCGATGAGTTCGTCGTACTCTTTCCAGAAAGGAAATTCTGCGATGCGCTCATACACCTCTTCGCCCACCTGCTTGAGTTGACGCATAGGTTTGTCGGCATGTTGCTGCATGGCGGCGATGCCATAGGTTGAGATGGCACGAACGGCAGCGCCCGTCAAGGTAGCGGCATCGATGAGAAGTTGGGGATTGTAGTTCGCCACGGCGTATGCGATGGCGTCGGCCAGAATGACACGGCCCTCGGCGTCGGTATTGACTACCTCCACTGTAGTTCCGTCATACATAGTAAGCACATCATCGGCGGCATAGGCATTGAATCCTGGACGGCTGTCGGTAAGCGGCAAGCAAGCCACCAAATGAACGGGGAGCTGATTGTCGGCGGCGGCAAACACGACGGAAGCCATTGTTGCGGCACCCGCCATATCGCTCTTCATCTCTTGCATGCAGTCGTCGGGCTTAATGTTCAAGCCACCCGTATCATACATGACACCCTTTCCAATCAAAGCGATAGGTTTACTCTTGCGGAGCGACTTGGGGCAATATTCCAACACCACAAAACGAGGTTCGTCAACAGAGCCTTTGTTGACGGCTGTCAGGCCGCCCATTCCCAACGACTCGATTTTCTTTTTTCCGAAAACGGTGCATGCAACACCCAAATCCTTGGCAATGTCGGCCAACTCGTCGGCGAACTGCTCTGCGTTGAAGTCGGACACAGGAAGGTTCACCCACTCACGGCACCAAAAAATACGGTTCCACACACACAACTGCTCGTCAAGCATTTCCTGTGAAATCAATCCCGACTTCACAGTTACGGTAGCCACATGCTCGCGAGTCTTGCTCTTGTAACGGTCGAAAGTGTAGTCGGCCAACTGCAGTCCATCCAAAAAAGCCATCACGTCAGCGGCATCTGTCTTGCTTGCGTCAAGGCACACTTCGGAAACTTTGTCCTTGTGCAGCATTGAGCAAACCTCATCGGCGCTACGGCGAAGCATTTCCTGGCGTTCCGCCACGGAATCCATTTTTTCATAAACCACCTCGTAGGTGCGTTTAGGCAAACGATCCAAGGCGGAAACGGATTTTTCCTTGCCGGGCTGCAGCGTGATGACGCTCAATTTAGAATCAATACTATTAATAAGAACATTCATTATATAATAGGTTTTGAGTTTTAATACTATTATTGATTAATATCACACATGTTTGATTAAAATAACTACCTTTTCACGCTTCAGATTTTCCAAGATACGATAGAATTTCTCTCGCGAGGGGATGTCCATCCAAGCCGTAGGCTCGTCAAAGACCAATACGGGTGCATTGGAATAGAGTTGGCGCGCCAAAGCGATTCGTTGCCATTGCCCCATACTGAGTTCCTCTCCATTGTCGAACATCCTGCCCAGAGGTGTATTGTAACCATTGGGAAGATTCTCCACGATGGAATCCACGCCAGCCATCTCCCCTACTTGCTGGATACGTTCTTCGGAATAATTGTCAATATCTCCAAAAGCAATATTCTCATTCATAGAACAATAGAACCGTACATAATCCTGAAAGATAACGCCGACGCCCTTGCGCAACTGATGGAGGTCGATGTCACGGACATCCACGCCATTGATTTTCACCGCACCTTGCTGCGTATCGTAAAGTCGTAGCAACAGCTTGAGCATCGTGGTCTTTCCGAAGCCGTTCTCCCCTTCGATGAGGTTGATTTCACCTCGTTGAGCCGTCCAGGAGCAATGGGAAAGCACGTCTCGGTGCATATCGGGGTAACGGAAAGTGACATCCTCGAATGTTACAGAATCCACTTCCTCAGGAAAATCCCGTGCATCAAGTGCGGAGACAATATTAGGTTTAAGTTCCAGAAATTCAAAAAGATTGCCTATGAACATGCGACTGTCGTACAAGCCACTCACGGCACCAACAAAGGAATTCAGATAACCCTGACCACGTCGGAAAGCCTCAAACAACATCACAAACGATCCTATCGTAATGGCACCGGAAATACTTTTGTTCAACAGCAACAAGACCACCAAAGCCAAGGCACCAGTCTCAACGACAGCACAAAGCGTGTCCATCCACGCAATGCGACGTGAAATGCGCAACAGCTGCCGCACCAATTTCTTGCGCATCGAAACAAAACGAGAGCGGAAATAGCCAGCAAGGCCAAACGAGCGAACCTCCTTAGCGAAATCCCTATGCGTAAGAATAGCCGAATAATAGCTTGTCCGCCTGTAGTCCTGCGTATTGTTGCGCCGAAATTCGTAAATAGTACGTGCCTTCACGAGGCGTACCAACATAGATGGGACCACTGCCACCAACATAACAATAATAATCCACCATGAACCCGTGGCCAACATAACCGACACGCCTACAATGGAAACCAACGCTCCTATAAGACTCATGAAATGATTTACAATCTGAATTGGACGATAGTTGGCTTCTTGCTGGGCACGATGGAAAGTGTCATGAAAATCAGGATTGTCGTAATATGCCATGTCCAACGACACCGACTGGCGCTGCAGATTGTCGCTAATATAGTCGATCAATTTTTGGGACAAGACATCACCATTGACGCCATTTAATATGGAAATCAACCTATTAAGCAAAAATATTGCACAAAAAGCACCGATATACATTACCAACGGGGCAGCCTCCACTGCACCCTGTTGCGCAACAACGGCTGTCACTGTATCGATTAAAAGCTTAAGAACAACGAGATTGAGCAACGGCAAGACACTGCCCAGCACGACATACAGAACCTTCAATGCGAAGGCTTTGCTGTCGCAGCGGCGCACCATCATAAGTGCTTTCCAGAGTGTCTTTACTGCATTCATTTATTGTTGATTTTCAATCTCTGATTCACTATCTCCGTTCACTTTTTCTACACAAATATCACATTGTCCAAAACATTTCTTCCCAACTGGTCGTTGATGCGTTTGGTCAGATCATATTTCTTATACGACAGTTCCTGCCGCAAGGCCGCCGAAGCGACTTTTACATACAAGATGCGGTTTTCGAACCGCAACGACCAAGTCAGTTTGTTAATCAAGTCGCCAACGATGCTCCGATAGGCATCCTTGACTTCGAAATCGTTCACTGCATCGGTCATTTCAAGTCGGCGAAACGCCACCTTGAGCAATTCCGATATCGACTGTTCATCTCTCATTCAGCCTCCCTTCTTCCACAATCCACAACTTGCACTCCACCGACGGAATGCCTTTCACAATTTCTTCCACCCTACCAAACTGCGTATCGGTAAGGAAAACCTGACCAAAACGATCACTACCCACCAGCTGCACCAATTGCTTCACCCTCAACATGTCCAGCTTGTCGAACACATCATCAAGCAACAAGATCGGCTTCTTGCCACATTGCTTGTAAATGTATTCAAACTGAGCCAGTTTCAAAGCCAGCAGAAACGTCTTTTGCTGTCCTTGCGAGCCAGATTTCTTAACCTGGAAATCGCCTATGAGAAAATCCAGATCATCCTTGTGCGGCCCTACGGAAGTATATTGCAACACACTGTCGCGACGATGGTTTTCCTGCAGCAGCTGAGACAAGTCAGGATTGTCGTTCATTGCCGATTGATACACAACCCTCGGTTGCTCCTTGTCGCCCGAAATCCACTTATAGTAATACGCAAACAATGGCGCAAATTCCTCGAGAAACAGCTTTCGCTCATTGAAAAGCGCCATGCCGTGCACCACCAGCTGATCGTCCCACACCTTGATGGCCTCCTCGTCGAAACAACGATCTTCGTAGAACTGTTTCAGCAGCCTGTTGCGCTGTTCCAAAGCTTTCTGGTAGTATAGCAGATGCTGCAAATATTCGGAATTGGTCTGGGAGATGACGCCATCGATAAACCTCCTCCGCATATCGCTGCCTCCCAGCACCAACGCTTGGTCGTTGGGCGACACTATGACCAAAGGAATTTTTCCAATATGATCCGCAAAAGTCTTGTAAACCTTCTTGTCCCACTTCATCTGCTTCGCCTGTCCACGTTTCAAGACACAAGATACATCATGCTGCAGCTCCTCGCCCCGGTCGGAATCGGAATAATGACCATGAATGGCAAAGAAAGGCTCTTCGCTACGAATATTCTGACTATCAATTGGATTGAAATAGCTCTTGCAAAACGAAAGGTAATAGATGGCATCCAACAAGTTGGTCTTGCCTACACCGTTGTTGCCCACAAAGCAATTGACATTGCCGCAGAAATCCACATCCAGTTCGGTGTAGTTTTTGAAATTGGCCAGTTTCAGATTGAACAGATTCATATTCTTCCTATTCGGTCAACAGACAGTTCACGATTTTTTCGACGTTTTCCATCAACCATCGAGGCGTAGATGTTGCGCCCGTTATTCCCACCGTGTGGGCATTCTCAACCCACGTTTTCCTCAACTCCTCAACGTTGGACAAGAAATAGGTGTTGGGCTGCACCTTTCGGCAATATTCATACAAATAATGACCGTTGGAGCTATTGGCGCCGCCAACAAACAGCACAACATCAACCCTCTTGGCAAAGGCCTCCAGCTCTTTGGCTCGATTCGCAACACGATTACAAAGCGTATTGTACGCCACAAAATGGTTTTCGTCAGCATCTGGATTTGCTTTGCTGATGCCGTTTTTGATATTTTCGATTAGCCGACAATACTCCTCCCCACTCTTGGTAGTTTGGGAATAGAGTCGAATGGGACGACTGAAATCGACGTTTCCCAAATCGTCCGGAGCACTGACGACCACAGCATTGTCGTCGGTTTGGCCACACAAGCCAATCACTTCCGCATGGCCTGGTTTTCCAAAAATCACAACCTGACCTCCCGTTTTGCGCATCTCCTCATACCCATTCTTGATTTTCTGCTGCAAAGCCAAGACGATGGGGCACGTTGCGTCGATCAATCGGATGCTCCTATCGCTCGCAGTAGCGTAGGTCTGAGGTGGTTCTCCATGCGCGCGAATCAAGACAGATGTATCCTGCAACTGACGCAACATTTCGTGGTCGATAACCTCAAGGCCTTTGTCATGCAAACGACTCACCTCGGCGTTGTTGTGAACAATATCGCCAAGACAATACAACTTGCCCGTTTCGGCAAGTTCCGCCTCCGCAGCGGCTATGGCCTTGACCACGCCGAAGCAAAAACCCGCATTGTCATCGATAAGCACTTGCATTATTAATGAGTTTTAAGTTTCAAGTATTAAGTTTAGCCGACAGTTCTTTATTACTCCATTATCAATCAACTCAAGCACTGATTTTCCTGATTTGCGGCTTCTATCACCTCTTCGTATTCCTCGGGAGAGAGGTCGTTGAAGAAATAATAGACTGGATTCACCTTCTTACCGCCCTGAATCACTTCGTAGTGAAGATGCGCACCTTGCGACAGACCCGTACTTCCCACAGTTCCAATCATCTCTCCACGTTTCACATGTTGCCCGTTTTTAACCTTGAGGCTGCTCATGTGGGCATAGAGCGTCTGCATTCCATAGCCATGGTCCACCACGCACACAACACCGTAACCGGAGAATTCAGCCACGTTCTTTCCAGCCACTTTCACCACACCATCACCCGTTGCATAGATGGGCGTTCCGCTACGAGCAGCAAGATCGATGCCTGTATGCATGCGTCGATAATGCAAGATAGGATGATAGCGGTACCCAAAGCCAGAGACGACCTTGCAACGGTTTTTGGCAATGGGCATTATGGCCGGCAGCGAGGCCAGTCGTTCATGCTTTGAGCGCGCCATTGAATAGACTTCGTCGAGTGATTTTGACTGGCAATAGAGTCTTTTCGTCAAAGTGTCCATTTTGCTGGTAGTACGTTCAAGCAAGTCCGAACACTCATAACCACCCAACTCTTTGTGGCGGTCCACCCCCTTCAAGCCGCTTCGACGGACGGAATCACGTATGGGTGCAACATCGAATATGGTACGGTAAACAGCGCCATCTCGCTGCTCCAAGTCAGCCAGCACCTCCGAAGCCTGATTCATTCTTTTATTCAAATAGCCAATCTGCCGTTTGTATTGCTGTATTTCCCTTTGCATCTTGCGTTCCCGAGGAGATTCAAACACATGCATGCCAACAATCAGCACGACAACGCCCAACAAAAAGCCAAACGCGGCGCCAAAGGAGATATGCTTCAGTTTATCCTTTAGGCCGACTTTCACCTTCTCGTAGGAAAGCGTATGGGGATTGTATTTATAGACGTGTTTCTTCAACTTTGACAAGAATAATCAGCGGGTTCGGTTCTTCATTCTTTCATCACAGGTCACCGTTACAACGTTTCTTTATAGCGGTTTATCTCTTCCACGAAGTCCTTGATTGGGTCTAACTTGCTTAGACGGAACGAAAGTCCCAATTCGGGAACTGCAAATTCGCTCTGAGGTTCCGTGCGGGCAATGTGAAAGATGAATGAGACATCCTTCAACGGCACCATGTCGAAATCCGTAGCCGTACGAGCCACAACGATGTGTTCCGGAAAGATGAAATAATGCACCCCGTTACCATCATTCATCAGCGGGACGTATCCAGGGATTTGAACATAGTCGAACACACCCATGTCGAAATAGACATGTGCATGATGATGACCTTCGACACCATGAGTCGTCAAATCCCAAATGCGGCGACAGCTCTTGAGCATCGATTCAAAGGCGCTGGCCATCTTGTGATAACGTTCGAGCAATTCTGGACTGTAGATCGTTGTCAAGTCGATCTGGGTCGTACGCATTTCATGCGTCATGCTCGACATCACCTGTCTATGGTGCTGGGAGGATTCGCGAAGTTCTCTATTCGAGCCAAACAAGTGAGATTTTTTTCGCAAAGCGAGATAGATGCGTTCCTCATATTCGGCACGCTCTGCCACTTTCAAGCAATTGACATAGGAATAAAGAATCTGATCCTTCGATATTTTCGTATTGTCGGTTTGCGTTTTTGCCGATTCAACATTGTACAGACGCCGAGCCTCTTTGATGGTTTTCGAATAAGAGAAGTTCTTGTTTTTCAGCATTTTTTTATAGGAAGTAGCCGCAACGTCTCGCGTATCACGACAATAGTTGTGATAACTGTGGCTGTCTGTAGAATGCATATAGAAACCCATACCCGGATAGCCCAACGAAATGTAGTTAGACAGGTTGTAGTTGGTATCGCAAGCGTTCAGCACACCCAACATAGAATTCATTGGATAACTTTGGATAAAGACCAATCCGCCGCCATGGGCACGTATCAATTTCTTAGGAAACAGACTCATTTTTCAAATTATTATCAATACAAAAGTAGGAAACAACTGTCAATTATTATTTTCTCAGCATTTCAGCCTCTTCCAAGGCTTCCATGACGCCTTCGCACATTGTGGGATGAGGATGAATCGACTCCATTACCTGCGTAGCCGTAAGGCCATTCTGGCGGGCGCTTACGATGCCTGCGATCATTTCCGTAACATTGTCGCCACAAAGATGTGCGCCCAAAATCTCGTCGGTTTGCTTGTCCACAAGCACTTTCACGAAACCGTCGGTATTTCCCGCTGCGGTAGCCTTGCCGCTGGCCTTGAAGAAGAACTTGCCAACAACATAATCCTTGCCTGCCTCCTGGGCTTTCTTTTCGCTAAGGCCTACACTTGCGACCTCGGGTGTTGTATAGGTGCAACCGGGAATATTTGCGTAGTTGATGAGGGAAGGATTTCCTCCGGTGATTTTTTCCACGCAGCACTTGGCTTCGGCTTCCGCCACATGCGCCAAAGCGGGTCCGTGGACAACGTCGCCAATGGCGTAATAACCAGGAACATTGGTGCAATAATAGTCGTCAACGATGATCTTTCCTCGTTCAAAAGCGATACCGGTTTCTTCCAAGCCAAGGTTCTCAAGATTGGTAACCACGCCCACGGCGCTCAATACCACGTCGCAATCAACCAATACGTCAGCGCCTTTCTTGTCCTTGATATGGACATGACATACATCGCCTTCGATATCAACCTGTTCAACGCTCGAACTCATCATCACCTTCATGCCCATTTTCTTGAAGCACCTTGCGATGGTGGCACTGGTTTCCTCATCCTCGTTGGGCAGAATGGTAGGCATAAACTCTACCAAAGTAACCTCAACGCCAATGCTTTGATAGAAAAAAGCGAACTCGCTTCCAATGGCGCCGGAACCCACAACAACCATGCGCTGCGGTTTCTGCGGCAATGTCATAGCCTCACGATAGCCGATGATATGCTTACCGTCCTGAGGCAGGTTCGGCATAACGCGACTGCGAGCGCCCGTAGCGATAATGATATGATTCGCTTCATATTCCGACACATTTCCTTCAGCGTCAACCACGTCAATCTTGTGGCCAGGCTTCACTTTTGCCGTACCTTTGATGACATCGACGTTGTTCTTTTTCATCAAGAACTCCACACCCTTGCTCATCGTGGAGGCAACGCCGCGGCTGCGTTCCACCATGGCGGTAATGTCGGCCTCGGCAGGTTGCGCAACCACGCCATAATTGGCCGCATGGCCCATATAATTCAGCACTTGAGCGCTCTTCAACAAAGCCTTTGTGGGAATGCATCCCCAATTCAGGCAAATGCCGCCCAAATTTTCACGTTCTACAACAGCGGTTTTCAAACCTTTTTGTGCCGATTTTACTGCTGCTACATAGCCACCAGGGCCACTTCCAATAACGATGAGATCGTAATTCATTATCTTTGTATTTTTTAATGTTACTATAAAATTTTGCAATTCTGCAAAGTTACGAAAAAAAAACGACATCGTAAAGCCTCACTTTGTAGAAAATGAAATATTATCCATCAATTGAGACAGCATTCTACAAAAAATCGTATTTTTGCAAGTTGATACTTTCCGTACACAAATCAATACGAAACAATGAAAAAAATACTTATTTTATTTATATTCATACCATTAATTGCGTTTCCACAATATGTACGACTTACCGATTTCAAGTCGAAATCGACGCTCTACCTCGACCTTGACCGACTTTACAACTACAACATCTACGAACGCAACCAGCTTGGACTTGGACTGTATTTCGTGACGCCGACAAACAACGACAAGGTTCCGCAGTGGCGGATAGACGCTTACGCTGGCTACAGTACATTACCGAGAGAATGGAAATACGGCGGCAAAGTGACGCTTTGCTTTCATAAGGGGTGGCAATGGCAACCATTCGTTCAATATTTCGAAGACTTTGTACCTGCCTCCAGCATCTATCTCAACACTTACAGTTTGCTGAACCCCAGTCAAAATACAGGTTTCATGACCTCGCACATGCTGAGGATGCGACGCGCGGCCATAGGTACCACATTCACGCCCAACCATGGAATTTTAAGTTTCCACGTCGATTTCAGCTACGATAGGGAGTGGTGCAGATACAAAGGAAACGATTTGCTCTACCCCAAAATCTATCCTGAAGACTATATCACCCCCCAAGATTTTGCCACCCTGCATCTCACCGCAACCTACAAAGGGATGCTCACGCTCGACGTTTCCTCATTCAAGGAAATCGCATCGTACGATACGCCACTATCCATTAAAGCAATACTTCAATACAACAAATCTTACAAATACAAAAACAATACATTAAATACATTCGCACAAATGGGGTTTGTTACGCAAAACACATCCTATTCGCACCGCTTCGACATCTCTGGAACCGCAGGAAGCTATTTCTTTTTCGACAACTCGTTACACACATTGGCACCCAATAGTTTCACGTCGGACTTATATGCCCGCTTTTCCACAAAACTACGACTCAACAAACTGATACCCGACAATAGATACTGCAATCCCAAGCCGTTTGTACAAGTATCCGGAGCAGCCGCCTACGCCTACGACGACACCTGGACTGCCTTGCTGGAGCCTTGCGTGGGCATTGATGACATTCTACGCTACGGAGCAATTAATTTTGGAGCCGCTTTCGCCTATAGGCTATCACCTAAAAACGCATCTTGTTACAGTCCCTATTTTTCGGACAATTCTGCTTTAATGTTTACTGCAACTTTAACACTTTAACACTATGAAAAAGTGTATCTTATTATTTATAATTCTCTCATTGTCGATATTTCCCACAAAGGCTCAGAAATACGAGATAACCATTCGTATGGAACAGCCCAAAGACAGCGTCCTATACTTGGCGCAACACTTCAGAGACCAATTTATTTTTATCGACAGCGCCCAATTGGACAACAACGTTTTCACATTCAAAGGAAGGCAAAAACTACAAAAAGGCATCTATACCTTGGTGGACGCCTCCAAGAAAAAGAGCATCAGCGACTTTACCATTGACGGCAAAACAAAATTCTCGCTCTATTTCGACAAGACACTCCGCCCTGAAGGTGTTTCGGTAAAAGGTTGCGACGCAAACAAACAGATGTTCAACTACATGGCAAAGAACAGCTTAGCCAGATTGGAGATGAAAGAAATCGAGCAGCGGCAAAAAAGCAAAAATGCCACAACAAAACAAGCCGCAGACAGAGCCGCAGATTCATTGACCAATTCAATGATTGCCTACCAAGACAGCATGATGTCGAAATACAACAAATTCATATTCTTTAAATTACAGAAAGAATTTGATACCGAAGAAGTTCCCGACAGCGTAGAAAACAAGGCATGCTACTATCGCACCCATTATTGGGACAAAATAGACCTTTCAAACCATGGTTTAATCTACACGCCCGACTTGTTCCAGAAGACGAACTATTACTTCTTCAGGCTTCTTTACCACTCCGACGCCGACACGATATGCAAATACGCAGACATTGTTTTGGATAAAGTCGAGAACGACAGCACAATGATGCGTTATTTCATGGACTTTATCATGCCAAGATACTACAAATCAACAAAAAATATCGGCTGGGACCAAGTATGGTGTCACCTTGTACGTCGCTACTACGAACCCAACAAGAGTCATTTCACAACAAATTCCGACGTTGTAAGCAAAGTAAAGCAAGCCGCTTTCCTCGAAAAGTCATTGATTGGCGCACTCGGAGCCGAGTTACTGATGCCCGACACGAACCAATCTTCAGACATAAGCAACTGGATATCATCGCACAATCTCCCATACAAATATATAATACTATGGTTCTGGGATCCCGACTGCCATCACTGCCAGGAACAAACCGCAACACTGAAAACACTTTACGACTCGCTGAGCAATGCCGGCACTCGCGAATTTGAAGTATATGCCGTTGGATATGAGAGTGATGTGGACAAATGGAAAGCCTACGTAAAAGAGCACCAACTACCATTCGTAAACGTAGGAGGCCCCAACGTAAACATCGACTACCAAGAGGCCTACAACGTACACGGCGCCCCTACCATGATTATTCTCAACGAAGAGCGACGCATTATCATGAACAAGACACTGCCAACAAGCTCGATACTACCTTTCTTGCGAGACTACGAACAAAAACGCTCACTTAGACGGCAATAGACCATCAAAAACAGAGAGTTCCCTAAGACAAATACAACGAGGAAAGCGACGAGAATGTCCAAATTTGGACCTCTTCGCTTTTTTTTGATACCGACATAGAAAAAATTTTCGTATCTTTGTATTTTATTATTGCAAACAACAACCTAAAAATTTTAAATCATGAGAAAACATATTGTTGCAGGAAACTGGAAAATGAACAAGAACTTCGAAGAAGCCGACGAATTGGTATCCAACATCATGGACAAACTCGAAGAAACCGACCTCAAAGATACGCTCTTGATTGTCTGCCCTCCTTTCCCCTATTTGGAACTCTGCACAGACTATAGCAACGATTCCTACTTCATGGTTGGCGCACAAAACGTTAGCGACAAGGAATCGGGTGCCTACACGGGCGAAGTTTCCGCTTCCATGCTCAAATCCATCGAACTGGACTACTGCATTGTAGGACACTCAGAGAGAAGAGCCTATTATGGTGAAACCGACGCATTGGTGGCAGCAAAGGTCAACCAGTTGCTCGCCAACGAGATAAAGCCCATCGTATGCTGTGGCGAAGTTTTGGAAGAACGCGAAGCCAACAAGCAGTTCGACGTGGTTAAAAAACAGATTACCGACGGATTGTTCCACCTCACCGCAGAGCAGTTCTGCGAAGTGGTCATCGCCTACGAACCCGTATGGGCCATCGGCACAGGCAAGACCGCAACTCCAGACCAGGCTCAGGAGATGCACGCATTCATCCGCAGCCTCATCGCAGAAAAATACGGCAAAGAAGTGGCTGAAGAGACCAGCATCCTCTACGGCGGCAGCTGCAAGCCCAGCAACGCCAAAGAGCTGTTCGCCAATCCCGACGTGGACGGCGGCCTGATTGGCGGCGCCTCCCTCAAGGCCGACGACTTCGTTGCCATCGCAACAAGTTTCTAAAACCAACAAAGGCTATTATAGGTTTCAACACCCATAATAGCCTTTATTCTTTTGTTTTCCTTTCCAAACGGAACATTAAATCTATAGAAACCCTTGAAGATTTCTTTCGAACAATTTGTCGCCAGGAGGTTCCTCTCCAAAGAGGGAAGCAGTTTTTCGCGCTCGCTGGTACCCATCGCCACATGCAGCATCGCTTTAGGCGTGACGGTGATGGTGATGTCGGTTTGCATTCTGAGAGGCTTTCAAAAAGAGATTGAGCAGAAAATCATCGGATTCGGGTCCCACATCACAGTAAAAAGCTATGAAGTGGGGCAACAATTTGAAGAGATACCCATTTCCACACAACGTGCTGAAGTGGAAAGAATCAAGTCGCTGCCGCAAGTAAGCCATCTTCAGTTTTTCGCCTCAAAAGGCGGAATGATAAAGACTCCTGAACAAATTCACGGCGTGATATTCAAAGGGGTTGACAAAGGGTACGACAGTACGTTTTTCTCCCAAAGCATCGTCGAGGGCAGACTGTTCAGCCTTGGCGACACCACAGCGTCGAACGAAGTAATTATTTCTCAAACAATTGCAAAGAAATTAAACATCAACCTCGGAGACAAAGTAAGAACCTATTTCTGGCAAGGCGAGAACTATAGGGCGAGAGCATTTACCGTGACGGGCATCTACAACACCGATCTCGCCGACTTTGACGAGCACTATATGGTGGGCGACCTGCGACAGGTGCAGCGCATTAACGGGTGGGACTCAACGCAGGTGGCTGGATACGAAGTACTTATCAACGATTTCAACCAACTGGGAAAGACCGCCAATGAAGTTTTGCAGCAGTTAAGCTACGACCTCACGCTTACATCCATCGTGGCAGAGAATCCTGCTTTGTTTTCCTGGCTGGACTTGCTCAACTCCAACATCATACTCATCCTATCCATAATGGGATTGGTATGCGCCGTTTCCATCATTTCCGCACTGCTGATCATGATTTTCGAGAAAACCGCAATGATAGGAATCATGAAAAGCCTCGGCGCCAGCAACCACAGCATCCGGAATATTTTTCTGCTGAAATCGAGCGGAATTATCGGCAAAGGAATCCTGATTGGCGACTTAATAGCATTTGTTTTGTGCGAAGTGCAATCCAAATTCAACATTGTCAAACTCGACCCAGCCTCCTATTCGATGAGTTTTGTACCTATCGATCTGTCGGGTTGGCTTTTTGTCGGCGTCAGCCTTGGCACTTTCATCGTATGCATGGTCGCATTGCTCATTCCAATACGGCAAATCACCCATATCAACCCCGCAATTACAATCAAAAGCGAATAGGGAGAATTGAGAATTATCTTTCCCCATACAACAACCAATAACCGCTCACCAATAACCAAAACCCTATGAAAAAGGCGAAATGGATTATACTTGCCATCACGATAGCGTTTGCCTTTGTAGCCCTGTGGATGATCAACAGGGCAGCCAACCAGATTAGGCATTCCGAAGAGGAGAAGGTACGACTTTGGGCAAATGCCATCAGCCAGAAAAACCAACTGGTAAACTACACCGAGGATTTCTTCGACCAGATATATGTCGATGAACATCGGAAGATGAAACTTTACGCCGACTTGCTGGTATCGTTTGCCAATCCGAACCTTTCCACCGACGTAGATTTCGGACTTCGCTACGTCAACTACATCATGGACAGCAGCCAGACCGCCACCATCATCACCGACAAAGACTCCATCATCACTTCGTGCCGCAACATTTATGGCGACTCCATCGACGTAACGCTGATAGGCAAGAAACTTGGAGGAGCGCTGCTGGAAGAATTCTCGCAAAATGCGCCATTCCATTACAAGATATGGGGGATGCCCATGACATTGTACTACAAAGAGTCGAAGATATACACAGAATTGAGACAAGTGCTCAACAGCCTCACAGAGTCGTTTCTATCAGAAATCACCAACAACTCGGTTTTCGTGCCTGTCATCATCGTAGATAGCGCCAGAAGCAAAGTGCTCGGTTTTGGAAACATCCAAAAGGCAGAATTCGACACGCCGCAGAAACTTCAACGAAAGTTAGAGAAGATGCGTTCCGAAAACGAACCTATCGTCATCAAGACCTTCGACAACAGGATTGCTTATGTGTTTTACGAACAAACCCCATTGCTACGTCTTTTAGGCTGGGTTCCCCTACTCTACTTATTTATCGCAGCCGTGCTAATCCTTGTGTCCTACAACCTTTTCCGCACAGCACACACTATGGAGCAGAACAGGATATGGGTGGGATTGGCGAAAGAGACCGCACACCAACTGGGAACGCCCATTTCGTCGTTACTGGCTTGGACGGAATACCTGGAAGGGAAGACTTTTGACGAGACCTACGCAAAAGAAATCAGAAAAGACCTCACGCGACTGGAAACCATCACCCATCGATTTTCAAAAATCGGATCCGTTCCCGAACTCACGGAAAGCAACGTGGGAGAAGCCATCAGCAATGCCGTGAACTACCTTCAAAATCGCAGTTCCAAGAAGGTTAACTTTACTATCAACATCCCCGCCGAACCCATGATAGCGCCACTGAACACCTATCTCTTTGAATGGGTGGTGGAAAACATCTGCAAAAATGCCATCGATGCCATGGAAGGTTCCGGCACTTTCAGTGTCATCGCATCACAAGACGCCCACTCCATCTACATCGACCTCTGCGACACGGGCAAAGGCATGAGCAGTCACACGCAAAAGCACCTCTTCGACTCTGGATTTACAACCAAGCAACGTGGCTGGGGGCTCGGTCTTTCGCTCGCCAAACGCATCATTGAAGAATATCACAAAGGAAAAATCTTCCTCAAATACTCCATTCCCGGACAAGGCAGCGTGTTCCGCATCATCCTCAACAAGCGATAGTTATCTGATAATTTCAGACTTAGCTTACGAAGCGGACGATACAAGTGTATCAAAAACAGTCAAACATCACATAGACTGGTTCCATCCCTTGAAAATCTCTTCATTAGGTGGAAGCTTGCTATTGTCATAATGCAAATGCGAACCTATGGAGAAGATGGTGTCATGCTTGGTATAGTCGAATGACTCTAATGAATAATAGCAAATGGGTTCGTAAGTCGTAGCAATCGGCCCAAGTACAGGAATGCCGTCAGCCACTCGCACCACTTCTCGCGAAACATTGAGACTGGTCTTTATATGATTATGTGGGTCTGCAACCAAAAACAGCGGAACACCATTGGTCACCTCAAACTCATGGTCGGAAGTGAAGGCTTTCTTTACCACCGTGGACTGATCACCACCCTGGTCCAATTCCCATCGTTCATCATAGAAGAAGCAAACGTCAGACATGTCGTATCCCAACTCCGTCAATTGAGTATGATACTGTTCTGAAAAATAACTAATATTGTCGTCCAAAGAAGCTTCAACCATATTGCCATCCGCGTCACGCACAAACCTGTTTAAAGCATTGAATTCAGCCACCAGATAGATTCGCCACACATTAGTGTCGCACGACCGATACAGTTTACGCAGCTCATTGCGCAGATGTTCCTGGCAAGGTTTACAAATGTCGCTGAAAAAATAGACAGCCTTGAAATGTGTAGTATCACTGCTAAGAACCTTGGCCAATTCGTCGGCATTCAGGATTGCAGGCCCCGCTGCGATGGATTCTTGCTGCATCTGTTTTCTTTGCGGCTGGGTGCAAGAGTTCGAAAACATCAACACAAACGCCATCAATACAAAAGATAATTGTTTCATAGTATTTTTAATTTGCCAACACAATCTGATTGCACCATCGAGAAAGCCGAAGATGCGCCATGCCAATTTCCACAAGAGGTTATCGGAACATTCGTGACATAAGATTGATTACGACAGCTACTCATTCTTCACCAATCTCACCCCACAACCCAAATAGCGCTGGCCGAAAGTAAGTGTCACGTTGTGTCCCGACCTAAAGCTCAAGTACATCGCCATTTCGCTTCCTCCACCTACTGCAGTCCAATAATAACCCTCTTCGGGATACTGAACCGTCGTACCCATTCTCCAGCCCGTGGCAGGAAGGAATACCGCCCCATTGGCTTGGAGGTTTATCCACGCAGATTTGTCGTAGTTATTTATGGCATACGACTGTGCGGAAGGCTCAATGGATACAGAAGTTGGGCACGTCCAGTCATCTGGCAACAGCAACAAACCCTGTTGCCCCATTACGGTTGCATAAGTCCTCAATTCCGACGCATGAGGGCGGCCTTCAAGCAAATAATTCCATTCGTCAACAGTGAGTGTTCTCCAAATCCATGACACTTCCGCATTCGAGATTTCATTGGATACGCCCCAATCATAGCTATTGTCGGTCAACATATTCACCGAAGGTGCGTACAAGGATGGATCCATTTCTGAACAATACGGCATGGAATTCACATTTCCACTTGTCCCCCATCCGAACAAATCAATCCACCCCGAAAAGGCCTTGCCGATATTTGCGTTGTCGGCACCGACGACATCAAACTGATTTCCCGCAAAACGCCATTTAGAGTCCTTGGCGCGATATTGAAGGTTGCCACGTGAGAACCGGACCCGCAAGGTGTCGCACACCGAAAACAGGCCGACAATTGCGCCACTTTCAACACCCTCTTCCGTAACTATAGCAGGATCTACCGTTGGATGATAAGTATTGTTTGCCAAAGAGGTTTCTTCTGGGTCTTTCTCGCAAGCAACAAAAAACAACACAACCAAAGACAAAAGCATTGCAATTCGTTTCATAAGATTCAAATTTGGATATGCAAAATTACGAAAAAAAACGTTTTTTGAGAGCGCTGGCTTGGAAAATAAAAATAAAAAAAAGCGAACCTTTTCGGTTCGCTTTTATATTGTCGGTTCTATCGATTAATGCAAGAATGCGAGGAGGATACCAGCGGCTACTGCGGAACCTACCACACCAGCCACGTTGGGGCCCATGGCGTGCATCAACAAATAGTTGGTTTTGTCGTATTCGAGACCTACGTTGTTGGAAACACGTGCTGCATCGGGAACGGCACTGACGCCAGAGTTGCCAATCAATGGGTTTATCTTGTTTTCGTTCTTAAGGAACAGGTTGAAGAACTTGACGAAAATGACACCCATGAAAGTAGCCACTACAAACGAGAAAGCACCGAGGCAGAAGATCAGCAACGAACGACCTGTAAGGAAGGAGGTGGCCTGCGTGGAAGCACCTACGGTGATACCGATGAGCAAGGTGCAGACGTTGATAATGCCGTTGGAAGCCACATCAGAGAGACGCTTGGTTACACCGCACTCTTTCAAGAGATTTCCAAAGAAGAGCATACCCAACAAAGGCAGACCAGAAGGAACGATGAAAGCGCAGAACAAGAGACCTAAGATGGGGAAGGTAATCTTCTCCAGACGGGAGACCTGACGCGGAGGTTTCATACGGATGGTACGCTCCTTGGGAGTGGTGAGGAGTCGCATGATAGGAGGCTGGATAACCGGGACGAGAGCCATGTAGGAATAGGCCGACACGGCAATTGCACCCATCAAATCGGGAGCCAACTGAGAAGAGAGGAAGATGGCGGTAGGACCGTCGGCACCACCGATGATACCGATAGCACCAGCCTCATTGGGAGCGAAACCCAAAGCCAAAGCACCCATATAGGCGGCAAAGATACCGAACTGCGCGACAGCACCAACCAACATCAACTTAGGGTTGGAAAGCAACGCCGAGAAATCGGTCATGGCACCGATGCCGAGGAAAATCAGAGGAGGATACCAACCGTTCTGCACACCATGGTAGAGAATGTTGAGTACAGAACCACTTTCGTAGATACCGATTTTCAATCCAGGATAGAAAGGAATGTTGCCCACAAGCATACCGAATCCGATGGGAACCAGCAAAAGAGGCTCGAATTCCTTCTTGATGCCAAGGAAGATGAAAATCAGACCCACAAGAATCATTGCGATATGACCCCATGTGACATTGGCAAAACCAGTATATTGTACAAACTGCACGAGCTGGGTCTGCATGAAGTCCATGAAGCTACCGCTTGCTGCTAATATATTCATTTTGTTCTGAGATTAGTGATTAGAGTTTGTGAAAATCTTGATTCTTAGGCTATAACAACAAGCACGTCGCCTTCGAGTACACTGTCGCCCTTGCGGACTTTTACCTCGGTCACGGTACCAGCCACGTCGGTCTCGATGTTGTTTTCCATCTTCATGGCTTCAAGCAGCACGACACGCTGGCCGGCGTTCACCTTATCGCCTACGTTCACAAACACGTCGAGGATAGTGCCGGGAAGCGGGGTGGTAATCTTGTTGCCGTTGCCTGCTGCGGGAGCGGGGTTGGAACGCTGCACTTCGCCTGCTGCGGCCGCAACCTGAGGAGCCTTGCGGGAAGCGACAACCTTAGGTGCCTTGTGGGACTGCTTCATTTCCTTGTTAACGGTTACATTATAAGGAGTACCGTTTACGTCAAGTTTGATTTCCTGGCCTTCAACTTCGTTGATGTCAACGGTGTATTCAGTGCCATTGATTTTGAATTTATAGCTTTTCATGATTATTTACTTCTATTAAAATATTGATTCATGTTGTAGAACTTGGCGTTCCAAGGAGTCCAGGCACGTTCAACCTTCTGGATAGTGAGGACAGTGTCTTCCTCGTCGTGAAGTTCTTCGTTATACATATAGATAGCTGCTGCAATGGCTGCATAGACATCACCAGCGGTACGGGAATCGTTGACAGGAACAGCCTCGCCCTTTCCAGTGCTGGCAGCCTGCGCAACGGCTTTCTTGGAGCGTTTGTCCTGAACCTTCATAATCGCATTGCCATAACCCATAAGAATCAAGGCGATGATAAGCAGGCAGAAGAATACAACGACAACAGCAACAACCGTGAGTCCAACACCTACGGGGTCGCTCTGCTGGATACGCTCAGACTGCTTGGGAACTTTGTAGCCGAAGCTCTGGACCTTCTCTGCGGAAATTTTGTCGAGACCCTCGGAAAGGTCAAGAATGTTGAAGTTGTAGCCCTGAGGATTCTTGCCCACAACGGTAAGCTCTCTGCCGCAGGGGGAGATGGTGAAAGCGTAGGATTTGCAGGAGAAACCCACACGAGCCACCAAAGGAAGAACACCGCCCTGAGCCTCAACATCAAGAACGCCGATAAAGGAACTGTCCTTGGCGGATGCGGCGAGGAAGACTATCTTACCATCTCTGAGTCCCACCGAGACGGGGCGCAAGATGTTCTGGAGGTCATGACGTTTGTAAAGACTGTCCGTAACGTAGCGACCTACGAGACGGAGGGAGTCCTGCTCGCGAACGACGAAATCAACGGCGCAGTCGGCGCTGTCAATCACGACGAAAGCGTGCATAGCCGGAACATAGCAAGTACGAACCGACTGGAAATCTATGGAATTGCCACCCATCGGGCAAGCCTGATGCAGCTCAGCACCTTCTGGGGGAGTGGGTTGCGCAGGTTGGGCGCAGAGACTTCCCATGAAGAGAAGAGCGGCGGCAAGACCGAATAACTTATGTAATTTGTTCATGTTGTTTGATGAGTTTTAAGTTTTAAGTTTTAAGTTTTAAGCTATCACATAAATGCATAAGCTTACTACCGAAAACAAAAACTCGGATATTCTTCAATCTTTAGCAATGCCACGGATGCGGCGCACTACGTGCGCCGCATTGTGACAATAAGCTCACACCATTATTCAGCGTGGTTGCAATGATGCTCGCAGCCTTCGTGGTTGCCTTCGCATTCATGATTGCAAGCTTCACCGGCTTTTTTCTTGCAGCATTCGTCGGTACCTTTTTTGGTGCAGTTTTCGCAGTTGGTGGAAGCGCAAACGCTGTCCATGCAGTGGTGCTCACATTCGTGGTTGCACTCTTCAACGGTCTCAACAGCAGTGGTATCTGCGGTTTCTTCGTTTGCGGCGTTGTTGTTGCAAGCGGTCATGCCGAATGCGAAAGCAGCTGCGATAGCTACGGTCAAAAATACTTTTTTCATGATGATTTTTTTTGTTAAAGATTGATTGATTGAATTGATTAAATATCGAATTGATTGGACTACAGCGGAATGTTGCTGTGTTTCTTCATGGGAAGGGTATCCTTCTTGGTTGCCAAAGCCTGGAGTGCGCGGATTACGCGGAAACGGGTGTTGCGCGGCTCGATGACATCATCGATATAGCCGTACTTGGCAGCGTTGTAAGGATTGGCGAACTGGTCGTTGTATTCCTTCTCCTTCTCGGCGATGAACTTGGCTTTCTCTTCGGGATCGGTGATCTCTTTGAGCTGACGGCCATAGAGCACCTCGGTAGCACCGCTTGCACCCATAACGGCAATCTGAGCCGTGGGCCAAGCATAGTTGATGTCGCCACGAAGCTGTTTGCAGCTCATAACGATGTGTGCGCCACCGTAGGACTTGCGGAGGGTTACGGTCACCTTGGGAACGGTAGCCTCGCCGTAGGCGAAGAGGAACTTGGCACCATGAGCGATGACGCCGGCATACTCCTGACCCGTGCCGGGGAGGAAACCAGGAACGTCAACGAGGGTGACGATGGGAATGTTGAAAGCGTCGCAGAAGCGGACGAAGCGAGCGCCCTTGCGGGAAGAGTTGCAGTCGAGCACGCCAGCCATGGCTTTGGGCTGGTTGGCGACGACACCAACGCTCACGCCGCCGAAGCGAGCGAAACCGACAACGAGGTTCTGAGCCCATTTTTCGTGGACTTCGAGGAACTGACCGTCGTCAACGATAGCGTTAATGATCTCCTTAACGTCGTAGGGAGCGTTGGGATTTTCGGGGATGATGCTGTTGAGGGAGTCCTCAAGGCGATCGATGGGATCTTCGGTAAGTTGGTAGGGAGCCTCTTCGAAGTTGTTGGAGGGGATGTAGCCGACGAGGTCACGAATCATGTTGATGGTCTCCTCTTCGGTCTCGCCTACGAAATGAGCCACGCCGCTCTTGCTTGCATGAACCATGGCGCCACCCAATTTGTCAACGGTGACATCCTCACCGGTAACGGTCTTAACGACCTTGGGACCCGTGAGGAACATATAACTGTTGTCCTTGCTCATGAAGATGAAGTCGGTCAAAGCGGGGCTATAGACAGCACCACCGGCGCAAGGTCCGAAGATTGCGGAAATCTGGGGAACCACGCCGCTGGCGAGGATATTGCGTTCAAAGATTTCGGCATAGCCGGCGAGGGAGTTGCAGCCCTCTTGGATACGAGCTCCACCAGAGTCGTTCAAACCGATGACGGGAGCGCCGACCTTCATGGCCTGGTCCATAACTTTACAGATTTTGAGGGACATCGTCTCGCTGAGAGAACCGGCGGAAACGGTGAAGTCCTGAGCGAAGACATAGACGAGACGGCCGTTGATGGTACCGTAGCCCGTAACGACACCGTCGCCGAGGTAGGTCTGTTTCTGCATGTCGAAATTCACGCAGCGATGGGTAAGGAACATGTCGAATTCCTCAAAGGAACCCTCATCGAGGAGGAGGGAGATGCGCTCGCGAGCGGTGAGTTTGCCCTGCTCGTGTTGTTTGTCGATGCGCTTCTGGCCGCCGCCCATTTTGGCTTCGCTTCTTTTGTCAAGAAGTTCTTTTATTTTTTCTTCAAAAGCCATATTTGAATAGTTTAAAAAGGTTATTAAAGATAGGTCATCCATCAAGCCTTAGCGGCAGGACTTAGGACCCGAAAATTCTGAGAATGGAGAATTGAAAATTGAGAATTGAGCTCTAGTCCCTGATCACTGTTCACTGATCACAGATCACAGATCACTTTTACTTGCAGCAGAGTTCGGTGAGAACGCCGAGGGTGCTCTTGGGGTGGAGGAAACCGATGTGGAGACCTTCAGCACCGCCACGAGCCTGCTTGTCGATAAGGCGAACGCCCTTTTCTTCAGCATCTTTCAAAGCCTGGTCGGTGTCTTCCACGCAGAAAGCGATATGGTGCATACCGCCCTTGCCGCCGTTCTTTTCGATGAAAGAGGCGATGGTGCTTTCGGGGCAGGTAGGTTCGAGAAGTTCAATCTTCACCTCGCCGCATTTGAGGAAAGCGGTCTTCACTTTCTGGTCTTTCACTTCCTCGATGGCATAGCATTTCAGGCCCATAACGTCTTCGTAATAACGGATAGCCTCTTCGAGGTTGGTAACAGCGATACCGATGTGTTCAATATGAGAAGGAGTCATAATTAATTAGTTTTTTGATTATTATATAATTATAAGATAATACAATTAAAAATGCAAATATACGAAAAAAAATCGAGGTACAGGATTTATAATAAAACAAGAAAAGTACATATCTTTTGATATGTACTTCCATCTTAAAATATTTTACTAAGTTGATACAATGGGAGAGCTGATAATACCTCAACTTCCCCCTTCAACACTCACAAAAAAGACGCATTTCTATCTAAAATATAAACGATCACCTAAAAACATCCTTTCGTTATTAACGACATCTGATAATTTAATAGATCTTGGCTTAACAATAAAATTCGAATAGTTATTTGCTTCGTTAATAGGAATATCTATTTCTACCGGGAATTCATAATTGGGAACAACATCGTACAGATCAAAATAATAGCTCACCATTCCATCAGCAGTACAAATATGACAATCAATATGATCCGTACCACCTGTTTTCTCGTTTATCACTTTGAAACCAAAATATGCAGGAATCCAAAATATGTTATTAAAATGGCAAAGTCCATCCCTGTAACCAATATATTTCATATCATATTCAAAACGCTCATAGGGGTAACCTGCTTTTTTAGTGTTTATTGCCCGATAGTATGTTTTAAACACAAGGTCACTATAATACCCATTCCTTAAATATATTATTGTACCAGATGGTCCTAAAAAACTATACAAATCGGAATATTTATCTTTGTATTCTTTGGAAATGCAAACCGACATTACAGCTTTTCTCAACATATTCACTGCTATTTGTGTATTATTGTTAATTTTTGTAGAAACAGTACCCTTTATGGAATACGAGTCATGGAAATAGCCAAGCTTAGGTTCTTCCAACTTTAGTTCGTAATCGTACAGATTCGGCATTGTTAGAATCTGACAAATTGTATTTTGTATTACTGTTTTTTCGGCAATTTCATCAAAATGTAATTTTCTGACATTGACATCAAATGTTCCCATGCTAACACTAGCTTTAATGCCTTTTTTATTAATAAAAGCGACCAACTCATTAATATTTACGGTGGCATTTAACAGTGCATACCATTTATTATTGGAAAGCTGGACAACATATATTTCTCTGTAATTCTCGACGATTTTTTGGCGTATAGCACCTTGTTTTTTCATTTCATTAACAATTGCCTTGTTTTTTAGAACAGCGGTGCTTGAGGACACAAATGAATTGTATGATTGTTCTATGGCGCTGTAAAGTGCCGAAGAAATCGCATTGTCTCGGCTTGAGCCATCAGCAGCAACAGTGATGGATACTTTGTTTTGTGGGAATCCCGCAAAAGGAATCAGCAAGATAAATAGTATAGATAAAATTTTTTGTTTCATGGTTTTAAATTTTTAAGACATTGGGTAAATTATAGTATCTTGATTAGTTCGCAATCCGAAAAATAATACTTGTCATTTTCATTTTTATCGTATTTCCCATAAAAGATACACTTCAAAGGGTAGTCATGAAAAGTAAATGTTTCGTCATCTGTGTTTAAGTATGCGTAGCAATTGATAATGATAAAATCGCAATCGAAGGCTTCGATGCAATACTTAAAGCCACCCATGTTTTTGTCAATTTTGTTCAATTTTGCCTTAATATAATAATATTTTCCTTTGGGATACTTTTCCCCATTGACTGTGTTTCTGTATGAATTATGGAAATCTTCCAAGGATATGCATTCCAATTTGGCTATTTGTTGTCTTGCATTGTTTGGTGACAAGACGTTTCCATCGTAACGTAACTCTATTTCGATATTGTCATTATAGGGGTAGTAGTTAAGGTTTGATCCTGTATAGTAGCATTCTCCTTGCCTCCAACCCGAGACCACATAATGGTCTTCTTCGTAAAATACAGGCTCCTCCACTTCGCTTAACTTCACAACAACATCGTAAAATTCAGTGCCATAATTGCAGATAATCTCGTCTTTGCAAAGCTCATTCGACAACACGTCGGAATAATACAGCTTTCGTTGTAACGCATCTTTGAAGAACAAATCCAATGGAGATTCTTCCTCTATGGGTTCAACCTCCTCAATAGTTTCTACAGGAACAGTATCTACAACTTCTTCACTCATGTTAGAATTGTTGCACGAAATAATGGCGCAACAGCCTCCAAACAGCAAAAGACCGATGTACTTGTTTTTAATTTGTAACAGTTTCATAGATTATCATAATTTTGAAGTTTGCAAAATTACATTTTTAATGCTTCCATTTCGTCATTGTAGAAGAAAATAGAAAATTATATAAAAACATCATGCGAAAGGCATTCCAAGAAAGATACTTTTAACCTTTCAAGACACTCAGGCTACTTTCACGTATCTTTTTGCCACTTTTTTTATCACAGGCAACAAGTCATCTATCGCATAATTCGCAATTTCCTTAGCCAATCCATCTCGATCATGCAATTTCCCACTTAAATTAATATCTTTCAAACAAGTTGCCTCACTTGCCGTTCGTGCCTCGCTATCAAACGCAGACAATGCAGACTCTGACAAAAGACTTAGATTCTCCCCTAACTTTTGCAGTTCTTTTCCCAATTGGGTGAACTCTGAATCAGGTTTGTCATACAATTTCCCAATCAAATTTCCATGTAAATGTAGCACATGAACAAGTTCATCAATTTTCCCGATGTTGCCCAAGATTGACTTGAAGATTAAACAATCATTTTGTTCCATAATTTGAATTTTCCCTTCCGAGTCCCCTGGTCGGCGTTAAAAGAATACATAAAGAAAGCATAGAACTCTGTTGCCCAGTTCTATTAGATTGTAGGTATCGCCAAACACCTTTCCCAAAATAAACCAGGAGAAACTTTATCCTATGCTTGGCGATAGGTATGGCATACCATAACACATATCATAAGCAAAGGCATAAGTATCATGTCCATTGGGAAAAATTTGGCGAATTTTACAATCTTGGACTGTACAAATGCTTTCTCAGCATGATCATCTTCCTCGCGATGATCCGACTGCAAAGATACTAATTTTTATTGATACAAATGCCTTTTTGAGGATAAAGTTCAATTGAGACAATTACAAACGTTGCACGACATACAACACGAAAATTAATTTTGCAACAAACAAAGCACATAATTTCAATATACAAATATATAATACAACAAATTACAAAGATTAAAAAAATAATCATATATACACAATATAATCCAAAACATCTCGTTTATTATAGTAAAATCAACACACACAAAAAAAATGGCACGTAAGACAAAACAAGAAACAGACACACTCACGAAAGCTGAAGAGCAAGTGATGCAAGCAGTATGGCAACTGGGCAAGGGATTTGCCGGAGAAATTGCCAACACCGTCAAGGAACCTAAACCCGCTTATCGCACAGTGCTTTCCATCGTTCGCATACTCGAACAGAAGGGATTTGTGGGGCACAAGGACTACAACGGTAACAACCAATACTATCCATTGGTCAGCAAAAAAGACTACAGCGGGAAAATGTTGGGCTCTTTGGTAAAGAACTATTTCGACACCAGCTATGCCTCGTTGGTATCGTTTTTCATCAACGACAAGAATATCAGCGAAGAAGACCTTGCCGCACTAGAACGTATCATTGAACAAAAACGCAACGAAAAATGACTCGCTATCTCATTCTTGCCACAATCGGCTCCACGCTGTTTTTTGGAGTCTATTGGCTCCTTATGCGCAAGGAGACCCGTTTTCAGATGGTGCGATGGTACCTATTAGGCACATTGGCGCTCTCGCTGACGCTTCCCGCGATACGCATTACGGTAGCGGAGCAGGATTTTGCCTTACTTCTACCCTATTCCATTCCAACCGCAGAGTGCGAATCGGGAAGCGATTT
>JAZLKZ010000108.1:0-4563 GCA_045597845.1 Bacteroidales bacterium | reverse complement strand
GGTGTTCCTTTGTTATAGGTTCCTTGCCTCGCGCCGCTTCACAGTGGCGCTGGTCTTGTGCTGGCCTCAGACTTTCAAAGAACTCTCGCTTTCTCCCTTCGTCCGTCCCTTCATTCCTTCCGAAAGCGGGTGCAAAAGTACAGCTTTTTCCATTACGCACAACATTTTTTTCAATTATTTTGAAACTTTTTTGCATTGCATTGTTTATCAATATATTACAAACATAAACTTTTTCAAATTATTAATGTCTTTTGGATTAATTATGGGTATTTTTATCCAAAAATGAGTAGTTTTCGACAAGGTTCACTGCAAAAAAGACATAATTCTTAGAGAAAAAAGCGGTTCATCGTGTTGGCAACAAAGCACATTTATGGAGCACTCCTTATTAATATAAATAGAGACGGGGATTTTTTTAATGAAAGCGAACTTGCATTCAGCACAAAAACACTATTTTTGCCGAAAATATAATGCCAATGAGGTTTTGCACCAGAATCATACTGCTTTGTGCGGCCATGTTTATTGCATTCACGGCCAAGGCTCAGGTCTTTTACAACGACTTTGAGAACCGCCAGGAGTGGAATGCGCCTTGGTTCAACCTTCATATCGTGGCCGACAGTAGCGCAGCAGAAGAGAATTACGTCTGCATCTGCGACAGTATCCACGAATTTGGTTTAGGCTTCGGCATTAATGCAGGCAAGGATTTCCCTAACCAAAATGTCAACTGCAAGTTCGATTTCTTCTTTAAGGCCGATGCCAACACCCAAGCCGAAATTGTGGTGAGCATCGATGACACGATCCGTAACCGTTATTGGGTTGCCTATCCCCTTGCAGATTATGTGAACGACACGGCTGAATGGTCGCAAGTGCAGCTTGACCTCAACTTCCCTGCCAATTATACGCATGGTAGCGAAATCAAAGTTTATGTTTGGAACAAAGGCAAGGAAGTTTTGGTATTTGACGATGCCCAATTGGAAATACGTCCCATTGCCTTATCAAGCCTTGTACCCAATGTTTCGATCGACTCCTCTTATAAATACGAACCAAACGAACGTGGCGTCAAGCTTATTAAAGTGGTGGAATACATCAATGCCCAAGGGGACACCATAAACGACCCGAATGTTGTGGAAGTCCGTCATCTTCTTGGTGCAGCAGTTGCCGGCAATGAACATCCTGGAATACAACTCATCACCGAGACTACTTTCCTTGAAGACGTAAAGCTTCTGCGCCTTGCCTTTGTGATGCCTTTGCCCGAAGGAAAACTAACCGTTTATCGAAGGAACCAACACATAGACACCATCCAATTCCAAGACAATTATTACCTCGACAGAGAAGGGTTTTCCATAAAAAACGACAGCACCGAAATATGCGTTTACCACAACACCCAGATTTCATCAATGCAACTCGACACCAAAAACAGAACAATTTGTTTCAACGTCGATTATTGGCGCGACCATCCGCTTATCCATTATCCATTGTTGCCCGATTCGACTGACTATTTTGAGGACATATCTTACCGAAACGTCAAGAAAGGTGAAACCCTAACAAGTGTTATAACTATTCACCATGACGTCATAGACGATCTCCCCCGCATTATGCCCGTTTGGGATGGTTACCAATCGGCCTTCATCTTCACTGAACATGCTGACTGGACGGATTTAAGGACACATCGTGCCGTGCTCTTTGGAAACGAGAATATTACGAAGCCAGAAGATGCCGTCGGTGGCTTCTGTTACTTCAATATCCCCGTCACGAAAAGCGTGTTCTATTGGAATCCCGACAATGTGACCAACGAAAAGACAAGCAACGGACTTTTCAAAGGGCTAGTAGCTTCCATCAAGACCGATAAGGAATTTTATAAACTCCTGAAAACCATTAGAAAACAAGGCTTTGAGATTTGTCTGCACTCGCCCGAGGTTTACACCACCATCCCGAGCGAGTTCCCCAAGGCAATGCGCTTCATGAGAAGGCAATTCGACACCAAGAGCTGGATTGACCACGGCTACAACAACGGTACCGACAAGAACCGAGAGGACTTGGTTTGCGACGGCCTTCTCCCCAACTCGCCACAATATGCCGCAGAACTTTGGAAAAAGAACGGTGTACGCTACCTTTGGAACGCCTACTACGAGGAAAACCGTATGGAAATCCTAAACTTCGACAGCCACTTCGTGCAACCTTTCGACGGTTTCGGCGATGCCCTGCCCAACCGACAAATCACCACTTTGCCCAACGGCGACAAAGACTTCCTGTTATGGTCGACGCCCTCGACTTTGGAAGTGAATGAAGACCGCGAATGGTATTACTATTTCGACAGCATCCGCCTGCAACGCCTTGTAGACCAGCATAATGTGTTTATCACGCATGTCTATCCCGCTTGGAGCAATCCCTATCGCGCCTTCTGGCAGTACAACGAAAACGGCACGGCCGTAGCCATGCCAGGCTTTAACTTCGCCCTGAGCCAATTGGCCCGCTTCCGCGACGAAAAAAAGATCCTTCCTACTACCATTGAACAATACCTCAGCCATTACGAAAAACTGCTCAACATTGATTATCAAATCATTGACCAAAATACAGTTAGACTCATTAACAGAGGAGGATCCATTGAAGGCCTGACTTTGCTTTGCACTAAACCCATCATCGTTGAAGGCAAGGCCATCGATTTCCGCAAAGTAGACGAAGGTTATTTGGTGTGGTTTGATTTGAAAAGAAATGAAACAGCAACCATAAAACACAGAGAATGAAAAGATTATCCATATTTGTCTCAGGCAATGGCACCAACTTGCAGCGCATTGCCGAGTATTTTGCCAACAATCCAGAAGTTGAAATCGCCAACGTGGTGTGTAACAACCCCAAGGCCTATTCCATTGAACGTGCAAAGAACCTTGGCATTCCTTTACGGATGATCACCCGCGAGGAATTCAAGAGCGAGGCCTTCGTCAAGGAGATGCAAGACCTCCATGTCGACCTTATCGTGTTGGCAGGTTTCCTTTGGAAGATTCCTGAAAACCTGGTCACAGCCTTCCCGAAAAAGATTGTCAACATCCACCCTGCTCTGTTGCCCAAATATGGCGGCAAAGGGTTTTATGGTGAGCATGTTCATGAGGCTGTAGTTGCTGCAAAAGAAGCCCAATCAGGCATTACCGTCCACTACGTCAACGAGATTTACGACAGCGGCGAGATCATCCTGCAAGCCCGTGTCAGCTTGGACGAAAAAGAAACGCCTGACTCCCTGGCGGCAAAGATCCACCATCTGGAGCAGGCGTATTTCCCAATTGCCATTGAGCAAGTCCTAAAGGCTATTCAGTAGGCAATGCCTTGAAGCCGTTGCCCATGATTTCGGAGCTTTCAATCACGTTGACGAAAGCATTCGGATCGAGGAAACGGAGGTTGGCTTTCAGTTTGACCAAATCGCTGCGGTTGAGGGTCACATAAATCATCTTACGTTCAGCACCTTGATAGAGTCCACTACCAGCAAACACGGTGCCGCTACGATCCAAATTATTGATGATAAAGTTGCGTACCTCGTCAATCTTATCCGTGACGATGAAGGCCGTCTTGTAACTCTTCACACCCTCCACCACAAGGTCGATAATCTTACTCTCGATGAAGATCAAGATGATGGAATAGATGGGCAGACGGATATCCTCGAAAGCCACGAGAGTCGTCAGCGAGATGATGCTGTCAACAATCAGCACCAGAGTTCCAAGACTGATCTTGGTGTATTTATGGGCAATCATAGCGATGATGTCGGAACCGCCCGATGTGGCACCAGAACGGAAGATGACGCCGATGGCCACACCATAGATGAGACCTGAAACGACCGTGTTCAAGAAGAAGTCGGGCATGAAGTAACGCTGCACCTCACCGTCCATAAAGAACAACGACGATTGCAGTTCGGTGTCGAAGAAAGCACCGTCATGAATGAGGGGCGCATAACCCCACCACGTTTCAAGAATAAAGGTAAACACGGGTATCAAGATGACCGAAATAACCGTCTTGATGCCGAATCTTGGACCGAGTATTATGGTGCCGATGATAAGCAATGGAATATCCATGCAGATGCCTGCCAGAGAGATCTTCCAGCCCCACAAGGCGTTGAACACGTTGGCGAGACCATACACGCCGCCAGGCGCCATGTGATAAGGATTCACGAACATCACATCGCCAATGGCGAAAAGAGCCGAACCTAACACCAACAAGGCATAGGACAGGATTTGCTGTTTTAATTTCTCATTTTTCATATTTAATCAATTATTATTCAACTATTTAACAAAATCTACACTCACTTTTCGAGCCGCAAAGATACAAATTTTTGCGTCACAACTTTTCAACAATGGCCGACCACATCATTTCAATGTTTTTCCTTAGCAATGAAAATCCATAAGAAATCGAAAAAAAACGTACTTTTGCCTTCCATTTTATTATGGGCAATTCTAAAAAAAACTCATTGATAATCAGATAAATATTTGTATATTTGCCACAAATTTAAAGAGAAAATGGACACGTACAAAAGGGCATACAGAAAGCTTGGCAACCAAGGTTTATTTGATTCGGAAGAAAGAA
>JAZLKZ010000107.1:0-81124 GCA_045597845.1 Bacteroidales bacterium | reverse complement strand
GACGAGAAACATGGCCGCAAAGCACACCCCCAAAACAATTCCGGCAGACAAGTGCTGCCAAAATTCAAATCCAAATCTTAAACATTATGAAAAAATCAAGATATATCATAGCCCTCGTAGTGGCTATATTCGCAGTTGGTGCAATTCTTTTTGTTGCTTGCGAGAAAGAAGAAAAAGAAATGCAAAGTTTTGATGCTGGATTGGTTGAAAATCAAATAGCTGTTGCGAGACACAATGCTGAGGCAAAGTTAGAGGGTAATCTTGTACTTAACTTTGACTGCTCAAAACTTATTAATTCCTTAAACGAATATTTGAGTGAGAAATATGAAGGAAAGTATATTGTTGAGAACAATTGAGGACTCTCTTATTGTCCCTGCCAACATCTCTATTCTGGAAAGAAATATGTCACCTAATGTTTTTTCAATTATTCAACAATGAGTACAGTAAAAAAACTAATAATAGTTACATAACTTGCTTGATAATGCTATTGGCGCTGATGGTTCCAGACTGTGTCCGTCTGTGCTATGAAAGTCCCGGCAGAATCCGACAAGCTGCTCAATACACATCTCAAATACCACTTACGGTAAACGAATTGAAGACCCTGATTGATCAAGATTCTAACAAGTATAAATTGGTTGTCCTATACAGCAACTGCTGTGGAGCGTGTCGAAAACGTTTTGGAGACACTTATTCTCAACTGTGGCATAAATTGGACAGTTCTACGGTAAGTTGGTATTTTGTTCAAATTGATTGTGGTGGAGTTAAGTGGAACGAAGATTTCCTTAAGAGTTACGGAATAAGCACTGCCATGTATTATCTCAGGGACGATTCGCCTGAATATCTTTCATCCAACGGCAATATAACAAATTGCCTTTTCAACCGCAGGATTACGGATGGTGCAACAGCGACCCCAACCACATATATTCTTGACAAGAACGGAACCTTGAAGCTGGCCTATTACATTTATTCAGACGGAACCACATCCGTAGAACCGATGGATTTATTTCACCTCCGCACCTCTTTGGAAGAGATAGACTTTCTTGCCGTGGATACTCTTATGTGGACGTTTTGATTGTCCGTGAAGTTATGCCAGAAACTTACTAACACTAAACCACTTTGCACATTCAGTGCAGAGTGGTTTAGTGTATCTTTGTCCAGTCGATGGGCGTGAGTCCTTGTTGTTGGAGAATTGCGTTGCACTGAGAGAAGTGCTTGCAGCCGAAAAAGCCTCTATAGGCTGACAGCGGCGATGGGTGCGGCGCAGTGAGTACAAAGTGCTTTGACTTGTCTATCAGCTGAGATTTGACAATGGCAAAACTTCCCCACAAGAGGAAAACGATGCCGCTGCGTTGCTGCGATAGGGTGCTGATGGCGGCGTCGGTAAAAGTCTCCCAACCGTGGTGCTGGTGCGAGCCGGCTTGATGGGCGCGCACGGTAAGTGTGGCGTTGAGCAACAATACGCCTTGGTCTGCCCATCCTTCCAAGTTGCCTTTGTCGGTGGGAATGTTGGCGCCCAAGTCACTGTTGATTTCCTTGATGATGTTCACCAACGAGGGGGGCACTTGTATGCCGTTGGGTACGGAAAAACAGAGTCCGTGTGCCTGCCCCGGTTCGTGGTAGGGGTCTTGCCCGAGGATGACCACCTTTACTTTGTCGAATGGAGTGCGGTCGAATGCGGCAAAAATGTTGCTACCAGCAGGATAGCAGGTGTATTGTTGGCGCTCAGATATCAAGAAATTCTTGAGCTGTGCAAAGTAGGGTGCTTCAAATTGTGGTCGCAACACTTCCAGCCAACTGGCTTCTATCTTGGGAGAAATGGACATGATTGTAAATAGTGATTAGTGAGTTGGGAACTCTAACCTTGACCTTGACTTTTGTCCTAGGTTATTTTTTTATGTTTCTTAAAAGAAAGGGTTGTATTTTCGTTCGTCGCCGATGGTGCTCAGCTCGCCGTGGCCGGGAAGCACCTGATAATCGTCATCCAATACCATGATGCGACTTTTGAGTTTTTCGATCAGAAGTCGTTCGTCTCCTCCAGGAAGGTCGGCACGTCCGATGCTGAGTCGAAACAATGCATCTCCGGTGAGAACTTGTTGCTCCTCGGCAAGCACATAGCAAAGGCTGCCGGGACAATGGCCTGGCACATAGCGTGCTTCGATCTTGCTTTCGCCCAAAGCAATAATGTCTCCGTCGTTGATGAAATTGGTCGTGAGGTCGTCCATCGCTTCCACCTCAAAACCCATCACGGACCCGTAGGCTGCGGCTTGTCTCAGCAGTTTGAAGCCTTCTTCGTGCATGGTTACTGGAAGATTGTATTTTTGACAGCATTCTCGCAAACCTGCAATATGATCGACATGAGCGTGGGTGAGCATAATCCATTTGACATTGAGTTTGTTTCCGTCAATAAACTGCGTTACTTGCGTGTCTTCGTAGGTGGTTTCGGCGGCGGGGTCAACGATGGCGCATTCTTTTGTGGCTTCGTCCCAAATGATGTAACAATTGACTCCGAAATGGTTGAGGGTGATTTGTTTTACAAGCATGGAAATGAAAGAAATATGAAAAAACGAAAGTGCTTTTGTTGAATTGTTGACTCAAAGGCTGTGTGACGCAATGTCTTGTGCTAAAAAAGAGTAAAGAGTGGAATTGCTCTTTCACTCTTTACTCTTTGTATGTAATGGTGCTTTTTATGCGTTGATCCAAGCCTCGACAGCCTCTTTCTGTACGGGAGGGATGTCAAGCTTGTTCTTCTTGCGCAGACCGTTGAGGTCGTTGTAGAGCTTGTTGGGGTTGGCTTCTTTGAGCTGTGCGAGGGTGTTGATGCCCGCTTTGCGCAACATGGGAACCCACTCTGCGGCAACGCCGTGATCTACAAACTCTTCGTCGGTGGTCACAATGGCTTTCTTTTCTGGTTTCATCTGCGGGAAGAGCAGCACATCCTGAATGCTCTGTTCGCCGGTCATCATCATCACCAAGCGGTCGATGCCGATGCCCATGCCGGAGGTTGGAGGCATACCAAATTCAAGCGCGCGCACAAAGTCCATATCGATAAACATTGCCTCGTCGTCGCCTTTCTCGCTCAGGCGCAACTGCTCCTGGAAACGCTCCAACTGGTCGATGGGGTCGTTGAGTTCGCTATAGGCGTTGGCGAGTTCCTTGCCGTTGACAAAGAGTTCGAAACGCTCGGTCAATTCTGGATTGTCGCGGTGACGTTTGCAGAGCGGCGACATTTCGATGGGGTAGTCGGTGACGAAAGTGGGCTGGATGAGTTTGTGCTCGCATTTTTCGCCGAAAATGGCACCGATGAGCTTGCCCTTGCCCATTGTGGTGTCGGTTTCAACGCCGAGTTGCTTGCAGGCTTCGCGCAGTTGCTCTTCGTTCATTCCGCTGACATCCACGCCAGTCTCTTCCTTGATGAGCTCCACCATCGGGGCGCGGCGGAATGGTGGCTTGAAGTCGATTTCGTTGCCCCATACGCTGACGGTGGTCTTGCCGTGCAAGGTCGTTGCGATGCGGCTCAACATATTCTCCACGAAGGTCATCATCCAGTTATAGTCCTTGTAGGCCACGTAGATTTCCATGCAGGTGAATTCGGGGTTGTGGGTGCGGTCCATGCCCTCGTTGCGGAAATTGCGACTGAACTCATAGACGCCGGCATAACCACCGACAATCAGACGTTTCAGATACAGCTCATTGGCAATACGCAGGTAGAGGTCGATGTCCAATGCGTTGTGGTGGGTGATGAAAGGACGTGCAGCTGCGCCGCCGGGGATGGATTGCAATACGGGAGTATCTACTTCGAGGTAGCCTTGTTCGTTGAAGTATTCGCGCATGGTGTTGACAATCTTTGCGCGTTGTTCGAATACTTTGCGCACCTGAGGATTGACAATCAAATCGACATAACGCATGCGGTAACGTTGTTCGGGGTCGCTGAAAGCGTCGTACACTACGCCGTCTTTTTCCTTGACGATAGGGAGGGGACGCAAAGACTTGCTGAGGACGGTAAGACTCTTGACATGGATGGAGATTTCGCCCATCTGGGTGACGAAGACGTAGCCTTTTACGCCAATGATATCGCCGATGTCCAACAGACGTTTGAAAACGGTGTTGTAGAGTGTCTTGTCCTCGTCGGGGCATATCTCGTCGCGTTTCACATACAACTGGATGCGGCCGTAGCTGTCTTGCAACTCCACAAAAGAGGCGGCGCCCATGATGCGGCGGCTCATTATGCGGCCGGCGATGCTGATGTCTTGAAACAGCGTGTTGTCGTTGGGAAATTGTTCCAGAATGTCGCTGCTCTTGGCATTTACCTCATAAAGAGCGGCAGGGTAGGGGTTGATGCCCAGTTTCTTGAGTTCGTTCAGTGAGTTTCTACGAATCTGTTCTTGTTCACTTAATTCTGGCATAGTATTGATTATTGAAATATTTATAATTTTTGTTTTATAGTTTGTCGCGTTGCTGTACAAATGCTGTAAGGCGTGATTCGTGCAACAAGGAACTGCCGACAAAAGCGTATGTTTCGTGTTGAAACATAATCTTTGCAAAATTACGAAAAAAAAACGAAAGAAAAGCTTTCGAAACGTTTGAAAATGGTGAAAAAACAAAAACGGACGCCTCGAAGGTTCAAGACATCCGTTTTTGCGGTATGAATGAAAAAGCTGTTCGTTATTTGATAATGGCGATGCTGCGCTTGATGAACTCGGTGAGGGCTTCGCCTTTTAGAAGTCCGTTGCTCAGCAGCGCAAGGTCTGTAAGTTGATGAACCAGTTGTTTTTGTTTGTCGCTGTCTTCCTCTTTGAGTACCTGCTCGATAAGCGGATGGTTTACGTTCACCACCAGGTTGTAGCTCTCTGGAAGGTCGCCGTAGAAACTCATTCCGCCACCCATGGCGCTCATCTCTTTGTAGCGGCGCATGAATTCGCTTTGGGTGATGATCATGGGTTGGTCGTCGCTTTCCAAACTCTCCATCTGGACGGTGTATTTCTGCTTGTCTATCTCGTTTTCGATGATGGGTTTCAGCTTGTCCTGCTCTTCTTTGCTGAGCTTTTCGGGGATGTTGTCCTCGTGGGGAATGAGTTTTTCGACCACATCGCTATCCACGCGAACGAAGCGACTTTTCTCAAACTTTTGTTCCAACAGATTGACAAAATGTGGTGTAAGAACGCTGTCCATCAACAATACGTCGTAACCCTTCTCTTTGGCTTTGGCAATATAGGCGTGCTGCTCTTCGGCATCGGTGGCGTAGAGGTAGCAGAGGGTCTTGTCCTTGTCGGTTTGTAAGACTTTGATTTTGTCGCGGTAGTCATCGAAGGAGAAGTAGTCGCCATCGGTGTTCTTGAAGAGGCTGAACTTCATGGCGCGTTCGCAGAATTTTTCTTCGGTGAGCATGCCGTATTCCACGAAAATCTTGATGTCGTCCCATTTCTTCTCGAAATCCTCTCTTCCGTTCTTGAACATCTCTTCCAACTTGTCGGCGACTTTCTTACTGATGTGGTTGGAGATTTTCTTCACGTTGCCGTCGCTTTGCAGGTAGCTGCGGCTCACGTTCAACGGGATGTCGGGCGAATCAAGCACACCGTGGAGTAGCATCAAGTATTCGGGTACGATGCCCTCAACGCTGTCGGTGACAAACACTTGATTGCAGTAGAGCTGAATCTTGTTGCGGTTGGGGTCGATGGTCTTGCGTACCTTGGGGAAATAGAGGATGCCCGTGAGGTTGAAGGGGTAATCGACATTCAGGTGAATCTGGAACAGCGGATCCTCGAAGTTCATGGGGTAAAGCTCATGGTAGAACTTTTTGTAGTCTTCGTCTGTCAGGTTGGCAGGGGTCTTCTTCCAGGCTGGGTCGGTGTCGTTGATGATGCGTGGTTTCTTGACTTCCACTCGCTTGGGTTCTTTCTTTTTGCCGCCGTTGCCGTCATCTACTTCGTTGAATTCGGTTTCGCTGTCCACCCAGTCGCTCTCTTCGCCAAAGCGGATGGCTACGGGCATGAATCGACAGTATTTCTTCAGTAGGTTGAGGATGCGGTGCTCTTCGAGGAATTCCTTGCAGTCGTCGGCGATGTGGAGGATGATGTCGGTGCCGCGCTCTTCCTTCTTGCATTCTTTCATCGTGAAAGAAGGGGAACCGTCGCAGCTCCAATGCATGGCGGGGGCGTCGGTGTAGGACTTGGTCTTGATTTCAACCTTGTCGGCAACCATGAAGGCGGAATAGAATCCCAGGCCAAAATGTCCGATGAGGTTTTCCTGTACGTCCTTGTATTTGTCCAAAAAGTCGTTGGCACCCGAGAAGGCTATCTGGTTGATGTATTTTTCAATTTCGTCGGCGCTCATGCCAATGCCGTGGTCGCTGATGGTAAGGGTTTTCTTGTCGAGCTTCACCTCTACGGTGAGGTCGCCCATCTCGCCCTTGAATTCGCCGCGCGAGGAGAGCGCTTTGAGTTTCTGAGTTGCGTCGATGGCGTTGCTAACCAGTTCGCGCAGAAAGATTTCGTGGTCAGAGTAGAGAAATTTTTTGATTACCGGGAAAATGTTTTCGGTCTGTACGTTGAGATTACCTTCCATGATATACGTGTTTTAATGAATAATCAATGTGTCAGTCTGCGGACTGCTCCGCACACCATGGTGAATGTCTTCAAGTCCTGTGCCATATTGCTTGATGTGTCATTTTGTCAGTTTGAAACTATGAAGAATTAATCGTATTTTTGCATTGCAATCGACAAATTAAGTAAGTCACCAAAGAAACCCTTAGCATGAAAAGAATCCTCTTGTTGTTGTCGGCGATGTTTGCGTTTGTCATAACGTGTGCGCAACAGCCTCTGATACAGAAAGGAATGACCAATTTCCGCATTGTCTATCCTGCGGGTGCCGACTCGCTGGAACATTTGGCTGGCGCCGAGTTTCAGGAGTATATGGGTCGCATCGCAGGCGCGGAAAATCGCCGTCAAGGTACTGATATGGCTATCGTCTATATCGGTAGAACGCGCTATGTGGAGCAGCATTACGCCAAGCAATTGGCGCAATTGCGCGACGATGGATTCTTGGTGTGCAGCGATGGGCATGACTTGGTTATCTGTGGCAACACTGCCAAGGCGACGCTTTATGGCGTGTATGACTTTTTGGAACACCATTTGGGCTGCCGTTACTATACTCCCGAAGCGGAGTTTGTGCCTCATTTGCAAGAGTATGTTTTGGAACCGTTTGTAGAGGTGAAGAATCCTGCTTTCCGCTATCGCGAAACGCTCTACTATTACCCCAACCACAGCCAGTCGTATGCCGACAAGCACAAGCTCCACAACCGCCAAGACCTTTTCCGTGACTGGGGGATGTTTGTCCACACCTTCCAACACCTTGTCCCGCAGCAGCGCTATTTTGCCAAGCACCCCGAGTGGTTTTCCGAGATTGACGGACATCGTATGCGTGACGGCCAGCTATGTCTCTCTAATCCGCAAGTGCTGGAGGTACTTTGCCAGAATCTCGACTCCATGATGCGCGCCCATCCCGAGAAAACCATTTGGTCGGTGTCGAACAACGACAACTACAGCAACTGCACCTGTCCAGCCTGTCGCCATGCTGACTCCCTTTACGGAGGTCCGTCGGGTACGCTTATCCACTTCGTCAATCAGGTGGCACGCCGTTTCCCAGACAAGACCATTTCCACTTTGGGCTATCAGTTCACACGCAGGCCCCCTCAGCTGGACTGTCCAGACCCCCAACATCCAGACAGCAACGTGAATATCATGTTCTGCTCCATCGAGTGCGACCGACATCTGCCTATCGCTACCAATCCTGTCGAAAAATCGTTCCGTAATGATATGGAAGGGTGGGGAAGTCTTACCAATAACATTTTTATGTGGGACTATATCGTGCAGTTCCGCAATTTTATGGACCCTTTCCCCAACCTTCACGTCTTGCAGTCCAACTTGCAATATTTCCACGACCACGGCGTACGTATGATGTTTGAACAGGGTACTGGCGAGGACAACAAGACGGCATGGATGGAACTGCGTACTTATCTCATCGCCAAGCTGATGTGGAATCCAGACGAGGATGTCGATTCCTTGATACATGATTTTTGCCAGGGCTATTATGGGGTGGGAAGTTGCTATGTGGAACGCATCCTTGACGATATGACGCTGCAGGTTGTCCGTTCGAAGAAAAGGTTGGAGATTTACGGCTATCCCATCGACGCCAAAGACACTTACCTCAAGTATTTGGAATATTATGAAACCCTGATGGATTCCGCTTTTGCAGTGGCGGAAAGTGTCGAGGAGACTTCTCGGCTGTGGTATTTCCAGCTTTCGCTGGATTTCGCCGCCTTGGAGATGGCACTCTATGAGGCATTGCCGGGCTATAGTTTCTTTACTGATAGCGCAGGCTTTCGTGTTTTGGATTCAGCATGGGTGCGGCGCGCCGACGCTTTCTTGCAAGGCTGCAAAGTGTTTGGCATCGAGAAATTGCATGAGATGGGCTACCGCCCTGAAGAGTTTCGTGCCGACATCGACAATTATATCCGCAAGGCGCAAGGCAACTCGCTGGCGCAAGGCTGCAAGGTTACGTTGGCAAAACCTTTCGATGCCCGCTATGATGCTGGCGGGGCACAATCGCTGACCGACGGCAAGTCGGGTATCCTCAACTACCAGCACAACTGGCTTGGTTTCTATGGCAATGAGGTTGACGCCACTGTGGATTTAGGCGTAGAAAAGAAGGTGTCGGAAATCTCGATGGACTTTTTCTTCTATCCCTTGTCATGGATTTTTGCGCCCAAACAAGTGACATTCTATGTGTCGAACGATGGCAAGAATTGGTCCAAAGTGGGGAGTCGGCAAGGCGACAATCCTCAAAATCTGGCGACCCCTGAAATCAAACATTTCGGTTGCCATTTGGACAAAACGACCAAGGTCCGTTATGTGCGTGTCGTGGCAGAATCCCTTCCTAAAATCCCAGATTGGCACCGTGCCGCCGGCAATCCCGTCTGGCTCTTTACTGATGAAATCGTGGTGCGATAAGAGGGGAATGTGATTTGTTGATTTGAAGGACTCTATTCCTAATCACCAGTCACTATTGTGGATTACTTGAATTCGATGGTGTGATCCCCGTTTCCGTAGGATTTGCCGAAGATGTCGGCGGTGATGCCTACGGGAATGGTTGCCTTCAATACGCATTTGTCTTTTTTGCGGTCCCATCTTACGTGTAGGGTGCCGTAAGGGGTTTCTTCGCTGACTTCGACCCACGATAATCCTTTGGGAGTCTGTGGATTGATAGTAACGTGTTGGTAGCCTGGCAGGGTGGGTATGATTCCGCCAAGTGCTTGATAGAACCAGCTACCGATGCCATTGTAGCAGTTGTGCAGACGCGACCGTTCGCCGTTCCACGACTCCCATACGGCTGTGGCTCCGCTGTTTTTCATATAGAGGTAGCCTGGGTAGTCGGGCTGTTTCAGCAGGGTGTAGATGAAGTCGCATGCACCTGCAAGCGTGGCCCATTCCGTGAGGACGGGAACGCCTACAAGCCCACAGGCAATATGGTTGTCGTATTGTTGCGCCGTGCGTTCTAACAGTTTGTCTTTCACTAGTTCAATAAGACTGTCGGGAACGGCTCCCACGAGCATGGGGTATGCCATGTCAATCTGGGAACCAGTTCCATAGGTGCCGTCTTCGTGATAGAACGTCTTGTGAATGTTGCGGTTGAGAGATTTTAGTTTCCTTGCAAAAATGAGACTGTCTTGCGTCAAACCGAGATGGCCGGCTATATGCATCATATTGTTGAAACACTGACTTATGGCGCAATTGTTTACCAATTCGACAGACTCCTTGTCTTGTACGTCCACACCTTTTGGTGCGAGCCAGTCGCCGAGACCCCAGTCTTTCCCGTTGGCGCTTCTGAAATACAATCCGTCGTCGTAGGATTGTTCTACAAATTCCAGCCATCGCTTCATTGTGGGGTAGCCTTTGGTGAGGTTCCTGTCGTCGCCATAGCTCATGAAAGTTCTCCAAGGTGTCTGGATGATGAACGAACACCAGTAGGGTCCTCCACCTGCTGGGTGCGTGCTGGGTGCAGTATTGGGTAGCGAACCGTCTTCCCTGATGACGTCGTTCCAGGCTTGCAACCAGTTGTAGTAGAGCGGAGCTACCTCGTAAAGTGTTTGCAAGATGAGGGTGGAGGCGTTGCCGTCACCACCGTAGCCGTGTTTCTCAAGACTGCCGCAATCGACCATATATCCATTGAATGCCAGATTTTGAGTGGTGTAGGCAATCATGTCGTGAATCGCGCAGAGGTCGGTGTCGGAACAACTGAAAGTGGCGCGGTTTTTGTAGTTGGTTCTCATGCGGTGCACCTTGATGTCTTCCGCTTTGGGGGCGACAGGCAGATTGACCAGTACCAGATATTGGAAGGCTTGTTGAATGAATTTGTCGGTGAAGGTGTCGCCTCCTTCCGCTCCCGAGCTGATGAGGGTGTTGTGCAGAAAAGTGAAAACCGTACCGTCATCGAATTTAGTGTCAGAAAAGCCTACGGTGGTTTCGTGTCCTGCTGGTAGTTGTGGCAGTGTGATTTCTGGAAGTCCGTTCACCACGCGCCCCATGTCGGCAATCCACATGTTTTCGCCGTAGGGCTTGACGCTTACTGCAGAGAATGTCTCTTGAATGGTGCAAGGTTCGCACATCTGCTGAACGGCTTCCACGGAAACGCTTACGGTGTCCACTTCCACCCATTTCAAGGTGTCAAGTGCCTCGCCAGTAAGTACTTTCGGAACGAGCATGGCATTGATGCTTTCGCCCGTGTAGTCGTCGTGAATCCATGTGCCGAGGTCACGGTAGCCGCTTGCTCGCCCTTTCCAAGTCTCGTCGGTAGTAAGTAGGGTTTTGCCATCGATGTCGAGTTCGGCGCAGACCACGGCACCGTCATAGACGGCATCGAAATGTTTTCTGTACCATCCCGCGCCAGTCCATATAACCAAGTCGTTTTCGCCTTCCTTGAGTAAATTGGAGACATCATAGTGGTGATGAGTGAGTGCTTGTTGAGTTGTGAGACGGCGGGTGAGAGCACTGCATCGGAAACCTTTTCTCCGTTAAGATAAACTTCATGGTAGCCGAGGCTATTTACATACAGCAAGGCTTGGGAACCTTTCCCTGCGATGTGGAATTTTTTTCTTAGTGGGAAGAGTTGCCAGGTGCGGCTCCGATGTAATTGCCTCTCATTCCATCAAGTATTCCGACTCCGAATCTTTGGGGACTGCTCCATTGGGATTCTTTGCCGTTGTCCCAAATCTTGACACGCCACCAGCATTGCTGTCGGGAAGAGAGTCCTGTGCCTGAATAGGGAATCATGATTTGCACGGATGATTCCACCTTGCCGCTCTGCCACAAATCCGCCTCGCCGGCAAGGAGTTTTGATTCTGACGATGCTACTTCAATTTGGTAGGCGGTCTGCATCATGGTTTTGTCGCAGAGGGTCTTCCAACTGAAATGGGGTGTCCCTGAATCGATTCCCAATGGCTCGTTCAAGCCTTCGCATTGTAGGTCGTAAACCTTGAATGTGGAGCAGGAGCAGACGAGTAGGGTCAATAATCCCCCAATAAGGTATCGGTTGGCTTTCATGAGGTTCTTGCAAATTATTGTGCAAAGGTCCGTTCGACGGGAACTTTGACGACAATTTTGAGTACGGGAGCTGGCGATTCGATGCAGAGCTGGGGCATGTGGGCGTCGTTGGGGTAGAGGATGGTGAAGTAGCCGTCGCCGATGCGTATGTCGGAGTGAAAGTCGTCGTTTGGAAGATAAAATCCTGCATCGCGAGAAATGTCATAAGGTGTCTTGCAAAGCATTCCATCAAGGTTGTGTACGCGAATCATTTCGGTGCCTTCCAGCAAGAACTGGATGTCGATGTATTGGCGATGTGCCTCGTATCCAGCGGTGTTCTCTGTCTTGGATTGATAGCGGTCGATATTGTAACGCAGTCCGTTTTCGAGAGGATAAGATCCTTCGTTTAAGGGCTCGCCTTGAGCGTACTTTTGTATGAGTTGGTGAATAATCTCGAGTCCCTTTTGAATGGCGGAATCTGGATATCGGTTGCTGTTGTTGATGTGGTCGTAGATCATTGTTCTTGGAGTTTGAAACGGACACGCCAGGTGCCTTCGTTATAGTCGTGACTGATGATTTTGAAGGTGCCAATCTCTGAGGTGTTCTGCACATGTGCGCCCACGCAAGCGCAGGTGTCGTAGTCGCCTATGCGGACAAGCCGTAGTGTTTCGCTGGCATCTTCGGGCAACTTGCTGAGATCGACTTCGGCGGGGATGTGGTCGCGGTCCACATACTCGATGGTCACGTCTAAATGTTGTCCGATGACTTCGTTGACGCGGCTCTCAATGGCTTGCACCTGTGCTTCGGTGGGCGCGGAGACCAGCTGGTAGTCGCATTTGCTTTTCTTGCGTTCGATGTGAGCGTTGCGCGAACGCGGGCAGCCAAACATCTTGACTATTGTGGCATTCAAAATATGCTCCGCAGTATGCATCGGCGGATATTCCTGCTTGTTGTGAGCGTTTAATGTGATTTCCTGTTCCATTGTATTATTGATTGTTCTGATTAATTAGGTTCACAACCAGTCTGATGATGATATCTTTTTCTTCGGGTCTTGACTCGGCGATCATCAATGTGAGGGCCACGAGAGTGTTGTCTGCGATGCGTTTATGTCCGTCGGCGGCATAGAGCACTCGGTTCTTGTCCATGAACCAGAGAAACAGCATGGCGGCTATGCGTTTGTTGCCGTCGCTGAAAGAATGGTTTTTGGTGACAAGGTAGAGCAGCATGGCGGCCTTCTCCTCCACGGAAGGATAGAGCTCCACGCCGTCAAAAGTTTGGTATATCTGCCCTATGGAACTCTTGAACGATTCGTCCTTCTCGTTGGCAAACAGGGCGCTGCCTCCGAACTTGGGTTTCAGCAGGTTGATAGCCTCCATGGCGTTCTCGTAGGTGGCATAGAAAGATTCATGGGTTGTAGTCTTATCTACCGAGAGTTGTTGATAGTCATAGTGGTCGAGGGTGTCGAGAGCATACACATAGTCACCAATCATGGTCAGCAGGCCGTCAGCCTCCTCCGAGGATACCGACTCCTGCAGCTGGTAGGTTCTGGACATCAGCCGCACCACATCTTTCAGTTCATCGTAGCGTTGCTGGGTAATCTTCTGATTGACGGCATAGCCTCTGACGAGGTAGTCCTTGAGGATTGAAGTTGCCCATCTGCGAAAACTAGTGGCACTCTTTGAATTCACTCGATATCCGACAGAAATTATCATGTCAAGATTATAAAAGGGGATGGTACGCTCAACTCGGCGTTTGCCTTCTAATCGAACCTGTGCAATTTTTGCACAAGTTGCCATCTCGTCCAATTCTTCGCTCTTGTAGATATTGTTAATATGTCGGAGAATGGAGGTTCTATCTGTGCCGAACAGCATTGCCATCTGCTGTTGGCTGAGCCACACCGTCTCGTTCTCCAGCTTTACGTCCAGTTGGATGCTGTTGTCCTCGGCAATGTAGAGCACAATAGAGGATGTGTCGGATTCTCCTATATGCATCGGTGGGTACTCCTGCTTATTGCGTTCGTTCAGTGTGATTTCTTGTTCCATTTTTTTTGTCCTGAAAACAATAGATTCTTGTTTGTGTATTATGTAACGTTAAATATTGATAATTATTGTATTGTGTGGAATTGATTATTGTGATTTAGTACCGTCCCACCGGTGTTGTAGCCTTCCATTTTGTTAATGCAGTCCTACGACGCAATTTTTCGCGTTGTAACTATCTCACAATTTTGAATGCCAGACTAATATCGTGCTGCTGGCAATTTCGTTTGGTTCTTTACCTACGGGATGTTTGCAAGATGGCATTATGCAAATAGTTGCAATAAAAAAAAGGTGGCGAAAAATTTCGCCACCTTGCTTTAAGTAATCAATAACGTGTTTATCGTACAATCACCACTTTCTCCGCCGGAGTGTTGCCGACCTGGACGAAGAACACACCCGTCTGGTTCAGAAGGATTTCCTCGCTGTCGAGTTTCTTTGTCAGCAGTTGGCGTCCCACCACGTCAAACACTCTCACCGTCTCGCCCATCGCGCCACTGATGCGGATGGCATTGCCGACCACCGTCAACGTGTAGCTCTTCTGCACCATCTCGATGCCTTCGGTGCTGTTCTCAAAATAAGCGGTGAAGGTGATTCCGTAGGCTCCGCCACCCAAGGACTGCATAGCAGCGCTCAGGTTCTCGTCCACCACAATGGTACGCACGGCGTCAGTGCTTCCGTCGCTCCAGTGGGTGAAACTATAGCCTTCGTTGGCGGTAGCAGTCAGCGACAGCGTGTCGCCCATATAGTAGATGCCATCGCCGGAAACCACGCCAGCGTTAGCGTCATTGGTTTCCGTTGTAACGCTGCACGATTCTGGTGCGAAATAGGCGGTATAGGTCGCCGTGGCACTGATGGTCACAAGATGCTGCGCCTCGGTGCTTCCGTCGCTCCAATGCAGGAACTGACAACCTTCGCTCGGAGTGGCGGTAATCAGCGCGACCGTACCATCATCGTAGGTGCCGCTACCCTCCACATGACCCATGGCGGCATTGTTGGCGGCTACGGTGATGGTGTAGAACGGAGCCTCGTCGCTGACGAACACCGCAGAAAGCGTCAGATCCTGAATGGCGGCAAAGGTGTAGGGATTGTAACGACTGCCGTTGCTCCAGCAGCTGAAATGATAGCCACTATATGCCGTAGCCGACACAGTGACAGGCTGGCCATAGATGATGTCTCCGCCACCAGATACATAGCCCATGTTGATGTCTGAGGATACAACCACGATATGCTGTGTGTCGATTGCGAATTGAGCAGTGAATACCGAATCGGAATAGACCACGATGCTGCGTGGATTCTCCGTATTGCCGTCCTGCCAATGGGTGAAATGGTAATGATCAACAGCCGTGGCGGTCAACACAATGGTGTCAAGATACAAGAAACTGCCACCACCCTGCACTTGTCCAAACGAAGCGTCGCCAGTGACACCTGTAATGGCATAGCTGTTTCTTTCAAATTCGGCGGTGAACGCCGTGTCTTGCGTCAAAACGAAAGTACGTGGATTGTCCGTAACACTATCGCTCCACTGCGTGAAATGGTAGCCGTAGTTGGGATTAGCTGTCAACGTTACCGTCGAGAGATAATTCGCAGACGACGAACCAATTATCGTTCCTTTAGTATCGTCACAATTCTTAGTAATATGATAAGTGTTGTAGGTAAACTGAGCAGTGTAGGTTCTGTTTTGCGTTACTGTAACAGTATGCGGATTATCTGTACTGCCATCACTCCAACGAACAAAATGATATCCATAGTTTGGTATGGCAGTCAGTGTTGCCTGCTGCAAGTAGTCAACTGTGCTGTCGCCCAAGGCTATGCCCATCACCGCGTCTGCACTTACAGCCATAATGGAGTATTGGTTTATGGCGAACTCTGCCGTAAAGGTGGTGTCCTGCGTCAAAATAAAAGTACGAGGATTTGCCGTGTCTCCGTCGCTCCATTGTGTGAAATGATAGCCGTAGTTGGGCGTTGCCAAAATAGTGCTTGTATCCGCACAAACTTGAGACAATAACCTAACGTTCCCCATTGTATCATTGTTACTTAGCAATGTCCTTACGAAAGGTGCATTCGGTTCTTGCAAATAGTTTCTAAAAGATGTCCATCGTGAAGAATAGGACCCCAAACTTCCACAAGGAATATGGATTTCCTGAATAAGACAATTGTAAAAGCAGAAAGAGCCTAATGTGGGTGCTGTCGGGTTGAGTGAATAAACTGTATGAAGACTACTTTGGTTGTAGAATACACCCTCAGGTAGGGTTTGTACACTGTCACCAATAATGATGGTGCGTAGATTTTCCATAGGGCGAAAACCGTATGATGAATTTAGCCAATAACTGTTTGTGGTTAGAGCTCTTGCGTTATAATATAAGGTGTCTACATTTGTGCAACCAGAGAAAGCATTATCCTCAATGGATGTAACGGAATTGCCAATGGTTACGCTCGTTAGACCGCTACAATCTGTGAAAGCAAAACTTCCGATGGAAGTCACTGAATTGGGAATGGTCACGCTCGTAGCGGAGGCATTGCATCCTGTAACTTTCGTTTTATTGGCATTTTCGTAAATCAAATCACCTTCAACATAACCATTCACTGTCAAAGCCCCCCAAGGACTACCCGAAGCATTGCCTAAATAGATAATGTTTCTAACTAAATAGAAGGCATCTGACCCTATGGAAATCACCGAATTGGGGATGGTCACGCTCGTAAGGCCAACGCACCTGCAGAAAGCATAATCCCCGATGGAAGTCACGGAATTGGGGATAGTGACGGAAGTGAGACCGCTGCAACCATAGAAAGCAGAACTGCCGATGGAGGTAACGGAATTGGGGATAGTAACACTCGTGAGCCCACTACAAATATAGAAAGCATAATCCCCAATGGAAGTCACGGAATTGGGAATGGTTACACTTGTGAGGTTGTAGCAATAAAAGAAAGCATAATTCCCGATAGAAGTCACAGAATTGGGAATGGTCACGCTCGTAGCGGAGGTGTAGCATCCTGTAACTTTAGTTTTATTGGCATTTTCGTAAATCAAATCACCCTCAACATAGCCATTCACTGTCAAAGCCCCCCAAGGACTACCCGAAGCATTGCCTAAATAGACAATGTTTTTGACATAATTGAAGGCTAAAAAGCTGATGTGAGTCACAGAATTGGGTATTGTCACACTCATTGAAACGCAATATTCGAAAGCACACCACCCGATGTCAGTTACGGAATTGGGAATGGTTACGCTCGTGAGGTCAACGCACTCGCTGAAAGCCTTAATTCCAATCGAAGTCACCGAATAAGTGGTTCCTTCATAACTGACTGTAGAAGGAATTGTTAGATCCCCTGTAGGCATAGTGTAACCCGACCAAGGACTGGACGATGAACTGCTCGGGTATGTAACTGCAACGGTACGAGGTGACGTTGAGGATGTGATGGTGTAGTACAATGTCTGCCCTGTTGGAGCTACTGCACTGAAATTGTAAGCGTAGCTTGCAAAGACTACGGCAAGGAATGTAAAAAGAAATAATGTCTTTTTCATAATTTTTTGTTATTCTTCTGGTTTCGATGATTCTTTACAATATTTCCGATGTTGTCTTTGGTTATGAGATATTTTTGAAATTTTCCCCCAAGATTTTTGACAACATCCTTCCATAAATCACGGTTGATGTCTTTTAGTGGCATGTTCACAGTATAACCTGCTTTTTTGTCCACGTCGTAGAGAAAACGGTCCAAGTCTTCAAAGGTGACAGATATGCCATGATAACCATTATCAGCTATGCCTTGCAGCTTTTCCAAATACTTGATGTATGTGTCGCAAAGATTTTTTACGGAATCATTTGCGTGCAGTGGCTCCTTGTAATCAAATGCGGCGCGATAGGCACGGTGGTCGATGATTTGATATACTTGAGGATAGATAAAACGAAGATATGCCGAAGCCATAGGCAGTCCTACTCCTTGGGTGTTGAGTAGTTTTTCCAAGATGTCTCGTGTCTTGGCTACATCCAAATTGGTGTCGTCTTTGACGCTATTCAGTGCGTCTAATGTTAGATAATCCAATTGAGGATAGCGGTCAACTTTCCACAACGAGATTTGATAAATGTTTTCCATTGTCAAATCATGATGCTGGAGTGTGTCTAACATACTGGTGACGGCAGGAAGGTACGTAAAGCCATGTACTTCGGTCTTACCGTTTGCTGTGGTTTTGTACTGAGGTGTTTTCGTAATAGGATTAAGGTTTATCGCATTGAGTAATTTCTCATAGCTGCCTTCGTTGTCATTTAATAGAGTACCAGCGATGTCACGTCCTGACCAGGTTATTGGGGGGCAACGAAAAACAATGCCGTCACTGTATTCTCTTTTTATCTCAAACAATTCTTTGCATAAAGCAATTATGTCTTTCTCGCTTAATAGGTGGATTTTTCTTTTGGGAAGTCCTTCAATCAATTCCCTATCCTCCCATTGCGGTTGGTTTATCATACATTCAGCGACGTTGTATAACATCCTCAAACAGCAATATCGTTTGATCTGTAATTTTGATGTTTTCTTATTCAATTCATTCTCTGAAGGAAGAGATATTGAATATAGTTCATCCAACAATTGTTGTTGGAAGTTTCGTAAGATATCTTGTATCAACATTTCTTTATGAATTAAAACATTATTTCTTCTGGACGACAATTGATGTGTTCTCTTTTGCTGACTTCTTTAGATGTATGGGCATAGCCGTCTTCAAATTCACCGCCACACCAATCACAATGAGTTATGGTCTTTTTGCATTCAGGACACAAATTAAAAGGTTTTCCGCATGTTTTGCACCAAATACCGTTGGCTGGCATAATGCACTCATAGGCTTCCCCACATGCTTCACATTTGAGTTTTGATATAATGAGCATTGTTTTGCATTTTATTTTTCATCCGAGTTCCCGAGATGATGTTCACTTGCCAATACAGAGAAAGCATAGAACTCTGTTGCAACGTCCTATCATCTAGAGGTATCGCCAAACACCTGCGGGGAAATAAAACGGAAGAAACGTCATCCTATGCTTGAGATATGAATGGTGCTGCCATAACATATCAAACAATAGGCTTTTGACGCGATCTTTCCCTCTATTTAATTGGCGATTTTCTAGATGAGACCGTACAAATGCTTTCAAAGGCATCCCACAAAACGCTCGTGGTTTTCAAGTGCAAAGATACAAATTTTTTGCATATTAGATGCCTTGTGGATGACAATTTCTTCCGTTGGTGATAAGGTTTTTTATTCGGCTTACTTGGGGAACATGCTTCTGTCTGTTTCAGGGTGCAAAGTTAAGGAGAATGTCAAGATGTGGCGTGGTTCTTTTCGGTCCTAATGTTTTTAGGATAAAGCAAACGCAAATGACCGCAAATTATCCGCAAATGGTAGAAAAGTAATCAGACGAAACTGCGCCAAATGACCGAATTTGGCGTTAAGTAAATCGAAATCAGTAAATTCTACTGGGAGTATTTCTCTGCAGTCTTTGGCAAAAAGATTCAGAAAATTGGTGGGTAAGATCTGTCTCGAAAAGCTATTTCTTTTCGGGGTGGTCTTCTTTGTTGAATTTGTCTTGGGCGCGTTCGGCGATATTGCGCTCGATGTAGCGGAGTATCCAGTTGATGAACAGGATGACGATGCTGGCGACGATGGCTTCGCGCCACATACCGAAGCCGCAGAGACTTCCTACTGCCGCTGAACACCAGAGTGTTGCGGCGGAGTTGAGCCCGTGGATGGTGAGTCCGTCTTTCATGATGACGCCGGCGCCCAAGAAACCTATGCCCGTGACGACTTGTGAGAGTACGCGCAGGTTGTCGAAATTGGGTCGGTCGGCGGTGGTGGCGAGGATGACGCTCTCGGAGGTGAGGATGAAAATGCAGGCACCTACAGCCACCAAGGAGTTCGTGACCAGTCCTGCATTGCGTTGGCGCAGCTGACGCTCCAGTCCGATGAGGATTCCTGCCACGAGGGCGCAGAGTAGGCGGTTGAGAAAAACGGTGAGTTCCATACGAATTGAGAATTAGTTAAGGTTAAGGTCAAGGTCAAGGTCTCTATTCACCATTCGGCTTTCCGGCGAGGATGACGACAATCTCTCCTTTGACCTCTTTGCTGTTGAAGTGGTCGAATACTTCTTGAAGGGTGCCACGGGCGGTTTCGGCGTGGAGCTTGCTGATTTCGCGCGATACGCTCACTTGCCGTTCGGGTCCGAGCACTTCGATGAGTTGCTCCAGCAGTTTGACCAAGCGGAAGGGCGACTCGTAGATGATCATGGTGCGCGTCTCTTCGGCAAGACTCTGGATCTTGGTCTGACGGCCTTTTTTGTGGGGCAGGAATCCCTCGAAGACAAATCGGTCGCAAGGCAAGCCGCTGTCGATAAGTGCAGGCACGAAAGCTGTTGCTCCGGGCAGGCATTCCACCTCGATGTCGTGCTTCACCACTTCGCGAACCAAGAGAAATCCTGGGTCGCTGATGCCCGGCGTGCCAGCATCGGTCACCACGGCGATGTCCATTCCACTGAGAATCTTGTCAACGATTTGATCGACAATCTGATGTTCGTTGAAGATGTGGTAGGACTGCAACGGCGTAGTGATGCCGTAGTGCTGCATAAGTACACGCGAGGTGCGGGTGTCTTCCGCCAAGATAAGGTCAACGGATTTCAGCACCTCCACGGCGCGAAAGGTCATGTCGCCGAGATTGCCGACAGGAGTAGGAACGAGATAGAGACGCATTAAATTAATTGAGAATTGAAAATTAGTTTAGAGTTAGGAGTTTAACCTTAAAATCAACATTACTTTAGTCGCTAATCCAACATAAAGATAAAGTGTAGAGTGCGGAACCCTACACTTTATCTATTGGTGTGAAGCAATGTACTATTCTTCTTCTTCGAAGTCATCGGGGATTTCCATGTCGTGGAATACGTTGGTAACGTCGTCGTCATCTTCGAGCATGCTGATGACCTTCAATACCTTGCGCATGGAGTCTTCGTCGATGCTGCGGGTGGTGTTGGGAATGCGCTGGAGCTCTGCGCTTTCGCACTCAATCTTCATCTCTTCGAGCATCTTGACCATGTTGCCGAAGTCTTCGTAAGCGGTGTAGAGGGTGAGGTATTCGTCATCCACTTCCATCTCTTCGAGACCGCCGTCGATAAGGTTCATTTCAAGTTCCTCGACGTCCATTTCGGGTTTGCGGGGAATTACGAACACGCCTTTGCGGGTGAAGAGGAAGCTAAGGCTGCCGTTGGTTTCCATGGTGCCGCCAAACTTGTTCATGATGCTACGTACGTTGGCAACGGTACGCATATTGTTGTCGGAGAGACACTCGATGAAGAGGGCGATGCCGTGGTTGGCGTGGCACTCGAAGGTGATTTCCTGCAAAACAGCTGCATCCTTGTCGCTTGCCTTGTTGATGGCACGCATCAGGGTGTCCTTGGGCATGTTGCATCCACGAGCATTCTGCACGAGCAGACGCAGACGGGGGTTGCTGTCGGGATCGGGACCGCTTTCGCGAACGGCTACGGCAACTTCTTTCAAAATTTTGGAGTACTGTTTGGAGCGTTTTGCATCAGCTGCACCTTTGGCTCTCTTAATCTTTGACCATTTATTGTGTCCTGACATAATGTGATGATTTAATTTGTTATTATTTGATTAATTTATTCTGAACTTGATATAGGTGATGGGCTTGCCTTCGGCGAGGAACATGCGTTCGTAGAAGGTCTGCGTCATCTGTGCCTCCACCAGACAGGGAATGTCGGGATGAACCTCGGCGGGAGTGGCGTAGAGGTCGTTGGTGGCATATTCAACCGTGTAGCGGCCTTCGGGAATTACTTCGTCGCGGGTGTATTCGTGCAATTCCTGCGAGTCGGTTTTGAGGTGGATGGGATTTCCGGGTTTGAGGAAGTGCTTGTAGTAGCCAAGGAAACGTTCGCAAGTCAATCGCTTGTTGGGCCTCTTGGGTTGCGGGTCGGGGAATGTTATCCAAATCTCGCTGACCTCTTCGGGTGCGAAAAACTGTTCGATGAGCTCGATGCGGGTGCGGATGAACGCCACGTTGTCCATGTGGTCTTCGTGGGCGGTCTTTGCGCCGCGCCACAGGCGGGCACCTTTGATATCTACGCCGATGTAGTTGCGGTCGGGGTGTATGCGCGCCAAAGCCACAGTGTAGTCGCCTTTGCCACAGCCCAGTTCCAATGTGATGGGGTTGTTGTTGCCAAAATGTTCGGCCCAGCGGCCGCGCAAGGCGAAGCCTTCCTGCTTCAGCATTTCATAAGAGACTTGAAACAGGTTGGGGAAGGTGAGGTTTTCGGCGAAATGTTCGAGTTTGTGGTGACCCATTGGGGAAGTTAAGAGTTAGGAGTTAGGAACTTAATGAATGGAGAATTAATAAAGATGCCACAATTCACTAATTACCATTGCTTGATAACTACGTCGCCGGAATACCACGATTTGATGTGATTGTACATGGCATCGGCTTGGGTGCGGTTGGATGTGCTTCCCATGCTGACATAGTGTCCGTTGCTGGTGGAAATGATGTAGGCGTCGCAGCCTTGCGCTTTAAGGTTTTGGGTGAGTTTTGCGGCGCCGCTCTTGTTCTTGAAGAATCCTGCGATGATGTCGAATCCTTTCTTGCTCTGTGATGCGAAATTGACGTTGCCGTAGTTTGGCTCGGCTTGCTTGGGAGCGGTGGCTGTGGTTTTGGGTTTTGCCACGGCTTCGGGCGTAAGCTGCAGTGCGTCGATGATGCCGTTGAGCGTAGGAGCCAGATAGCTGACGTTCATGATTTCGGTCTGGACTGTAGTGCGTGCCTTGCTGGCTTTGGCGTCTTTTAGATAAGGTTCTACAAAGTTGTGTGTGTAGTCGTTGTAAGGAATGAAATTCTGCACACAGTATTTGTTGTTGTCGAGCAACTCTCCGATGCGTCTGTTGGCGTAGCGTTCCACGCTGTCCATCAGTACGTCCTTGGCGGTGGCGTAGCCTTCGGCTTTCAGGTAGCTGTCAACATAGTCGTTCAGGTAGTTGCGCACATTTACCGACAAGTTGTCAATCTCTTCTTGCGAGTATGCAATTCTATCGGTGTTGAAAGTGAAGATGTTGGTGTTTGAGAAAAGGTCGCATTTGTGGGTGTTGGAAGCCGTGACGGGAATATTTTCAACGTCGGTATTTGCGACGGAATCTTCATTGGCGAGGGCGTTGCTGTCGGTGGTTTCGGTAAGAGTCAGACTGTCGGTGCCAAGCAATGCATTGGGTGTGGCGGTGTCTTGAATGGCGACAGAATCTTTGGTTTGTTCCATTGCCGTTGTGGGTTGCTGCGAGAGCAGGTAAACGAAGTAGTAGTATGCGCCGGCGCCAATTAAAAGAAGAAGCAGGATGATGAACAACCACAACCAACCTTTCTTCTTTTTCTTCTCCTCTTTTTCTATGGTCTTTGGTGCATCGGGAATGGCGTCGAGCTGTTGCAAAAGCTCGTTGGTGTCATCGGCTGAGTCTGTTGCCTGAGGTTCGCTGTTTTGCACGGTTTCTGCGAGAACGGGCTCTTCTATATTGGAGATGGGCTCTTGCATCAATGGCTCTGACGTTTCGGGTGAGGGTTCAGATGCGGCTTCAACTTTAGCGGTTTTAGGTTCTTCCTGGATTGGTTCGCACTCTACGGAATCGGGCGCAACTTCGGTTTTCTCTGTCTGGGGATGCTCTTCTGCGGGAGTTGCTGCCTCTTGCTCGGCTGCTGCTACAACAGGTTCGGGTTCTGCTATGGGAGTGGGAACCTCTTCTACAGCTGGAACTGCATCAATGGGTTTTTCCGTCTCAGGTTGAGGAGTTTCTGCTGGTTTCTCAAAGGCTGCAAAAGGATCGGATTTCTTGGGAACATAGGTGTTGATGTGTTCGATGGGCCTTTCTGCAATGTTGTTTTTCTCAACGCCAAAGTTGCTGTCGGGACAGAATCCAAATCCTGACTCGTTTTTGGTCAAGGTTCCGATGTTGGCAAAGGTATGACAGCCTTCTCGTTGCAGTTTGCCGTCCAATGCACTAACGTAGTTCTTCAACATCATCTCTGCAATCTCCTCGTTGACGCATTCTTTCTTTGCGATGACGTCAATGAGGTCGTGGCTGCCACTCTGAATGTCGGAATAGGCCACTACGCGGCGGGCAGGATAATAGGTGTGGGTTCTGGGGTCGTGATGCGCTGCTTGCATCTCGGTTCTCAAAGTTCCAATGCCAGGTATTTCAACGTTCTTTCCCTGTTGTAATAAATCTACGATAAGGTCTGTAATATTCATATTGAGTGTGTTTTATTCAAAATAACGAGTTGGTATGGCTTTGTTTCAAGGCCTGTTCTGCTATGGCGAGGTCGTCGGGAGTGTCGATTCCGATATTCTCGAAGGCTGTTTCTTTCACATAGATGGAAAATCCGTTTTCGAGCCAGCGTAGTTGCTCCAGAGATTCGCTTTTTTCTAATTGGCTTTGTGCAAGTTGAATGAGTTTCTTGAGTACTTCGGTGCGGAAGGCGTAGATGCCGATATGTTTATAGTATTGTTGTTTTTCTCGCCAGTTACCGAACGCAGCTCCGCGAACGAAAGGAATGGGCTGGCGGCTGAAATATAGTGCGCGGCCGTGGATGCCTGCCACCACTTTGACATTGTTGGGCGAGCTGAGTTCTTCGTCGCTGTTGATGCATTTTTTCAGCGTGGCAATCTGTACGTCGGGGTTGTCGAAACTGTCGATGAGCAGCTTCAGCTGTTCTTGTTTCACAAAAGGCTCGTCTCCTTGCACGTTCACCACGATGTCGAAATGTTTGCCTTGGGCTTCGAGGGCCAAGAATACTTCGCCGCAACGGTCGGTGCCGCTGTGGTGGTCGCTGCGTGTCATAATAGCCTTGCCGCCAAAAGTCTGCACGGCTTCAAGAATGCGGCTGTCGTCGGTGGCAACCACGGCCTCGACGGGCATGGCGCTTACGCGTTCCCACACCCATTGGATAATGGGCTTGCCGCCAAGCAATGCCAAGGGCTTGCCGGGGAAGCGGGTTGAGGCATAACGGGCTGGTATGACGATAAGGGTGTTCAATTGGATTGAAGTTAATGAGTTAAGGCAGCGTAAGTTTGATCAACAGAAAAACCAACAATTATCAATCGCTGAACAGACTGTTGAATTCGGCGTCGATTTTGTTGATTACAACGCCAAGGTCTTCGGGCTTGTCGGCAAAGTTGAGCTCGTCGATGTCGATGATAAGCAGCTTGCCTTTGTTGTATCCCTCAATCCAGTTCTCGTAGCGTTGGTTGAGGCTGGTGAGGTAGTCCAATCGAATGGCGCTTTCGTAGTCTCTGCCGCGATGCTGTATTTGCCTGATGAGCGAAGGCACTTCGCCACGGAGATATATGAGCAGGTCGGGAGGCTGTATGAACGAAGAAATCAATTCAAACGTCTGCAGGTAGTTCTCAAAGTCGCGAGTGTTCATCAGTCCCATAGCGTGCAAGTTAGGCGCAAAAATGTATGCGTCCTCGTAAAGCGTACGGTCTTGTATGATGTTGTTGGACTCTTTGCTCAGCTCCAACAATTGTCTTACGCGGGTGTGGAGAAAGTAGATTTGGATGTTGAACGACCAACGACGCATATCTTCGTAGAAACTATTGATATAAGGGTTGTTGTCAACACTCTCGAACAAGGTTCGATAACCATAGTGACGTGCAAGCAATTTTGTGAGGGTTGTCTTGCCTGATCCGATATTTCCTGCTATAGCGATGTGCATAATATTACTTTTAACTACTCAAACATCTCTTTTTCTTGTTGAAATAGAGATGTATAGCAATGATAGGATAATATTTTCAAATAAGCAAAGATACAGAAATAAATGAAAAATAAAAAATGAAAAATGAAAAGTGTATATAAGTATAAATCAAAATAGAAATGTTGATTATGTATAACTAAATAATTTGCATTGTTTTATCTTGAGTATGTCAATGGCGCGATTATGTCGTTTTTTTTTGATGGTCGCCAAATAAAAAATAATATGTATTTTTGCAATACTTTAGTGACTGGTCTCTGGTCACTGGTGATTATATTTCTTAACTCAATAATTCTTAACTCTATTAATCGTCATGTCTCTTATTAAGTCAATTTCGGGTATTCGCGGTACCATTGGCGGCGTTCCCGGCGAAGGCCTCAGCCCCATCGATGTGGTGAAATTCACTTCCGCTTTTGCAACATTTCTCAAACGCAATAAATCTTCCCAAACACCGCTTACCCTTGTAGTAGGTCGCGATGCCCGTTTGTCGGGAGCCATGGTGGATCGTTTGGTTGTGGGCACGCTTCAAGGAATGGGTATCAATGTGATAGAGACAGGCCTTTCTACTACGCCTACCACCGAAATGACTGTGATTGACAAGCATGCCGATGGCGGCATCATCATCACCGCTTCGCACAACCCTAAGCATTGGAATGCCTTGAAGTTGCTTAACGCGAAAGGGGAATTTATCGATGCCGCTGAGGGTCAAGAGGTGCTGCGTCTTGCCGAAAGCAACGAAATCTTGTATTCCGAAGTGGACGACCTCGGCCAAGTGACCGAAGACCTGAACACCATAGACCGACATATCGAACTGGTACTCCAGCTCCCCTTAGTGGATGTGGATGCCATTCGCAAAGCTAATTTCAAGGTGGCTGTTGATGCCGTCAATTCCACAGGCGGTATCGCCATCCCTCGACTGCTTCGTGCTTTAGGCGTAAATCAGGTGGTGGAACTCAACTGCGAACCTACGGGCCATTTTGCCCACAATCCGGAACCTATTCCTCAGAATCTTACCCAGATAGCCGAGGCTGTTCCCGCCAACCATTGCGATTTTGGCATCGTGGTTGACCCCGACGTTGACCGCTTGGCTTTGGTGTGCGAAACGGGTGAGATGTTTGGTGAGGAATATACGCTTGTTAGCGTGGCCGACTATGTGTTGTCGCACACGCCGGGCAATACTGTTTCCAACCTTTCTTCTTCCCGCGCATTGCGTGATGTTACCGCTCGCTATGCAGGCTGCAGCTATTCGGCAGCCGCTGTAGGTGAGGTAAACGTAACCACTAAGATGCGTGAGACCAATGCCGTTATCGGTGGCGAGGGCAATGGAGGCGTTATCTATCCCGCCCTCCATGCAGGTCGCGACGCACTCGTAGGTGTGGCTTTGTTCCTAACCTTGCTTGCCAAGAAGGGTATGAAAGTCAGCGAACTCCGCAAGACCTATCCCGACTACATCATCTCAAAGAACCGCAAAGACCTTACGCCCGACATGGACGTTGACGCCTTGCTGCGCAAGATTGCCGAAAAATACGGAAAAGACAAGAATTGCCAAGTTACCACCATCGATGGCGTGAAGATTGATTTTGAGGATGGTTGGGTACATCTGCGCAAATCCAATACCGAGCCTATTATCCGTATCTACAGCGAGGCACATACCGAAGCGCGAGCCAACGAGTTAGCGCAACAGGTGATTGCCGAGATTTAATCATTGCAAAACCCAATATCCCCTATCGTCGCAACTGCAGATATAGGGGATAACCTAATTATAATACTGTTATGAAAAAGACATTCACACTCTTAGCCTTGTTGTGCTGTTTTTTTGCGGAAACGCTTGTGGCAAATCCCGTATCACAAAAGCAGGCACAAAGTGTTGCTGAGCTTTTTTGGAACAGCCTGTCCGACAATAGTCATTCGGCAAATTTCAGGATGATTCGTTCTCCCTTTACGGAGTTGTATCTCTTTGTCAACACCGAGGGAAAAGGATTTGTCATCGTGTCTGGAGACGACCGTGCGCTCCCTGTTTTGGGTTATTCCACTAACAGCACGATAGATATCGAGAACATGCCCGTTAATGCTGCCGCTTGGCTGCGGGACTATGAACGCGAGATTCGCTACTTGAAGGAGCATGATGTCGCTGCTACCGATTTTGTGCAGCAACAGTGGGAACAACTTCAGCGCGACAATGCGCCTCAAGTGGTTACTACGGTGTCGCCTTTGCTGACAACCACTTGGAACCAGTCTCCCTACTACAACGACCTCTGTCCCTACGACAGCGAGTATGGCGAACGTGCAGTGGCTGGTTGCGTGGCGACGGCAACCTCCCAAGTAATGAAGTATTGGAACCACCCCAGCTCGGGTGTCGGCTCCCACTCTTTTGTCCACCCTACTTACGGAACTTTGAGTGCCGATTTCGCCAACACCACCTATAACTGGTCTCAGATGCCCAATAGTCTCTCTGCTTCGTCGTCCACCGCTCAGAAGACAGCGGTGGCAACATTGACCTATCATATCGGGGTTGCTATTGAAATGGACTATGGTGTATCGGGCAGTGGTGCCTATACGTTCGAGTATGGTCAAAGCTTGCCTTCCGCCGAAAACGCCCTCAAGACTTACTTCAAGTATAAGAATACTTTGCATGGCGAGTTTAAGCAGTTCTATACCGATACTCAGTGGTTGGACATGTTGCGTGCCGATCTTGATCTCTCTCATCCTGTCATCTATTCTGGTTCTGATACTTCAGGCGGACACTGCTTTGTGTGCGATGGATATAATAACAACAACCAGTTCCATTTCAACTGGGGATGGGGTGGCTACTGTGACGGCTATTATACCATTGGCTCATTGAATCCCAATCCTGGCGGAACGGGAGGAAATGCCACCTATACTTTTAACCTCAACAATGGCGCGGTTTTTGGTATCGAGCCTGATGGGTCCTTGCGTGTTGATCCACAATTAGTCTCGCTTCCTCAAGAAGGCGGGTCTGCAACGGTCCACGTCTCCAGTTGCTCCAATATCAGCACTTCTTGGACGGCTTCGTCCAGTCAGTCGTGGGCCTCTATTTCTCCTGCTACAGGAAGTGGTAGCGGTGCCGTGACTAACCTTACCATCTCTGCGTCAGCTAATAATACGGGTGCTACACGCACTGCAGTGGTTACCGTCAACCATGGAGGACACACGGCAACGGTCAATGTCGCTCAGTCGGGCTGCGCAACTGCGGATATGTGTAACATTATGCTTGTTTTGAGGGATTCGTATGGTGATGGTTGGAACGGTGCCAGTGTGACGGTGCAGTCGCTTGATGGACTTGACTATGGCACCTATACTCTTTCTACGGGGGTACAAACCTACTACATCATCCCTGTATGTCCAGCACCTGTCCAGTTCGTTTGGAACCCTGGCGCTTACGACGACGAATGTACTTTTTATGTGGGCTCTCTCAATGGGGTCGATTCCTCAGCCTCAGTTGACGTTGTCTTCTCTCAAAGTAATCCTTCGGCTTCGGGAAACTATGTCGTGAATGCTCCTTGTGTAAACAATCCGTGTTCTGACATCACCACTTTCCCTTATATAATGGGATTCGAATCGAATGATCCGGTAGACTGTTGGACCTTCGTCGATTCCGATGGCGATGGCTATGGCTGGACGGATGAGTTCATTGTGGGTTGGGAATATGCTCACGGAGGCGAGTATTTCATGGCTTCGGCTTCATACGTTAATGATGTTGGAGCGTTGCAACCCGACAACTGGATGATCAGTCCCGCCATCGTGGTGCCTGCCAGTGGATTGACGCTTTCGTGGTATGCTGCAGCCCAAGATGCGGACTATCCTGATGAATATTACGCTGTTTACGTATCTACTACAGGTTCTTCAACTACGGATTTTACCACGGCTGTCTATCAAGGAATTGTTGAAGGTGCGACCTATACACAAAAAACTGTCTCCTTGGATGCCTATGCCGGTCAAACTGTCCATATCGCTTTCCGCCATTTTAACGTCACGGATCAGTATTGGCTCAAAATCGACGATATCTCCTTGACCGCCGCTTCGGGGCCGAGCTATACTATTACTACCGCAGTGAACGACAATACGATGGGTTCTGTGTCAGGAGGCGGTTCCTATCCGCAAGGAACTTCTGTTACCTTGAATGCCACGCCCAACAGCGGCTATCGTTTTGTTCAGTGGCAGGATGGCATCACCACAAACCCGCGCACGATCACCGTTACGGGCAACGCTACCTATACGGCTACTTTTGCCTCTATTTGGGGCGACACTTTGTATTACGACAATGGCACCTTCGCCACCTCTGTTGGTACACAATCTGAGTTTTATTGGGGTATCAAGTTCGAGGCGAATGCTTTGGCTGGACGTAACTACCTTACCGATGTGATGCTTTATGTTCCTGGCAGTGGGGCAGGCTCCTATCAACTGAATATTTATCAAGGTGGCTCGACTGCACCTTTGACTCTTGCCTGTACGCAGAGTCAAACCTATGCAACGGCTGACGAAAATGCTTGGAAAACCATCCATATCAATACACCCGTCGCACTCAGTGCCTCTCAACCTTTGTGGGTGACTTTCTATACGGAAGATGTTGATTATCCGGCAGCAAGTTGTGACTTTACGGGCGATTACAATGGTAGTATGCTCTCTTTGGACGGTTCGTCGTGGACCTCAGTTCAGGCTGCTTCAGGCGGTGACTAAGACTACACTTGGATGATTCGCGCCATTACTGCTGAAACGGCAGGCGACTATGTAATTTCTGCTACTTCCTCTGATCCTGCCATGGGCACCGTTACTGGTGGCGGAAGCTATGCTGCTGGCGCTACGGCAACGCTTCTCGCTACTCCCAACGCTGGCTACCACTTTGTGAGCTGGCAGGATGGCAACACCTCCAATCCGCGTACCATTACCGTTACAGGCAACGCTACCTATACGGCTTCTTTCGCCCAAAACGCCCCCATCACCTATACCGTTACGGTCATTTCTTCCAATCCTGATATGGGAACCGTCTCAGGTGGCGGCGTCTATGAAGCTGGCGCTATGGTGACTCTCACGGCTACGCCTTTCGATGGCTACCATTTTGTGCGTTGGAACAATGGAGTCACGGACAACCCATACTCTTTCGTAGTGTCTGAAAATGTGACACTTTCCGCTGAGTTTGCCGAGAATGTTGCAATCGATAATGTGGAAGATGTTGATGTACACATTTATCCTAACCCCACTATGGGCATATTGAATCTCCAAGCTGAAGGCATGCAAAAAGTGGAACTCTTCGATGCCCTTGGCCGCAGGGTAATCCAGTCCGATGCAACCAACCAGATCGATCTCGGTCATTTGACTCGGGGCATCTACACGGTTCGCATTACTTTGAATCAAGGCATTGTGATTCGTAAAGTTATGCGTAAGTAGATTGGATTTTCAGTTGTGAGCTTTTAATTTGATATTGGATTTGGAACTGGAATTGTTCCGAAGATAATAAAAAAGAGAAGAGAACCAATTGGTTCTCTTCTCTTTTTGTTGAATGACAAACTTTCCGTTAAGGTTGGAGTCTGTTGTCTTCAGGTGCGCAGCACCAGATGATGAGGTATGCCCAGCCGCCGAAACTGCCGCAGATAAGGGCTATCAAGAAGATGATGCGCACAACGGTGACATCAACGTTTAGGTAGTCGGCTACGCCTCCACAGACGCCCGCAATCTTGCGATTGGAAGTGCTGCGCATGAGTTTTTTTACATTGTTTTCCATATCGTTGTAAGATAATTCGGATTTGAAGATTAGAAGATTTGGAGGATCCTAATTCATAATCACTAATATTAAATCAGACCTCTGTCGCGGAGCAAAGGCTTCACATCGGGGTCTTTGCCGCGGAATTCGCGGTAGAGGGACATCAGGTCTTGGGTGTTGCCACTCTCAAGCACATGACGGAACTTTTTGGCCAGTTCAGGGTTGAAGAGGTCGCCGCTTTCGGTGAAGGCTGCAAAGGCATTGTGGTCGAGGATGGCGGTCCAGGTGTAGCTGTAGTAACCAGCATCGTAGCCGGTGGTGAAGATGTGCTGGAAGTAAGCGCTCTTGTAACGGCTGATGATTTCGGGAATAAGTCCGAGACGGTCGAGAGCGGCTTTTTCAAAGGCTACAGGGTCAATGGCTTGCTTTTCGGTAATGCTGTGGTAGTCCATGTCGAGCAGGGAGGCAGCCAACAGCTCGGTGTTGATGAATCCCTGTCCGTAGGTCTGTGCGGCGGCAATCTTCTTGATGAGTTCGTCGGGAATGGCTTCGCCGGTCTGGTAGTGCTTGGCGTATTCCTTCATCACTTGCGGATTGCGGCACCAGTTTTCCATAATCTGGCTGGGCAGTTCAACGAAGTCGCGCGATACGTTGGTACCTGCCAATGAGGGATAGTGGCATTTGCTGAGCAGACCGTGGAGTGCGTGGCCAAATTCGTGGAAGAGGGTCTCGCTTTCGTCGAAGTTCAACAAAGAGGGCTTGTCGGCAGTGGGTTTGGTGAAGTTGCATACAACCTGGATGATAGGAATGACATTGTTGCCGTCCTTGTCGATTTTCTGGCCGCGGAACTCGGTCATCCAAGCGCCGCTGCGTTTGCTCTCGCGGGGGAAGAAGTCCATATAGAGAATTCCAATTACTTGGTCGCCGTCCATCACTTCATAAGCGTGAGCCTCTTTGTCGTAGGTGGGCAGTTCGGGATTCTCCTTGAAAGTCAAACCGTAGAGCTTGTTGGCTACGTTGAAAGCACCTTCTCGTACACCGTCGAGCGAGAAGTAAGGACGCACCACTTCGTCTTCAAGCTCGTATTTTTGCTGACGCAGTTTTTCGCTGTAGTAACGCCAATCCCAAGGTTCGAGCTTTGCGGTGGCGTCATCTGCCTTGATCATTTTTTGGTATTCGGCGCATTCGCTCTTGGCTTTTGCAAGGGCGGGTTTCCAGATTTGCATCAGACAGTCGTAAACAGCCTGAGGTGTCTTTGCGAGGCAGTCGTCCAACACATAGTCGGCGTGGGATTTGAAGCCGAGAATGTTGGCGCGTTCAAGACGTAGGTTGACGAGTGTGTCGATAATCTTGGTGTTGTCGAATTCTCCACCATAGCAACGGTTGGCGTAGGCAGTCCACATCTGTTTGCGGAGGTCGCGGTTGGAGCAGCTCTGCATGAAGGGCTCCCAGCTGGGCATTTGAAGAGAGAAGACATATTTGCCCGCATTCTCGCCTTCGGTAGCTTTTGCGGCGGCTTTTTGGTCTTCACTCAAGCCTTCCAATTGGTTTTCGTCCAAAACAAGTTTGTAGGCGTTGGTGGCCTTGAGAACGTTCTGTGCGAAGCGGAGGGTGAGGGATGCAATCTGCTCGTTCAACTCGCGAAAACGAGCTTGCTGGTCGGCAGCCACGTTGGCGCCGGAACGTACGAAACCTTTGTAGGTCTCTTCGAGCAGACGCATTTGCTCGGGTTCGAGGTTGAGGCTTTCGCGCTGGTCGTAAACGACCTTGATGCGCTCGAATAGTTTTGCGTTGAGTGCGATGTCGTCACCATGGGCGGAGAGTTTCGGGGTCACCTCTTCGGCAATCTGCTCCATCTCTTCCGAGTTTTCGCATTCGCTGAGGTTGAAGAACACGCTGGCCACTTCGTTCAGCATGGCGCCGCTGTATTCGTATGCCTCAATGGTGTTTTCGAAGGTGGGTGCTTCGGTGTTGTTGACGATAGCGTCGATTTCTTCTTTCTGCAGACGCATGCCCTCATCGAAGGCCGGCAGGTGATGTTCAGTCTTGATTTTGCTGAAATCGGGAATGCCGTAAGGTGTTTCCCATGCGGAGAAAAATGGGTTGTCCATGTTCTTTTTGTCTTTGCAGCCTGTGAATGCCACGAGGGTGGCGCAAGCTGCGATGAGTAATGTTTTTTTCATGATATAATAATAGATTTTAAGTTTTCGACGGATCGCATTGTCGTTTCACAATTCACTTTTCTTCTTCGTGAAATAGTAATATTTTTTCGAACAGATCGGCGTTGAGGTGCTTGCCGATGATTTTCTTGTCTTTGTCCAAGAGGTAAATCTGTGGGGTGGTGATGACGTCATATACGTCGTGCCAGTCGATGTTCGCCACACCGCCGTCAAGATTGATCCAATCGAAGTTGTGGTCGCGGATGAATTTTTTCCAGAGTGGGGTGGTCGGTTCGTCGGGTTCGCTGAGAATCGCGAAGCCGGCAATGTCGTATTTGTCTTTGTATTCGAGGTATTTCTTGTAGAGTGCCGGCACCATAGTCTTGCAATGTCCGCAAGTTGGTGACCAAAACACCAACAAAGTGTATTTGTTTGGCAGCCCGTGGAGCGAATGCGCTATGCCAAGCGTGTCGTACAGTATCAGTTCCGGGGCGACTTTCCCGATGAGCAGCTTTTCCCACTTGTTGGCCCTCACCACCTGCTCGTCCACAAAGCTGGGGGAGGATAGGGTGCTTTCTCCGGTTTCATAGTAGCGTTTCACCATGTGTACATATATTGCATCGTAGCCCATTACGCCACTTTGCAGGTATTTTTCGGTGATGAAATGAATGAGCCAGTGGAACGTTTTTTCGGCAGGACGGGCACGTGCTATCATGCTGTCGATGTAGGGATTGATAATCTCGGGAGGCGCCCCTTTGAGGTATTTGTCGAGATATTCGGTGATTTTTCGATGGAATACGCTTTTGGGGGTTCGCAGAAATACGGGGTCGCCCAAATCCATGCTGTCGAAGTAGTGTTCCATGAAATAGTCGAAACGTTGCTTTTGGGAGAGCGAGTCGCCCTGCTCGTTCACCAAAGGTACGGGCACGTCACGTTCGGCGCGCATCATCACGCTTAGGATGTGGCGAGGGTGCGCATTCATGAATTCTCTGTCGAAATCCGACATTTTCTTCCGTTGTTCTTGGTAGTAAGTCTTGAATGCCGCGCTGTCCATCTGGCTCTTCTTTGACATGGTCTCTTCGTACAGCATTGCGTTTGTCCTATGGTAGTTGAACAGGAGTTCATTCTCCTCCGAACCAGTAACTTTCATGTTTGTGGTCCAGTCGGCGGCGTCGGTTTCAAACTTGAAGAAAGGCTTGTCGTTGTAGATTGCGAACTCGGCGAACTCGCCTTTCTGGTTGCAGAAAAAATAGAGACCGGGGTCAAGTGTTTTGTCCTTCTGAAACACAAACTGCTCTTTATTGTTGATGAAGGCGGTGTCGATGACGTAGGTATGCTCAATGTGGTAGTATCCCAACATAAGCATCGTGTCGGCTGTGTTGTGAATGTTTACTGTTATCTTGTATTTGTCTTTCTTTGCGAAACAAGTGGTTGAAGCACAAAGAACAGTCAATGCAAAAAACAAAAGAAAACGTTTCATTTTAGAGGAATTAATCTTATTTATAACGCAATAATCCTTAATCTATTGCGTTTTGGAACAATATTCTTGTAAAAGATTGTGATAGAGAATGTCGTTTTGTACTTTGAAAGTTGGAGCCTGAAGACAGAAATATAGTGACGATTTCCGAGAAAATCTTGTATTATTGGGATGAAACGAAAAAGCGGTCGTATTGCTTGGGATTAACTCAGCAGATACGACCGCATTGATACATTTGGGGATCATCAAAACTATTGCTCCCATCTTTTAGTAGTCGGGTTGTATAATGCAAGTGTTCAAAATGACGCTTCTTTTTAATCCAATTATCCGCAATAAGACAGCCGACAAACAGAATTCAGTTATTTCGCTTTTGCTCGTTTTTTTTGGGGGGAGGGGTAATCAAAAGTGCGAAACAACGAATTGTGCAGTTCTGCAAATCTTGTTTTGTGGTAATTTGCAAGAACGCATTACCCATTATGAAATGTGATTATTTGTGCATAAGCATGGTTTGACTCCCATAATTCAAGACCATATTCATTGCTTAAATATTCCTTTATTTCATTCAAAGAATCAGTTTGGAATTTTTCAAAAGGAAAGAGGATTTGGCAATTCCCGTTGAGTGAACTGCTGATATTGACTGGGATTTTGTAATGAATTTGAAGGTCTCGTACCACCTGGCCAATTGTTGTGGAATCCCCTTGGTGAGGTTGTAGCAATAAGTTGTTGTTGTGCAATTCCATGAAGATTAATGGCTCGTATGTAGTGTCGGATTTTAATAGTCCACCATCCTGTATTGTTTTGAGTATGGCAATTCTATCTATTTTCTCATTTTCAGATTGTTTCTTTATATAAAGTTTGACTGGGATATTTACTTTTTCAATTTTTAACCTGTAAAATACATTGCATCTTGTAAAGTCAATTTTGTCGTCTAATAGTTGGTCCGTAGCCATGATAGCTGCCACCAAGGGCAATTGCCCGCGATAAATAATGCCATCAGCGACTTCCTCTTTTACCGCATAGCTGTTTTCAAAAAGTGGAGTAATAGTATAACTATCTTTACCAATAGTTGTTGTTGTTGTCGGTATCATCATCATTGCAAACGAAAGTAAATTGATTAATGAATGGAGCCCTATGGCGTAGAGTAAACCTTTGTTGTATACCAACCAGCAACACAAAATAGCGAGTCCTACGAATTGAAAAGAAACAAAAACTATTTCCAAGGTGATTTTGTCAATGGAATAGATATGCATATATGCGAAAAGAAGTGAAGTAATAATGCTGAGACTGATGAACCGAACCTTGTCTTTAAGAAGAAATGCCATTAACAATATTGCAACAAGTAACGATGCGGATAGGTACCATTTCCCAAAGATAAAATAAAAGAATCCAGATAGAGAAGCAGAAATAACTATGTTGAATACGGGTTTGCCAAGCGCCCACGATCGAAATAGGAATTCCTCTACTATTGGTGTGATTATTATCAACAAAATGAAATTTGCGACAAAGCCTATTGGGAAAAGTGGACAGGGAACAATATGAAGTGTTTGCGTGGTTATTGACAGAATGCTGCAGCCTACAACTCCCGATATCCACAATAAGATTCCAATCCAAATCATCCAGCGATACTGATAAAAAAGTTTTTTCATTTTAAGTGTTTGTGTAAAATGCCCCCCTAATGAATTGTCCGGATTATTGACTCGTTGTTCCGTTTTTTTTGTGGGGGGAGGGGGGCTATGTTATTGAATCATTGCGTATCGGCAATCAATTGCACCAAAAATCATAGTCGTTGCAATTGATACCATTGTAGTCTGTATTTGGTTTTGGTTGGCAATCAACGCCGCTGCCTTGTAGCTCGGCTTTGCAGTGTCTGTCTTCGCACTCTTTGGCATGATCGGCTTTTTCGTTCTCACATACAATGTATTGAATGCCCTCGAATATTGCAATTCCTAAAAGCACACCGCCATAGATTAGAGGGGGCGCAATTTTTGCATCATTTATTTCATTGGAAAATAGATGAATAATATCTACATCTGAAGGGAATTCCATTGCAATAGAGATTGGTGTGTCTTCGTCGGACAAAATGTTGAATGTAACCTTCCCTTCGGATGATTTTATGTTCATCAAATCCAATGTTTGACCATCGGAATAATCCACATGTAATGTTGACTTATCAATAACTTTTACATTTATCATCGTGTCGGGTATGACATTGATGTCTTGACTAAAAGCGAATTTGCCGTTTTTGAACCTTCTCCAGTTAACCAATCCTTGTTTGACATCGATTATTTCGTAAAAGTTTTCAACCTCTCCATTGTTTGTGTTTATCAATAAAGAAAAGTCGTTACCAAGTTGTTCTTTGGAATTGTCTCCTATTGTGCTCTTTTCGTTCTCTTTTTCACAAGCCACAAAAAGCATTGCACCAACTGCAAACATGGCCGCTCCGAGGACTATGATATATCTTGTTTTTTTTCATAATGTTTAAGTTTTAAGATTTGAGATTTGGCAGAGCTTGTCTGCCGAGAATATCTCTTGGTGGGTTTATATAGTAACCTCAATATTCGTGAATAAGTTTAAATAAACAACAAAAATAATCAGTATAATTGCATAATTGTCAATTGTTTGATTTTGTATAGATTGCAATGTGACATTTTCTGTTATTATGATTTTGTGGCGTTTTATATAATGTGATATGAGAGGGTATTAATTAATGTGATGATATTTGTATAAAGCCGATTTTGTAGGCGGCTCTAACGTGGTATTGTTTGTTTTTGGCTCCGCCAGTAAGTAGGTCTGATTGGGATGTAGTGTGTGATATGCTCACGTTTCCATAGGAGTAGGTATGGGTAGTGGAGGTCTCTAATGTTTTGCGGGCACCGAGTATATTGCCGGCGCCATCCTGAGTAATGTAGCGTTGGCGGGTGTTGTCCACGGTGTGGAATCTTTCGGCGGCTGTGCCAACATTCACGGATTGTTCCATGATTTTACTCATGGCGCCAGGTATTTTCCCTATTGCCAGACCCAAGGCCTCATTGCCTATGGCGGTATACAGGTTTTGGCGTACTTTTTGTGCGTTAGCCAGGGCGTCGGCTTTTTCCTGAGGTGTAACCACATATAATTCCTTGCTGGTGCAGGTATGGTCGGTAAGGTTATGTGTGATGGTGCTGCCGGTTTCTTTGTTTTTAATATCTATCAGGAATTTGCCGTCTTTATTCAGTGTGACAGAAAACTCTCGGGCTACCAGGTCTACACCTGCAGTAATGTCGCAGGGGTATTTACTGCAGCCATTGGGATGGGTGCCTTCTTGTGCTATTTGCATATCCAGTTCGGCAACTTCTTCTTTTAGATCTTCTACGTGTTCGTCAATGGCTTCTCGTATGGCTCGCCATTGCTGATAGTAGGAGTATATGCTGCCGCCGATGTCGCTGCCATGTTCAAATGCTTGAGTTACTGGGCGGATGTTTTCGGCTTCCGCCATGTACAGGTAGTAATCTATTACGTCCTTGCTGTTACACCACACGCACATTTGGTTCATTTTTTTCCAGTAGGATTCCATTACAGGTTGGTAATGTTGTGTATAGTAGCGGTGGAAATCGCCCAATCGTTCCAGTTCTATTTGTTTTTTTTCACCGTACCAGGCTTGCATTATTTCTTCAAGGCGGGAGTAGTAAGCTATATCTATTGCTTTTTTTGCGGCATCGTATTGGGCGGCGCTCATATTGCTGCTTTTTTTCTCCAATGCTTTCAACTCTTCTATCCTCTTGTTGTTTTCGGGTTCTATGCGTCGGTCGCGTTTTTCATCAGCGAAGGCCAGTTCTTTGTTTAGGTTTTTTTCATGGGTGAGATAATCGGCGTAGTATGACGGGAAATATCCTATGAGGTTCCCGTTTTTATCGGTGGTGCACATTTGGCCCTGTTCGTATTTCATTTTCATTTGAAATAGTTGTTGCCATAGTTTCAGACACCAGTATTGACGTGCGTCATAGAGTATTTGACCGTCGTTGTCTCCGGACTGCAGTTTGCTTTCCAGCAGATATGCCTGATTTATTTTTTCTTGGTCAGGCAGCAGGTTGGTAATATCGGTGTTAGGTTGTTGGCCGGTAATATTAGCTGCCCTATTGCCGCCTTTGGCATTTATTACCTGTTGCATATTGTGTTCTATGCGTGACATGTTGCCTATAACGGAGCCGGCTCCCATAATGGAGTATAAGTTGAGCAGGCTGCCTTTTCTATTGGCGCATTCTTTGGCGTACAACTGCATTTCATTCTCTTTTTCTGCCATTTGTTGGGCGCATTTTTGGTAGTATTTCCAAGAAAATTCCACGGTGGTTTTTACCGGCCAATTCCATTGGCGGTTGCCCATGGCAGTTTCCAAATAATGGTGTTCAAAGCCTGCTTTGGTAGCTTCTTCCAGCAGAGCGAGGTTTTCGGGTGTGTATATTTTATCAAAATAGGGTTTTACATCATATCCTTGGCCACCCAGCGTTTTCAGTTCTTCTATGGCCATCCACAGACTGTTAAATTGTGATGCGGTAATGTCGGTAAAATAATGGGGAGCGGTTTTGAGTAGCCATGTCATACCTTCAATATGTTTGCCGCGGCTAAAGTATATGGATGTCATTACTTGCAGTGCTGAGCCGAATTGTGGGGCTATGGCTAGGCATTGTTTGGCATATTTTTCGGCTTCATCCAGTTTATTTTGTTCAAAGTAGGATTCGGCTAGGTTGGCCAGCACTGTAGGGTTATTGTTGTCGTATTTAAGGGCTGATTCAAAATAGGGCAAAGCGTTTATGGCTTCATCTTTATACAGGTAAATAATACCTATGTTATTAAGTGTAAGAGCGTTAGGATATGCTATAGCATGAGCTATGGCTTCTTCTATGAGGTTGCCGGTAATGGCATTGGCGCGAAAGGCGCACATTATGTCATTGTTATATTTCATTATGTAGTCCGATATTTCATTGTCGTTCATATCGGCTATTTGGCTTTGCAGCTTTTTTAGGGCTTGTTTTATGCCGTTTTCGGTTACGTTAAGGTCGGTTCGAGCGGGTGCAGTGGATGCGGCAGGAGCCAAATTTTCGGCATATACAGGTGTGGTAAGTGTGCGTTTGTCGGTTATAATTATTTTATTATATCCGTTGCCGCAGGCCAGTTCCGTACCAGAGGTGCTGTCTTTCCATGGGGTGGAGCAGGTGGGCGGTTTTGGCGCGGTCGAAGGGGCGGTTTTGGCACCACCCATATTTTTCATGGCTTTATTCACTAGGTCGTCAATGGTCATGCCCGGCGGCAGTTGTTGTCCTTTAAGGGCATCACGTATTTGTTTTTCTATGGCGGCTCTGTCTATGCCGGCAGTGGCGGTTACGGAGTTGCTGCCGGCAGGCTTCCAATCGTTGCCTACGCAGAAGTACATGGAAAAGGGAATGGTAGCATTAAAGGAGTGCAGATGCATAGGACCCATGGCGTCTTCGTCTTGTCCGCCCAGGTCAATAATAGCTACTTTATCGGATTGGTAGTAGAAGGAGAATATATTGTTGCCTGCATAGTATTCATCAAAGAACCAGCCCTCTTCTCCATTTACCTTGCAGGTGCCTTGTCGTTTGAACTTCAAATTGGTAAAAGCGGGATACGCTCCGGCATTAGGTTGGAATTGCCATGTTTTGGCAGCTTCGTTCAGTATATAGCATCCGGAGGAGGTGGTAAGACTTACCGTATTGGAGCCCTGAAATTTTGTTTTGGACATGTTTACTCCATTGTGTAGGGCGGTTTCTATTTGCATTTGCATGCTTACGGCATTATCGTTTTCGGTATAGCCTTGTGTGCCGGCCATTTTCATGTAGAATTTACCGGTTTTCATAGCGTTAGCTATGGGCTGTGATACGTAATGGTTTTGGGCATAGCCGCTTCCTATAATGAGAACTGCAAATAGAATAAAAATTTTGTTTTTCATATTCATATTGTTTGGGGTTTATATTAAAAAAATCACTTTTGCCCTTTAGACAAAAGTGATTTTTCGACACTATTTGTCAAAATATAGCTAAGCCAATGCTTATTTGGTGGTAAGAACAAATGTAATTTCCACTTGTTTTTTCCATGAGGAGAATGTGAATTGTATGGTTTGACCATTGTAGTCATATGACCACATATCCATTCCACCGCTTTGTGCTTTGTATGATTCATAGTCGGCATATTTTTCTCCTCTATTTACGGCTCCGGTATTATAATCCATTTTTACGGCATATACGCCATCGGTAGCTATAGCCAGGCATTGGTCATAATAGGATTTGGTTATGGCATTTATATCGGCATCGGCGTCGGCTATTTCTTATACAATCTTCAGGTTGTTCACTTTGTTAGGACTTGTGGCACTTTTAAGGGTCCACCCGTCTTGCAGAGCTACATCTATGCCGAATATACCTTGGGCTATGTCTATGTAATTATTATCGGTAACATTCTGAAGTGCTTCGCCTGCACTGCCGGAATAGCCGTGCATACCTTCTTCCGGAAGGTCCATGGATTCTGCTATTTTTTCTGCTGAAGATGTTTCACCTGAGTGTCCGCAGGCGGTGAATCCTATAATACAGGCGGTACATAGGATAGATAATGCTAATTTTTTCATGATGAATAATTTTTTATTTAGGATAAAGTATATATTATCATAATTGTTATATTGGTGGCGGGTGAAGGTTGCGTATTCTTGGTGCATTTGCAAGTATCTCCTTTATAATAGTTGCCACTCGATATTTTGGTTTGAGTCGTTCGGATGCTATGATAGAAGCGGCCGAGTTAAGGGGTGTATATCGATGTTGACACTGGCCAATGTTTGAACGGCTAATACCAAAGCCAATATGGTTGAATGCGTTAAGTTGTTTGTTTTGTATTATTTTTTTATGAATTCCACTCTTCTGTTTTTAGCGCGGCCCTCATCTGTCGAGTTGTCTGCAATAGGGTTATGGCTACCTTTGCCTACAGCGGTGAGGCGGGAAGCATTAATGCCCTGTTCTACCAAAGCGGCAACGATTGCTTCTGCACGCTTCTGGCTGAGCGGGTCGTTGACTTTGTCGGAGCCGGTATTGTCGCAGTGGCCTTGAACCTCAAAGTTGAGCGAAGCGTCGTTGTTCATCAGCTTGGCAATACGGTTAATTTCGACCATAGACTCAGGTTTGAGGTCAGCCTTTCCTGTCTCAAAAGTGATAGCGTAGGTGATGATTTTGCCTTCTGAAGCAAGTCGGTCGTAGAGAGGTACTGCGCCCTTTGCCAAACGGATGTTTTTGATGTAACCATGAGATTTCCAGAGCTCATTTCCGATATTGAACCATGTGGAAGGCTTGACATTAGGAGCAGAAGCAACGCGTGTGCCATTGATATAGACTTTGAGAGCGCGTTTGTTGAAAGAGACAGCAAGGTGGTTCCATCCGTTGATATTGATATTTGGTATTTCGCCACTAGCATTTGCCCAGTTGCCTGTTGAGTTGTTGTGCCACCACACTTCATACGAGGTGCTCGAGCTGTAAACAAACATCTTAATGCCATAATCGCCACTTTCAAAATTAAGAAGATATTCGGCATAGTCGCTGCCTTGGAGTTCGGTGCCCCAGAAATCGAGTTCGAGAGTGAAAGCATCACCCAAGAAATTGCGGGCATCTTTCATAAGCGGCAAGATTCTAGTAGGCTCAACAATTGTGATGACTTGCTCTCCATTCAAGACGGCTATTTCGGAAGAGCCACTGATCATATCCCATTTGCTAGGGAACTCACCAACTTGTTCACCCTCAACAGGATCGTCAAAGAAGACCTCGTCACCTGGGACGAAATCACATTTTGCATATTCGGTTGTGGTTGTTTTTTTCTCAGTGACTGTTGCTGTAGCAGAACTTCCGTCAGGGCGTTTGGCTCCGCATTCGTTGCAGAACTTGCCTGTATTGCCTTTTGTACCGCATTGCGGGCATTGCCAGCCGTTAGCTGCCTGTTCTTCATTGTTATCGGATGTCTGGTTTTCGTTGTTGTTTTTGTGTAAATTGGCGTCAAAGGCTTTATCTACGCCTTCCTCCACTTTATTTGTAACGTTACGCTCTACTGCGTTTTTGGCAGCGTTTTTGGCAGCGTTGCCCAGTTGTTTAATAAAATTTTGGGAGTGGGCGGGGGTGGCTATTAGCAAGGCGCACACCATAAGTCTGAATGATAATTTTTTCATATTATATTGTATATATGTGAGTTATAATTATTAACTTCCTCATTCCGAACTCACAACGGGAATCAGGTGTTATTACTACCTTTTGATGGTGCAAAGATATAAAAAAAATGATACAGGCTCTAAAAATTCAACTTTTTGCTTATGGGTGTTCGACTGAGAGCCTGCTTTGGCCGCTTCGTACCTAATATTTATGTTGCAAAGATATAAAACCTGTTGGATGAATTCTTATTTTTTGTAGTGAAAAATCAATTTTTACAAAGGATTATCGATATGCACAACTCAAAATTGCCTTGTTGTATTTGATTGGTTTGTTTTTGTAATGTGTTGTATTTCTTTGTGTCTTCGTGATTCTGTAAAGATGGAATGTAAATTATTTCTCCAATTCAAAATAATTGTGTAATTTTGCAAATCTTTTAGTGAAAATAATTGTTTAACCAATCGTTTAAAAAGCCACTGCTTAAAACGGCAAAACGCAAATACGATGAAAAAAGGAATCCATCCCGAAAATTACCGCTTGGTTGTATTCAAGGATATGTCTAACGACACCATGGTGCTCACCAAGAGCTGCGCCAACACCAAAGAAACCGTTACCTATACCGATGGTAATGAGTATCCCGTTGTAAAGCTTGAAATCTCCAACACTTCACACCCTTTCTTCACGGGTAAGTTGAAACTTGTTGACACCGCCGGACGCGTTGATAAGTTCATGAACAAGTACAAGAGATATTCCAAGAAATAATCTATACATTCCATATCGGTATTTTGTTTTAGATTTAGATTTAAGGCATCCATTAGGATGCCTTTTCTTTTTATATAAGGCCGAAAATTTGGGAAGTGTAATTTTTTTCCCCCATAAAAGCCTTCATATAAAAAAAAAGTCTTATTTTTGCACTGATAGTAAAATGTTATACTATATTACATTTTACAATATATGTAATTACAATATAACTTGATACAATTGTTTAGGATGGGTTTTGAGGAGTTGGCAAGGGGAAATAAAAAAAACGAGATACATCATGCACCGTACAATTGCCGGTTCTGCAAGTTGTAGTTTCTCGGTTTTCAATAGGTAATCAACAATAAATAATAAATATGTCTGGTTTTAATATCTCAGGTATTCAGCAAGTGGGTGTTGGCACGGAGGATTTCCGTAAATCATGGAATTGGTTTATTGAAATGTTTTCCGTGGATACAAAGATTTTGGAGGACGATACCGTTGCTGAACGTATGTTGCCATACACTGGCAACGCACCTCAAAAGCGTCATGCTTGTATTGCCGTAAACTTGCAAGGAGGTGGCGGTTTCGAAATATGGCAGTATTCTGAACGCAAGCCAAAACCGATTGATTTTGAATTGTCGATTGGCGATTTGGGTATTTTCTGCGCCAAGGTGAATTGTCGCGACGTGGATGCCTTCTATAAAGAGTTGTCCGCCAAGTGGGAAGACTGTACGAAGCCTGCCCAGATGCCAGATGGAACAAAGACCTTTTATGTGAAGGATTTGTACGGGAATCTTTTCCAGATGGTATCTCAACCGCACAGCTATATCCGACGTAAATGTCTCACGGGCGGAATCGCGGGTGCTATGGTTGGCGTCAGCAATATGGAAGCGTCCGTTAAGTTTTACAGCGAGTTGCTTGGCTACGACAAAGTGGTGTATGATGTAACCGATCAGTTTGGGGATTGGGCTGGTTTGTCGGGTGGAGGCCAGCGTTGCCGTAGGGTGCTCCTAACCACTTCGCAACCGCGAAAGGGTGCCTTTGCCGAGATGTTTGGCGACAGTTCCATAGAGTTGGTCCAGGCATTGGAGCGCGTGCCTCGTAAAATCTACGAGGGCCGTTTTTGGGGCGACCCCGGTTTCATTCAGATTTGTTTCGACGTGAGTGGAATGCGCGAGTTGGGCGCCTTCTGCGCCTCACAGGGCCATCCGTTCACGGTGGATAGTTGTCCGGGAAACGAGTTGTTCGACATGGGTGACGCTTCGGGTCATTTTACTTACATCGAAGATCCTGATGGTACGTTGATAGAGTTTGTGGAAACGCACAAAATCCCTATTGTCAAGAAATTGGGATGGTTTATCGACATGACGAAAAGAGATAAATACAAACCTTTGCCCAAAATGCTTTTCCGAATGATGGGATGGGTTTCGAAAGAGCAAGTGAGATAGGTGAACGATGATTTGAACTTAATTTGTAAACTTAAAATTTCAATAATATGCAGAAAGATATCTTTGATAAAATCAAGCAGTCAACGGGCGGTCCTATCGGACAGTTTCGTGAAAAGGCCGATGGTTATTTCGCTTTCCCGAAGTTGGAGGGTGAGCTTGGCCCCAATATGCGTTTCAATGGACAAGACGTACTTTGCTGGAGCTTGAACAATTATTTAGGACTTGCCAATCATCCCGAAATCAGAAAGGTGGACGCCGAAGCCGCCGCCCGCTGGGGAATGGCGTATCCAATGGGAAGCCGTATGATGACAGGCCAGACTGCTTTGCATGAAGAATTGGAACGTCAGTTGGCCGACTTTGAATGCAAAGAGGCTGCTTTTGAATTCAATTTTGGATATCAGGGCATTGTCTCTACTATCGACGCGTTGGTGGGTCGCCATGATGTTATTGTATATGACGCAGAAAGTCACGCTTGCCTGTTGGATGGCATCCGTCTGCACATTGGCAGCAAATACAAATTCCGTCATAACGACATTGTGGATTGCGAGAAGATGGTTGCTCGCGCCTGTGCCGAAGCCGACAAAAACGGTGGCGGCGTTTTGGTGATTACCGAAGGCGTGTTTGGAATGACGGGTGCGTTGGGCATTTTGGATCAGATTGTAGCGTTGAAGCAGAAATACAACTTCCGTTTCTTGATAGATGACGCTCATGGCTTTGGCGTCATGGGGCCTCACGGACGTGGCACCTCCGAGCATTTTGGAGTCATGGACGGCGTGGACTTGTATATTGGTGCCTATGCCAAGTCGATGGCCACCATTGGCGGTTTTGTGGCTTCCGAGAAAGAAATCATCACCTATCTGCGCTACAATATGCGTTCGCAGATGTACGCCAAATCGTTGCCGATGCCTATTGTGGAAGGCTGTTTGAAACGCCTTGAAATCATCCGTGGACCCGAGGGCGACGCCCGCAGAAAACAGTTGTGGGAAGTAACTCGCCGATTGCAGAACGGTTTTCGCGAATTGGGCTACGAGATTGGACCTGCCGAGGCGTGCGTGACTCCTGTCCATCTGGCTTGTGGCATCAACCAGGCGACCAACATCGCGGTCGATTTGCGCGAAAACTATCATATTTTCTGCTCTATTGTCACCTATCCTGTCATTCCTCCAGGAATGCTCATTTTCCGTATCATTCCTACCGCAGCCCACACTATCGAAGATGTGGACCGTACGTTGGAGGCTTTCCGCGACATCAAGCAGCGTTTGGCGAATGGCGAATACGACAAGGAAATGCCCGATCGCAAATGCTAAATGGCGACTAGTGACCAATGAACTGTAATTTGTGGTCTGATTGATATGAATACAATTTGGATTACTGGGGCCTCTTCGGGAATTGGAGAGGCGTGCGCCTACAACTATGCCAGCAAAGGCGAGCGTTTGGTGCTCACTTCTTCGTCCGAGGAAAGGCTCCTTGTTGTGGCGGAAAAATGCCGTAGTCTGGGAGCGCCTGGTGTTGCGGTATTGCCGTATGATTTCGGAAACCCGGAAGGTCTGCGAATGTTGGTGCGACAAGCGTGGGATCTCTTTAATGGAATTGAAGTCCTGTTTTGCAATGCAGGAATAAGTCAGCGCACTTCTGTTGAAGATACATCTTCCTCCATGGTGAGAAAGATTATGGAGGTGAATTACTTCGCCCCAGTGTCTTTGGCGCAGGCAATCCTGCCTATGATGATAGCTTCCGGCGGCGGACGTATTGCCGTAACAACTTCCATCGCTGGCTATTTCGGTTTCCCGCTACGTTGCGCATACAGCTCGTCTAAACATGCGTTGTATGGCTTTTTTGAGACCTTGCAAGCGGAGTATTACAACAATGATATTCGCGTGACGATGGTGTGTCCCGGTAGGGTTCAGACAAATGTTTCAGTGAATGCATTGGATAAAGGTGGTTTGCGCCATGGCGTGATGGACCCCGGTCAAGCGGGTGGCATCTCTGCCGACAAAGCGGCAAGGAAAATAGTGAAGGCTATCCGAAGAGGTCGTCGTGAGGTCTTTGTCGGAGGTTCTGAATTGTGGATGGTTAGAGTCAAGCGATTCTTCCCTGGAATGTGCGCATGGCTCGCAAGGCGCGTAAATGCTGTGTAGTGGTGAATGAAAAGAAGCCATGATGATTCTAAAATCAAACCCGCTTGAAATTTAAAACTTAGAACCGACATGAATTTGTTTGAGGAATTGTCAAAGGACTATCGATTCAAGGAGGGCTTCCATACTTGCATAAACTGCGGCACCTGCACTGCGGTATGCCCTGCGGCTGAATTCTATAAATACGACCCGCGCAAGATTGTCTCCACCGTCCAGACGAGAGACGATGAGCAGATTGAGGCGTTGCTGAAATCGGATACAATATGGTACTGTGGCGAGTGCATGAGTTGCGTGACCCGCTGCCCTCGAAAAAACGGTCCTGGCTTGGTTATTATGGCTTTGCGGGATTTGAGTGTGCGCCTGGGCTATTTCACCGAGTCGGAAAAAGGTAGGCAGATGCTCCCGCTCACGCATATCATGACTGGGAATATCCTCAAATATGGCTATTGTGTCCATCCTGAGACTTTCCGTTGGGAGGACCACAAGGAGTCTGGACCTGTATGGAAATGGCATACAGAGCATTTGGAACAGAGCCTGCGCCGACAAGGTGCAAACTACAAAGGTGAAGGTCCCGGGGTTCTGCGTCAAATTCCACAATCGTCGTTGGATGAACTTAAGGCCATTTTCGATGTTACGGGCGGTTCGGAACGTATTCGTCATGTGGAGGAGTGCTCCGCCAAAAAGGCCGCCGAGATGGGTCTTGGTCTGGATGAATATGAGCGCCAAGCATTTGAGTATGGTTCCGACAAACATTTCAATGAGTGAGTTGTAACTTGTGGGTTGACGCCTCAATTAATTTTAAACCTGGAACTCAGCATGATTTACGAAGGTAAAAAGAGAATTTGGAGTGAATATCAAAAAGATATACCAGACGATCATTGGTATTATGTGCGGAGCTGCATCCGTCAGAATTTCTTTCCTGCCAGCGAAAGAATGTTTACTGAGATTACGCGTAATGTGCTTGGAAAAGACCTTTACGAAACTCCGCATCATACCACTTGTGGAGGTATTGCCTATCATTGCGATACCTTGCCTCAAGAAACCGCGATGACCATCGTGGCGCGACAGTTTGCCTTGATGACCGAGGCGGGTTATGAGAATTATGTGCCAAGTTGCATTACCTCTTTCGGAAACTATGCCGAAATTCTGGAGACTTGGGAGCAGTTTCCCGAACTGGAAGCCAAGATTCGGGAGAATTTGTGGAAGGCTTGTCGACGGGAATTCAAAAAGCCTAAATACCTCGCCCATTCGAGCGACTTGATTTTTCATTGGCGTGATGCCATTGCTGCCAAGGCGAAGCATCTTTTGGTAAATCCTCATACGGGCGTTCCGTTGCGTATCGTTGAGCATATCGGCTGCCATTACGCCAAGATGTTCCCTTCCAAAGGCGAAGGCGGTGCCGAGTATCCTTATGTCCTGGCCGGAATGATTGAGAGCTGGGGCGGAGAGGTGGTCGATTATCCCGAGCGTCGGCATTGTTGCGGATATGGTTTCCGCCAATATCATGTAAAGGCCAACCGAGGTTATAGCATTTCCAACACCTATAAGAAATTCGAATCTATGAAGCCTTACCATCCAGATGCCATCGTTGCCAATTGCCCGGGGTGCCCCTATTTTCTCGACAGATGGCAGTATGTCATCGCGGAACAGACGGGAAAGACCTACGGCGAAAATGGATTCGGAATACCAGTGCTTACTTATGAGGAACTGGCGGGTTTGGTGTTGGGATACGACCCTTGGGATTTGGGATTGCAGTTGCATCAGGTGGCGGTGGAGCCTCTGCTGGATAAAATGGGTGTGGATTATGATTCCGACGCAAAATATCTCGGCGTGAATCGTGAGGATATCATGCGTCCCGAGTTGCCAAAGTCCATTCGTTGTTATTAAAAGATATGAAGCAAAACGTTGTCATAATAGGTGGCGGTATCGCCGGAATGGAAGCGGCCAATCAACTGCAGATGCTTGGCTATAATCCGATAATCGTGGAGCGAGAAAGCACTCTTGGTGGACATGTGGCTCAATGGCACAGGTTGTTCCCCGACATGTCGGTGGCGCGTGATGTCATTGGCAGACTGTCAAAAGCCATTGCCTCTACGAATGTTTTCTTGGACACCAGCGTTGTTTCGGTGAAGTTCAGCAGGTCTCACTATACGCTTTCGCTCAGCAATGGCGTTGATGTAACCACTCGAGTTGTGCTGGTTGCGACGGGTTTTGGCCTTTTCGACGCCAGAAAGAAAGAAGAATATGGCTATGGCGTTTACGACCGCGTGATAACCAATGGCGACTTGGAGCAATGGATGAATGGTCGCGTTGACACACGTGTTCCTGAATCGCCGCGAAGCGTAGGCTTTGTGCATTGTGTGGGCTCTCGCGACTTGAAGGCGGGAAACAATCAATGTTCTAAGGTCTGTTGTATGACGGCTGTCAAGCAGGCCATAGAGATGAAAGAACTGTTTCCTGATTCCGAACTCTATTGCTTTTATATGGATCTGCGCCTTTTCGGGAAAAAATACGAGGATTTCTACATCAACGCCCAGCGCGATTTTGGAGTGCATTTTATTCGGGGCAGGGTGTCTGAGGTGGGCGAGGACATTGAAGGTAGGTTGTGCGTCAAGGCGGAGGATACGCTCATGGGAAAGCCGCTCAAGATACGTCTCGACTTGCTTGTGTTGATGGCAGGCATGGTGTGCCATCCACAGACTCCGAAAGTCGCCGAAATGTTGAGGTTGGACGTTGGCAACGATGGATTTTTCAAGAGCCGCGACAATCTGGCAAATATCCAGGAATCCAACCAGGATGGCGTTTTCTATGCTGGTGCATGCACGGGCGCAAAAACCATCCCGGAAACCCTGTCGGAGGCCCGTGCCGTGGCATTGCGTATTCATTCTTATTTCAATAACCTATGACAGACTTTGGCTTTACTATCAGCAAAAGCGCTACCATCGACATGGATTCCGTTGACGTAGAACTGTACGAACGGGTCTGCCGTCAGGTCCCTAGCGCACGCATCTGCATGAGTTGTGGGTCTTGTAGCGCAAGCTGCGTGGCGGCGCCATATAGCGGTATGAGCGTGCGTAAGGTGATTCTTGCCCTTCAGCGAGGCAAGGACGTCCGTACGATGTTGTCCAATTGCATGTTGTGCGGAAAGTGCTCCATGGCTTGTCCTCGTGGCGTCAATACGCGCAATCTTGTTTTGACAGTCTGCCGAAACTTGTAATCTTTGTGCTTCTAATCGATACTCACTCTTTATTCCATGATTGATCGCATTCCATCAGGATTTCATCCGTTCGTTATCCCATTTCTCGTAGGAATGGCTTTTGTGCTTGGCTATTGCGCATTTGGATTGTTTAGGATAATAAAGCAGCTGTCGTGGAAAGATCGACGCAAGCTGGCAGTGAGTTTGATTACTCCCGAGACAATGCTGAAGAACATCCGCGATATCTTTTGTGACTGTCTGTTCCATGTGAAATTGTGGAAGCGCAACAGGTTTCTGGGATATATGCATTCCAGCATTGCCTTTGGCTGGTTTATGCTGATTGTTCTCGGCCATCTTGAGGTCGTATTGTTTGTCCCTAAGCGAATCAATTTGTTCTATTATCCTATCTTTTTCAACTATTTTGTGGCCGAAGATGAGATGACATTGCGAGGCTCGCTGCTGTTTTTCTTGATGGATTTCTTCTTGTTGGTGGTGCTGAGCGGCATCGTGCTGGCAATGGTCAAAAGGGTGAGTTCTCGACTCTTCGGTATGCGGCGTACGGCGCGACCTTCTTTCCTGAATTTGGTGGGACTCTATGCTTTGTGGGCTATTTTCCCCTTGCGCCTGTTGGCCGAAAGCTTTACGGCTCACATCAGCGGTGGCTCGTTCCTGACAATCCCTGCAAACTGGGTGTTCCGTCAGTTCTTGGGCAATGAGTTGAACATGCTGCCTACGTGGTGGGCCTATTCTATTGCTTTGTGCGTCTTTATGTGTGTGCTTCCGTTTACGCGATATATGCATATCCCCGCAGAGATGTTGTTGATTCCCATGCGCAATGCGGGATTGAAAATGGTGGATGCGCGCAAAGGATTTACCCGTGTGCAGGTGTTGAGCTGCCCCAATTGCGGTGTATGTGTTGATGCTTGTCCAATGAGTGCCAATAGAGCGAATCTCAAGGATTGTACTGTCTATCTTACCCGGCAGGTTCGAAGGGGAAACGAGCGTCGCATCGAGCAGATTAGCGACAAATGTCTTATGTGCGGGAAATGCAAGGAAGTGTGCCAAGTGGGAGTGGATGGCGCTCAATTGCGCTTGATGCAGCGGGCTAGGAGACATTATGGATTCTCTCCCGATTTTTCCAACCTCCCTCAATCGCTAATCACCAGTTCTTCAAATCAACAAATCGACAAAGTCCTCTATTTTGGAGGTTGTATGACTCAACTGACACCTGCGATAGGCAAGAGCGTGGAATCTATTTTGCGCAAATCCGGCGTCGATTATGAGTGGATGGATCGTGAAGGTGGAATATGCTGCGGACGTCCGCTCTACACGGCGGGACGAATGAAGGAGGCTGAACAGCTGGTTCGAAAGAATCAAGAACTTATCAAAAATAGTGGGGCGAAAGTTCTACTCGTAAGTTGCCCGATCTGTTATAGGATGTTTCTCGAACATTACGATTTGAAGGACATCAGCGTGGTGCATTATGTTCCTTTTATGCTGGATCTTATTGCGTCGGAGAAGATTCAAATCATTCAAAGTGAGGTTAGCTATGTTTTCCACGATCCATGTGAATTGGGTAGGGGATGTGGCATGTATGAGGAACCTCGGCAATTGTTGAATCGTGTGGCGCAAATTCGCGAGGCAGAGAAAAATCGTGAGATGAGCGTATGCTGCGGTGGCTCGCTTGGCTCGTTGTCGTTGGATTTTGCCCAGAGAGAAAAGATTACGCGTGCATCTTTGGATAACCTTGCCGAGAGTGGGGCTGAAGCCATTGCTACGGCCTGTCCATTGTGCAAGACCACTTTTTCTCGCTATTCCGACCGCCCTGTTCGTGATTTGGCCGAGATAGTTGACGAATTGATAATCGAGGATGTCTCCCATAGTCACTAATCTAAAACTCTGATCGTCTGAAATTCTGAAAAATCTGAAACTAAAAACTCAACAATATGTTTATACCAACGAAATACAATCTCATGAATGTGAGCGATGGCCATGTGTTTGAAGACAGTGGCTGGTCGCTCGCTGATCCTCAAAGCAGTAATCCTTCTTTGATTCGAGCGCAATATGGAAAATTCCAGCCCCGAGAAGACCTTGAAGGACTTTATCGTTATGCTTGTTGGCTGCCTATCAAACGGTTGCTGAAAGGCTCCTGTGCCCCTGTGTCCTACAAGTCCGAAGGTCTGGCTCGATTGTTGGGTTTGCAAAATCTGTACATTACTTTTTCGGGATGGAATCCTCGGATTGGCGCCAAGATGCGCACCTGCTCGTTCAAGGAGACTGAAGCGTATGCTGTGTTGGCTCGAATGGACGATGCCGAAAAACGCATACTTGTTGTGCAGTCGGCTGGCAATACGGCAAGAGCTTTCGCTCAGGTGTGCTCCGACAATAAAATCCCTATTGTGATATGTGTGCCACAAGATTGCCTGCGTGATTTGTGGTTTGCGCAACCGTTGGATTCTTGCGTCAAGTTGGTCGCAGTGCCTCATGGTTGTGATTATTACGACGCCATAGCTTTGGGTGAGAAGCTTGCGAAGGATCCCCGATTCTTTTTGGAGGGTGGCGCCAAAAATGTTGCACGTCGTGATGGAATGGGTACGACTGTCTTGAGCTGCGCCGAGCAGATGGGACGGATTCCCGACGCTTATTTCCAAGCTGTGGGCTCTGGTACGGGAGCCATTGCGGCTTGGGAGAACGCGTGTCGATTGGAGCAAGATGGAAACTGGGGCCAAAACAACATGAAGGTCTTTGTGGCGCAGAACGATCCTTTCTCCATAATGTATGATTCTTGGAAAGCTGGTTCGCGACAGTTGCTCGAACTCGAAGATGCACACCACAAGGTGGAAGTGATTCTTGCCAAGGTGCTCTCCAACCGCAAGCCGCCGTATGGCCTCGCTGGAGGGTTGTTTGATACTTTGCGGCAGAGTCACGGCGACTTCTTCTTGAGCGACAATAACGACATCATATATTGGATGATGCAGTTCCGCAATTTGGAAGGCTACGACTTGCTGCCCGCCGCTTGTGTGGCCGTCTCGGCTTTGGCTCAGACCGTAAAGTCAGGCGCAGTGAAGCGCGACGAGTATATCATGCTGAATTGTACGGGTGGCGGTCTCATCGAGGCCCAGCGGCAAGGCGTAGTGATGAAAAAACCAGATTTGGTGCTTTCGCCTGATACTCCCGACGAGGACGTGGTGCAACGCGTGAGCGCTTTGTTTTAGATTTTATTGAATAAAAGCCAGGAGTTTCACTCTTGGCTTTTGTTTGCGTTTTCCATGTTCTTGGACATCTTGTTGAGCGTGTTGAGAAATTGCCGCAGCTCCTCTTCGCTGATGCCGTCAAGCATTTTGTCCAACGCCGAGATGCCTTGTTCTTTCGCTTTCTCCTTCAGCTGTTCGGCTTTTTCGGTGAGCGTGATGATATTCGACCTTCGGTCGGAAGTACTGCGCTCTCGCGAAACCAACTCCTTGCGTTCCAATGCGTCCACGAGTTTAGTGACGCTGTTCTTGTCTTTGTGAAGTATGTCGGCCAGTTGCTGTTGCGACATCGCTCCCTGATTCCAAAGAAGGTCTATCAAAAGAAACTGCTCTGGCGTGAGCTGGATGTTGCCTTGGCGAAGCATCGAAGCGGTGTATTGCTTGAGCTTGCACCCGGCAAGATTCAGATATACGGCAATTTCTTTGGATAAGAGCATGGGAAAATATGATTGTAGATTGATTTAACTTTGCAAAGATACAAAAAAATACTGATTTGCGGAAATGACAAAACTTTTCAGTGTCAGTTTGGTGTTTTCCCACTGCTCTTGCTGATTGCTTGTTGTCAGTTCCCCGTGCGTCGAAGAAGCGATTGGAGCCTGTTGTACTTTTTTGCTCGAGACTCGATGTTTGGCACGCTTTTTGATGTAACATTTTCGCTCAACTTTTCGTAAAAATTATGTATTTCCAAGAATTGAAACCTTTGTGTCATTCTGAAGAATCTAAACAACCGAACAACAATACTGTATTCATGATCAAGCCTTTTACTCAATTTGAAAAGGATCTGACCGACGGCATCATGGCTCATGCTGAGTTTATACCCCTCATCTCGAAAGACGAGGAGGAATTCTTGCTCACCGACGACGAGGTGCCTGAAGAACTCCCCATTCTGCCATTGCGCGACAATGTGCTTTTCCCCGGCGTGATTTTGCCTATTGCTGCGAGCCGAAAGAAATCGGTGCATCTGCTCAATTATGCCAACAAGAAATCGCTTCGTATTGGTGTTGTGACGCAGATATCGGATACCGACAACCCGACCATCGACGATATGTTCAATATTGGTGTAGTGGCGCGCATTCTTAAAGTGTTCGATTTGCCCAACGGCGTTACGATGGGTGTGGTGCAGGGAACCCGCAAGTTCCGCCTTGACGCCATCACTTCCGACGAGCCCTATTATGTGGGCAAGGTTTCTCCAATTGAAGAAAATGCCGACATTCAGCATCCCAAGCAATATAAGTCGAACCTGTCGCTCTTGCGCAAGCAATATGTGGCTTTGCTCAAGTCGCACGGCTCCAATGCGGATCCATCTTCCAGTATCAAGAATATTGGGAGCGACAAGATTCTCATCAATTTCATCGCCTCTCATCTTGATATTTCATCGGCTGAGAAACAGATGCTTCTGGAGTCTCCTGGATACGAAGACCGTCTGACTTTGCTGCTGGGTTTCCTCAACGAGGAAATGCAGTTTGCCAAGGTGCGAGACGAAATCCAGGACAAGACGCGTAGCGAGATGGATAAGCAGCAGAGAGAGTATTTCCTTAACCAGCAGATGCGTGTCATCCAAGATGAATTGGGAGGCTCTCCTGCCGAGCAGGATGTGGAGGAATTGATGGAGCGCGCTGCTAAGAAACATTGGAGCGACGCAGTGCAGGACTGCTTCGAGAAGGAGGTCAAGAAACTCCAACGTACGCAGCCTCAGTCGCCCGATTATACCGTACAGCTTAACTATCTCGATTTGATGCTTTCGTTGCCTTGGAACGAGTATTCAAAAGACAATCTCAATATCGACCACGCCAAGAAAACCCTCGACAAGGACCATTATGGCATCGAAAAGGTGAAGGATCGTATTTTGGAACACATTGCCGTTCTTTCGCTGAAAGACGACATGAAATCTCCCATACTCTGTCTCGTGGGTCCTCCGGGCACGGGCAAGACCTCTTTGGGCAAGAGCATCGCCGCCGCAATGAAACGCAAATATGTGCGTGTGGCTTTGGGTGGATTGCACGATGAGGCGGAAATCCGAGGCCATCGCCGCACCTATGTGGGCGCTATGCCTGGACGTATCATCCAAAGTGTGAAGAAGGCTGGGACTTCCAATCCTGTTTTCATCCTTGACGAAATCGACAAGGTGCAGTCCAACAGCCTCAACGGCGACCCAACTTCGGCTTTGCTTGAGGTGCTCGACCCTGAGCAGAACAGCGCTTTCCACGACAATTATCTTGATTTGGACTACGACCTCTCCAAGGTGCTTTTTGTGGCTACGGCCAACAGCCTTTCTACTATCCAGCCGGCATTGCTCGACCGTATGGAGGTAATCGACGTGAGCGGCTATATCTTGGAGGAGAAACTTGAGATAGCCAAGCGCCATCTTATCCCTCGCCAGCTCAAGGAACATGGCTTCAAGCGTTCCGAACTTTCCTTCTCCAACGAGCTGCTGGTGCGTTTGATAAATGACTATACCCGTGAAAGTGGCGTGCGCCAACTTGAAAAGAACATAGCCAAAATAGTGCGTTGCGCCGCTGTCAAGAAAGCCTCTGGCGAGCCTTTCGAGAAAAAAATCGCTCCCGAGTCGTTGAAATCCATGCTTGGCCTCCCTATCCACAACAGCGAACACCGTGGCAAGGACGCCAAGGTGGGCGTGGTTACGGGTCTTGCCTGGACTCAGGTGGGAGGCGAAATCCTTTTCATCGAGTCGTCTATCAGCAAAGGCAAAGGCACGCTTACCATGACGGGAAATCTGGGCGATGTGATGAAGGAATCTGCCACTTTGGCATTTGAGTACCTTAAGTCTAATTGCGATACGTTCGGTATTGATTTCAAGACCATAGAGGAGAGCAACATCCATATCCATGTCCCCGAAGGGGCGACGCCGAAAGATGGCCCTTCGGCTGGCATCACGATGTTTGTCGCAATGGTTTCCGCTTTCACCCATCGCAAGGTCCGCGCCGACTTTGCAATGACGGGCGAAATCACGCTCCGCGGCGCCGTTACTCCTGTGGGTGGCATCAAGGAGAAGATCCTCGCCGCCAAGCGCGCCGGCATCACCGATATTTTGATGTGCGAAGACAACCGTCGCGACGTCGAGGACATCAATCCAGAATATCTCAAAGGTCTCACGTTTCACTATATCAATGAAATGCACGAGGCGTTGCCATTTATATTGCTTGAAAAATAACTGGTTTGTCTCTGGCTTTTTTCAATATTAGATTTTTGCTAAACTTGTAATTCATTTTCCATGCTACATCGCATTTCTCTCTTCTTGGTTGTTCTTTTTGCTTGTACGCAATTAGTGGCGCAGCCTTTGTCCGTCACGTTTCAGCACTTGGCGGTTTTTCCTGCCAACGTGTCCAACCTTTCCATTGTCGATGGCCAGTTATATGCCTATTCCGGTGGTTTGCATCTTTGCCTGCCTCGCATTTCGGGTACTGTGACTGGTGTTGTGGGCGATACCGTATGGTCGAATTTGGACAATCGCCTTGATTATGTGGTGCGGAATCCACGAACGGGAAACCTGTTTTTTACGTCGGCTTCGAAGAAAGGCTCTGCGCTTTACGAACGAATTGAAAATGAGGACAAGTCGCCTAAGATTTCTAAGGTCAAAATGCGTGACGCCCAGTCGCTTTCTGTAGAACATCCTGTTTTCTCCGAAGATGGGTCGATAATGGTCTTTGCAACATCCGACTTGGTGGGAATGGGCGGCAAGGATCTTTGGTACAGCGAGTTCGATACCATAAATAATATATGGGGAAGGCCTCGTAATATGGGTGTGCGAGTCAATACTGCAGGGGATGAGGGGGCTCCTGTTTTGGTGAATGGTTTTTTGCTGTTTGCTTCCCGCAACCGTCAGCCCGGCGATTCCGCTTGGTCGCTTTATGCTACGCGTTTCAAGTCTGACGTTGTTTTCGACGATACGGCAAGGCTTAACACCATTGGACTTGCTCCTGTTCAGAAACTGCCATCTCCAATCAATTCATCCGCAGATGATTATGAACTTGCCGCCGACCTTGAAAACCATGCGCTTTACCTGCTCTCTCGCCGTAAAGGAACCGATGCGCTATATCTCTGTGTCGATGCCCTTCGTTGCGCCTTGTTGCATGGACATGTTGCCACTCAATATGGAAAGCCGTTGCCTCATGCAACAGTGAGGTGGTGCGACGATAATGGCAACGGAATGTCCACTGAGACAGATGCTTCGGGAGACTATCAGCTGCTGTTGAAGGCCGGACGTAGCTATCAGATCGGCTTCTCGGCGGAGGCTTGCTTCGATCGGCAGGATGTCATTCCCGTACATCAGTCTGACAGATTTTTCGCCGATGTCACCCATGACGTTGTTCTTGACGATATGCCTATGGATGTCGCCATCAATTATACGGATGTCTTTGCTGCGTCAAGTGCGGATTTCACTTCCAAAGGCTTGTCGGAGATGGGACGCCTGGCGGAGTTCCTGTCGATGAATCCCAATGTCACTATTTCCGTGTCGTTGAGTAGCGCCGCCTTTGGCGACATGCTGCTCGACAAGATGCTTTCGGATTACAGAATAGAATCCCTGAAAGAATTTCTTAACGTGCCGGAGCTGCGCATTAACTGTACCAATACCACTTACTCTCGTTCGCGTCAGCGAGATGCAAGGGAAAGCGAGGTTGTCGTAAAACTCCACAATAATTAATGCCTAATTGGCTCGGTTTCGTAATTGTTACTGGAAAATTAAGCGATTTTGTTTTCAGGAAAGACCTTTGGGAAATAATCTTTTTGATTTTGTAATGGAAAGCTTTTCAGGCTGTTGTCGGATAGGATTCGATTTTTTGTCAAAAAGATTTTGCCAATAAAAAAAAATGTAGTACTTTTGCACTCGATTTCAAGGGACGCAAGTCTTGCAAATCACTCGGGGCGTGGCGCAGTTGGCTAGCGCACTTGCATGGGGTGCAAGGGGTCGAAAGTTCGAGTCTTTTCGCCCCGACAGATTTGAAAATCAAACAAAAACAGATTTAACCGCAAAGTTGAATCTGTTTTTGCTTTTTCTTGATGGCATACGGGTGCTTCGTGCAATTTTTCCGACTTTTGTGCGTTAACGTTAAATGATGGAACAAGGTTCTAAATCGGTGATAGAAATTAAGGGTGCCAGGGTGAACAACCTCAAGAACATCGATGTATCCATTCCATGCAATAAGTTGGTGGTTATCACTGGCGTAAGTGGAAGCGGTAAGTCGAGTCTGGCCTTCGATACGCTTTATGCGGAAGGTCAGCGGCGTTATGTGGAGAGTCTTTCTTCTTATGCGCGTCAGTTCCTGGGCCGAATGAGCAAACCCGAAGTTGATTGGATTCGTGGCATTTCTCCCGCCGTGGCGATAGAGCAAAAGGTGAATACCAGCAACCCTCGCTCCACGGTGGGCACTTCGACGGAGATTTACGAGTATCTGAAACTTTTGTTTGGTCGCATTGGTCGTACCTTTTCTCCCATCTCGGGCGTGGAGGTCAAGCGTCACAGCGTGAGCGATGTGGTGGATTTTGTCATGGCGCTGCCGGAGGATACGCGTGTTTATATTTATGCTCCGCTCGAAGCCTGCGAGGACAGGGATTTGCGAGGCCAGCTGCAGATGCTACGTCAGGAGGGCTTTGTGCGGGTCTCGGAGGCGGGTACGATCCTCAAAATCGACGATTGCTTGGAAACGAACGCCATTGATGGTCTCAAAGAAGTGTTGCTGTTGGTGGACCGTATTTCGGTGCGTGCTGGCGACGACGACCTTTTGTCTCGCGTGAGCGAGGATGTGCAAACGGCCTTTTTCGAGGGTCGTGGCAGTTGCGTAGTCGGTGTAGAAGTGTCGGATTCCATTACACTTCACAACTTTTCTAACCGATTCGAAGCTGATGGAATCACTTTTGAAAAACCAAATCCTAACTTTTTCAGTTTCAATAATCCTTACGGTGCTTGCGAAACCTGTCAAGGCAATGGCAATGTTATTGGCATTGACGAGGATATTGTGGTGCCCAACAAGACTTTATCAATCTACGAAGGCGCTGTGGCTTGCTGGAAAGGAGAGAAGATGCAGGAGTGGAAGACGCATTTCATACGACTTTCGCCCAAGTTGGATTTTCCGATACATACGCCCTATTGCGACTTGACCGACCGTCAGCGGGACATTCTTTGGAACGGCTATGGCAATTGGGAAGGTATCAACGGCTTCTTTAAATGGATTGAATCTCAGAATTATAAGATACAATACCGTGTCATGTTGGCACGCTATCGCGGCAAGACTACTTGTCCCGACTGCAAGGGCTCTCGTCTTAGAAAGGACGCTTCTTATGTGAAGGTGTCGGGCAAGAGCATTACGGAACTTTCTCAGATGCCCATCTCGGAGTTCTACGAGTGGCTGCAGAATATCTCGCTGACCGACAATGAGCGTGAGGCGACCAAGCGTCTGCTTGTTGAACTTAACAACCGTGTAGGATATTTGATGGATGTGGGCTTGGGCTATTTGACCCTCAGCCGCATGTCCAGCACTCTTTCCGGTGGCGAATCTCAGCGCATCAACCTCGCCACATCGTTGGGAAGCTCGTTGGTGGGTTCCATGTATATCCTCGACGAGCCGTCCATCGGCTTGCATTCGCGCGACACGTTCCGCCTCATCAAGGTCCTCAAGCAATTGCGCGACCTTGGGAATACTGTCATCGTGGTGGAACACGACTCCGACATTATCAATGCCGCCGACTATGTGATAGACATTGGCCCTGGCGCGGGTCGTTTGGGCGGTACCGTGGTGTTTGAGGGTCCAATTCCGGATGAAGTGAGACATAAGAGTGGAAAACAACCTTCAAATCAACAAACAAACTCCTCCCTCACACTCGACTACCTTTCGGGAGAGCGCTTCATCGCCGTGCCCGGCCATCGCCGTTTGTGGCGGGACAAAATTACCATTCACGACGCTTTCTGCAATAATCTCAAGCATGTTACGGTGGACATCCCATTGGGTGTGCTTACCGTGGTGACGGGAGTGAGTGGCAGCGGCAAGACTTCGTTGATCAAGCAGGTTCTTTACGATGTGCTGGAAAAACGGTTCGACGGCAATGTAGAATATGTGGGCAAGTGTGCCAGTTTGGATGGCGATCTTGCGCGCATCGGAGGTGTGGAGCTTGTAGACCAGAATCCTATTGGCCGCTCGTCGCGTAGCAACCCCGCAACCTATATGAAGGCTTACGACGAAATTCGCAGCCTTTATGCTCAGCAGCCGCTCGCCAAGGCTCGCGGCTACAAGGCGGGCTATTTTTCCTTCAACACAGAGGGCGGCCGTTGCGAAAATTGCGAAGGCGAGGGCTATGTAACTATCGGGATGCAGTTTATGGCAGATGTCCATCTGGTGTGTGAAGAGTGTCATGGCACGCGCTTTAAGGAGGAAACGCTTGAAGTGCAGTTCCAAGGAAAAAACGTAAGCGATATATTGGAGATGACGGTCGATCAGGCTCTGTCGTTTTTCTCTGAAACGCAGGCTGCCATAGATTTGCAGAACGAAGGCAAACGTTCCGAAAGTAGTTCCACCTTGTTGCGTATTCTTTCTCGCCTGCAACCACTTCAGGACGTGGGACTCGGATACTTGAAACTGGGTCAGAGCAGCAGCTCGCTGAGTGGGGGAGAGGCGCAGCGTGTCAAGTTGGCCTCTTTCTTGGTAAAGGGTGAAGCGGCTCAGCCTCAGCTTTTCATCTTCGACGAACCTTCAACGGGTTTGCATTTCCACGACATCCAGAAGCTTATCAAGGCTTTCAACAGTTTGATTGAACGAGGTCACAGCATCGTGGTCATCGAGCACCATCACGACATCATCAAGGTGGCAGACTGGGTGATTGATATGGGGCCTGAAGGTGGCAACGAGGGTGGTAATGTGGTTTTTGCCGGCATTCCCGAGAAGCTGGTTCTGTGTGAATCGTCTTATACGGGCAATTTCTTGCGCGAAGTTCTAATGGCAAAGAATGAATGAGGTGCTTATACATCTTGCTTGTTTTCAATATTTAATTGTAATTTTAATTTATCGTTCAATGCATAAAACCTACTTGAAAAAAATCTCTCGCACGGCAAACTTCGGACTTTACGGTTCGTTGTTGGTTTCTGTCGCCACTTTGGCACTTTATTATCTTTGGAATAGGCGTTTTTATATCAACGAACAAGGTTTTCGTTTCATGTTGATTGCAGGATGTGTCTTGTCGGTTCTTGCTATTTGCACCATTCTGTTTATTGTCCGTAAATCTACGCCTAAATTGCGCCAGATGGACGACCTGAACGCGAAACTCGCAAAATATTCCGAGCAGGTGTCCAACATCTACCTCACCACCTTGGGCATTGTAGTGGTGGAATGCGTGCTTATCACCCTCTCGCACAATAGCGTGCTATTTATGCTACTGATGTTGTTGGTGCTTACGCTTTTCATGCTCTACCCAAATCATATGAAAATCAAGACCGACTTGGGCCTCTCCGATGAACAGATGACGGAACTGTTCCCCGATTTGTATAAGATTGAAAAACAGGGCGAATGAGCGATACCGTCGTTGCCATATCATCTCCTGCCGGTGTGGGCGGTGTTGCATTGATTCGTGTTTCCGGACCTGATGCTGTTGCTGTGGTTGTGCAATTCGCCGCTTGCGATTCGCTCAAACCTCGCCATGCCACATTCACCGCTTTTAACAATCCCGACGGCGCATTGCTCGATGAAGTCGTGCTGACTTATTTCGTTGCACCTCATTCCTATACGGGCGAAGATGTGGTGGAAATCGCCTGTCATGGTTCGCAGTATGTGCAGCAGACCATATTGCAATTGTTGATAGATGCTGGCGCACGGTTGGCGGAGCCGGGCGAATTTACAAAACGCGCTTTCCTCAACGGCAAGATGGATCTCTCGCAGTCGGAGGCTGTCGCCGACCTCATCGCTTCGACTAACGCTTCAATGCACCAATTGGCTGTGAGTCAGTTGCGTGGCGGCTACGCTGCAACTTTGGCATCTTTGCGCGACCAGTTTGTCGAACTTGCCTCGTTCTTGGAATTGGAACTTGACTTTAGCGACGAAGATGTCGAGTTTGCCGATAGAAGCAAACTACGGACATTGCTCGATCAGGTAATGCTGGTCTGCTCGCAATTGGTGGATTCCTTCCTGATGGGCAACGCCATCAAAAACGGTGTTCCTGTAGCTATTGTGGGCAAGCCTAATGTGGGTAAATCTACGCTGCTCAATGCGTTGCTGGAAGATAATCGTGCCATTGTGAGCGATATTCCTGGCACCACCCGCGATACCATCGAGGATACGCTTACGCTGGAGGGTGTTATGTTCCGTTTTATAGATACTGCCGGTATCCGACACAGCAACGACGCCATCGAGTCAGTGGGCATTGAGCGCAGTTATCAAGCCGCCCAGAAGGCGCGAACTATACTCTATCTGGTGGATGCGCGAGAAAGGAATGTAGAAGAAGAACTTGCCGCTTTTGAGAAGCAAGTCTCCCTTGAAGGCAAGACCTTGCTTTTGCTTGCCAACAAGTCCGACCTCGCCCATCCTTGCTTGAATTCTAATTTCCAATCGTTTGGGATTTGTGCCAAGTCGGGCGAAGGTCTTTGTGAGTTGAAAAAACAGCTTGTCTCTTTGGTCAAGGGTGCTACCGTTGACGCCAATTCCCAGATGGTTACCAATGTGCGTCACTACGAGGCTTTGAAACAAGTCCTTTCTGCTTGCAGTCAGGTGCGTGAAAGCATGTCGCAAGGCATCCCCGCCGACCTAATCATTATCGACCTCCGTGAAGCGCTCTACCATCTTGGCGCCATCACGGGTCAAGTGACTTCCGATGAAATACTTGGCTCGATTTTTGGTCGTTTCTGCATCGGAAAGTGACGACTGTTAGAACAAGGTCAGTGCTGTGCTATATTGGCAGTTTTTTTTGTTGAACCATATATTAAGGAGAAGTTTTTATGGCTAAAGACATCAAGTTGATTGTAGGCGACATCACCAAATTAGAAGTGGATGCCATTGTCAATGCGGCTAATTGTTCGCTTTTGGGCGGTGGTGGCGTGGATGGCGCTATCCATCTTGCTGCAGGTCCGGGACTCTTGAAGGAGTGCATGACCCTTGATGGCTGTAAAACAGGTCAAAGCAAGATTACGGGTGCGTATGATTTGCCTTGCAAGTATGTTATCCATACCGTGGGACCGATTTATCGATACTATAGCGAGAAAAAGGCTGCCGAGCTGCTGGCTTCGTGCTATACCACTTCGTTGGCTATCGCTAAGAAATATGGGGTCAAGAGTATCGCGTTCCCCTGCGTCAGTTGTGGTGTGTATGGATTTCCGAAGGAATATGCCGCAAAGGTGGCTTTGACTGCCATCAACGAAAGTGATTTCGAGGGTGCTGTTGTCATCTGCTGTTTCTGCGAGGACGATGCGAGATATTACGAATCCTTGCTTTGCTGAAGACGTTGTCGGGAGGTTTGCTCGTCAATGTGGCGCGGAATCGCGATTTGTTGTTAATGTTTTTACAAATAATTTATTATGAAAGAAATCAAGTGTCCTAAATGTGGAAGTGTATTTTCTGTTGATGAGGCGGATTATGCCTCTATTTTGAGTCAAGTCAAGAATGCTGAATTTGAGTCGGAAATACAACGTCGTCTCTCTGAAATCGCTTTGCGCAACAAGGCCGAGCAGGAGTTGGCGTTTGCCAAGGAAAAACAGAAATACGATGCCGTTATTGGGAAAAAGGAGCAAGAACTGGGAAACAAGGATGCCGAGATTGCCCGACTGTCGGATCAGTTAAAGTCTATAGTGAATCAGAAGGAGTCTGAAAAGGCAGTGGCTTTGGCTGCTAAAGACCAAGCCATTACTTCGCTGAATGCTACCATTGCGCAGAATCAGGCATCGTTGAAGATGGCCGTAATGGAGGAACAGCGTAATGCTCAGCAAGCCATTCAGTGTAAGGATGTTGAAATTGCCCAGTTGAGGGCTGATGCGGAAATTGAAAAGAACAAGTCTAAGGTGTATGTGGCGGAACTGATCAAGCACCACCAAGAGGAACTGCGCATGAAGCAGGAACAAGTTGACTACTATAAGGATTTGAAGATGCGAATGAGTACCAAGATGGTCGGCGAAACGCTGGAAATTCATTGCTCGACTCTTTTTAACCAGATGCTGCGCCCTGTGATGCCTTGCGCTTATTTTGAGAAGGATAACGATGCCGCGGATGGTACCAAGGGGGATTTTATTTTTCGTGACTTTGAAGATGGAGTGGAGTATGTCTCCATCATGTTTGAAATGAAGAACGAAATGGACGCTACGGCTACCAAGCATAAAAACGAGGACTTTTTCAAGAAATTGGACGAGGACCGCAAGAAGAAAGGCTGTGAGTTCGCTGTGCTCGTCAGTATGTTGGAGCCCGATAGCGAGCTGTACAACGGTGGCATAGTTGACGTCTCTTATCGGTATGACAAAATGTACGTTATCCGTCCTCAGTTTTTCATCCCTGTCATTACCTTGTTGGTGCAGACGTCGAAAAAAAGTCTGGAATACAAAAAACAGTTGGCTATTGCCCAAAGTCAGTCTATCGATGTAACCAACTTCGAGAGTCAACTCCTTGACTTTCAAGATAAGTTTGGCAAGAATTATCGACTGGCCAGTGATAAGTTCAAGACCGCCATTGATGAGATTGATAAGTCAATCCAGCACCTTCAAAAAATCAAGGACGCACTTATTGGAAGCGAGAATAACTTGCGTCTGGCGAACGACAAAGCAGAGGCGCTCTCCATCAAGAAACTTACGCGTAACAATCCTACCATGAAGGCGAAATTTGACGAGGCAAGGAACTCGAAACCGCATCTGGAAATTGAGGAAGTTATCGACTCCGACGCCCCATCCAGCGGTTTACACCACGTAGGAAGCATGGAATCTGGTGCGAACAGAACGTGGAACGCTTTAGAAGATTGATACGTTTGGACGAGATGACTCCAGCGGGTTTGGCGACGCTCCCGACATGGATCCCGCTCATTTTGTGTATTACGACTGGGCGCTTGACGCCATAAAGGTGGATTCGGAAGCCTGGCTTCGTTTCCAGAAATTTTCGGATGCCTATAAGCGTATCAAAATTTGGCATGTCCAGCACTATGAGGATGCCAAACGTCACTCCGAAGCCGTCAGAACGCTTCAAAAGTTCACCCAAGACACCCACTGTCGCTTGGGTGTTTAGAAGTGGCGTTGATATTGATAATCAGGAATTAACAATATAATGCAACGCAGAAATTCTTATCTTGTAGGAAAGGCTTTCAAAAGCTATATTGTTGCTTCTGTGCTTACCGTGGCTTCAACTCAGGTTGCCAATATCGTTGATGCCGCCATTGTAGGCAACCTAATCGGTCCTGAAGCTTTGGCGTCCGTCAATCTTTGCAAACCCGTCCTTCAGGCTTTCTTTTCCTTTTCCTGTCTCTACGTTGCCAGTGCTACAATGATGGCGGGTATGGCCATCGGACAGGGCGATAAACGCAAGGCGGACAAGCTCTTCTCTTTTGCGGTTGTGACATCGCTATTGTTGGGCATAGTCTTGATGGTTTTGGGTATTGCTGCATTCAACCCACTATCGCAGCTGCTTTGCAATTCAGAGTCCTTGCGTCAGATGACCAACGACTTTCTCTTGGTCTCTATTCTTTCGGCAGCCCCTCAGTTGCTGATGCTTGCACTCAATCAGTTCCTTGCAGTCGATGGCGCTCCGAAACTGGTTACTCGTAACGTCTTTGTGGGCAATGTGATCAATATTCTTTTCGACATTGTCTTTATCAAGGTGTTTGGCTGGGGTATTTCGGGGGCGGCATGGGCGACTTTTGTCATGTATCTGGTCTGCATCGTTATGGTGATTCCTCATTTCCGAAAAAAAATTCGTTGCACCTTTGCAGATTCAAGCGGGGCGACATCAACTATCGGAAACTGCTCACGATTGGTGTCCCCGTTTTCTTCAGTACGGTGCTACTGTCGGTTCAACTGGTTGGCAGCAACTATGTTGCTTCAACCTATTTGGGCGAAGGTGGCCTTGTGGCCTTGGCTGTTTGTGTTCAATTGGTGTCGTTTTCTATGATCATCCTTTCGGGTTCGCTGAGAACCATCCAGCCTATTGGCGCCATTCTCAAAGGTCTGGGCGACGATAGAGGAATGACTTTGCTCCTCAAGAGAACCTACACTTTTTTGGGAATCTGTCTGGCAAGCTATGCCGTGCTAATCGTTGCGTTTCCTGCTCCTATCGCTCGGATTTTGGGCGCCGCCAACGAGTCTTCTATGCCCTTTGTCCTCGAAGCCTTGCCGCTCTTTTCCTTGAACATTGTTATGCAGGTGTTGCTCTACAATCTTTTGCCTATCTATCAGTTTTATGGTCACAATCGTCTCGCGCTTTTCCTTTCTATCGCTCAAACGCTCCTTCCCATGGTGGGTTTTGGATCCTTAGAGGCGGCTGGATAGGATTTTTCCTCGGTCAGGCGATAGTGGCGGCTGCCCTTCTGATTTTCACTTCGGTTGTCAGGTCTAAGGACAAGAATCTGGCTCCTTTGACCCTCATTCCTCGTAGCGATGCAAAAAAAGTCTTTGATGTCACTATGGAGACCTCTGAGGGAGCGTTGAAAGACTGCCTGACAGGCCTGTATCAGTTTCTGTGCAGCCAATCGCAACCGCAGGCCGACCGAATGATGCTTTGTGCCGAAGAACTACTGAACAATATCGTCAACCACGGCCAAGCCAAGTATGTGGATGTACGCGCTACCGAAAGCTGCATCTCTATCCACGATGACGGAAAACCGTTTAATCCATTGGATGTGGAATTGCTGAATGCGACGTCGCTACAGAATGAAGGTGTTGGCTTGAAAATCGTACAAGGCATCAACCTTGACATCAAATACGATTATCGCTTTAATCAGAACATGGTTACCATCAGGCCTTTGTAGAGCTGTTGTGCGATGTTTCTACGCTATTCTTTCGACCTCATTTCCCAGAACGCTACCGCCGCGGCTCCCGCTACGTTGAGGGAATCCACGCCATTCTGCATGGGTATCTTCACCACGTAGTCGCAGGCGGCAAGCGCCTCGTTTGAAAGTCCGTCGCCTTCGTTTCCCATGATGATGGCGAGGCGGTCTGTGGAACGCAATCTTGGGTCGTCGATGCTGATGGAATTGTCGCTCAGTGCCATGGCTGCGGTCTTAAAGCCGAGTTGGTGCAATTGCTCCATTCTGGGCTGTGGCCAGTCGTGGCAGGTCTCGCCAAGATAGGTCCATGGAATTTGGAAAACGGTGCCCATACTTACGCGTACCGAACGACGGTTCAGTGGATCGCAGCAGGTGCGGGTAAGCAAAATGCCGTCCATTCCCAATGCCGCTGCCGCGCGGAAAATGGCGCCGGTATTGGTGGCGTTCACCACGCTGTCGATAATCACGATGCGGTGTTTGCCTTCGCAGACTTCCGGTACGCTCAGGGGCTTTGCTCGACGCATGGCGCAGAGTATGCCACGGGTGAGCTCAAAGCCTGTAATGCCGGTAAGCAAGGCGTCGTCGCCTGTGTAGATGGGAATGTCACCGCAACGTGCGACGATGGGCTGCGCCTGTCCGTCGAGGTTCTTGTGTGAAGTGAGCAGCGCTACGGGCTCCATTCCTGCGTCCAACGCCACGTTGATTACTTTCGGACTTTCGGCGATGAAGATGCCTTGTTCAGGGTCGAGCTTGTTGCGCAGCTGCGCCTCGGTGAGATGTGTGAACATCTCCACTCTTGGGTCGTTAAGGTCGGTGATTTCTATGGTTTTCACAGGCAAAATAGAGCGAATGGTAAAAGGTTGTGGGTGACTATTTCTGTTCCCGATCAAACGTTTTCTCAAGCATTCTTACATGTGAGAGAAATGCTTTGTCGGTGAACGAAAGTGCTTGCTGGGGGCATTTTTGAATGCAGGCCTGACATTTTATGCATACTCCTGTTGTTGCGACGCCCTCCGCTTCGGGAGTAATGCTACCATTGGACAGATTTCCACGCAGATGCCGCAACTGTTGCACCGTTGTTTGTCGAGTGCAGGCTTGGCTTTGAGAAACAAAGCCGGCGTGCCGTCCTCTTTCAGGGGTGTATAATATTTTTCGGGATATGGATTCCCTGGAGGTAGAATAGGGGTGACGCTTTCGGGATTTAACGTATTGCAGAATCTATCCAACGCATTGAAATCTTTTTCGTTTGGTCGTCCAATGTTGAGGGTCGAGGAAAAGGTGTGCCGCGCCACCACGGCTTTGGCTCCGATGGGCGTCAGACCCCCATCTACGGCAATTTGACACAGCTCCGCAAGGGTGTCGTCGTAGTTGCGTCCGCCATATACCCCAATGGCGATGAACTTCGCTCCGTTGCATTTCAAGTGCTCTTTCACAAATTCCAATGTCTTGTTGGGAATGCGTCCTGCATAAACAGGAGTCCCCCATACCACTAATTCGTTTGCCGAGATTGGTTTCCATTGCTCACGCTCTACGGGGAGTGTGTAGGATGTGAGCGAGTAGGGCAGACTCCACCGCAACGCCAACTGTTGTACATCAAACTTGGTGACGGCACAGGTAGTGCCGGTAGGACTGAAATAGATGCCTCTGATGCTGTTGAAAGAAATCATTGCGCGTGCCTTTTGTTTTGCAAAAATACTATGTTTTGTTGAAAGGCCGGTCGTTCTGCTCTCTTTTTGTTAATAAATGGTTGGTATTTTGGGGAATGTGATTTTGCCAATTGAATTATTATTCATACTTTTGCACCAAGATTTATTGTTTTTTTTGCTTTTGAAAATAATGCGGAGTGCGCATAAATAAGTGCTTTGTGCTGCAATTTGGTGTTTGTTCTGTGCTTTTGATTTGTAAAATATTCCGTTTAAGATGTATAAAATTATTAATTCATTAACTAACAAGAAGGATTATTGCTCTCCGGAAATTGAAGTTTTTCAATATTTGACGGAGTAGGGATATGCTCTCTCTCAGTTTGAGACAAACGACGGTGGCAATCCACCTCTGTACAGTGGTGGAGATCCGAATGATCCTGATTATTATATGGGAGGACCGCTTGGTGAAGAAACTTTGTAATTTTAGCTTGTTGTTTTGCCTGTTTCTTTCTGCCTCTCTGTTTGTGGGATGCGAGAAAGACAGCGTGGCCGATGGTGAGTTTACTGCAACAATGGAAAGCAGTGATGGTAAGTCCTATATTGCCGGCATCTCTGGAAATAGGCACAATTGTTGGGAAACAACGGATATCATCTATGTAAATGCCCAGCCTGTAAAGGAATTCCGTCTGGATATGGAGGAGTGGAAGGCTATCTTCAAACCTGCGGAACATGCTGACTCGTATCGTATGTTTACCTATGGTGGAGAAGCATTTACTTGGAGTGGTAATGTCGTAAACTTTTCGCTATCCGAAACTTATGACGGCCAGGATATGCCTATGTGGGCTACGGCGGGCGATTTCGGTCCTGTTGTGTTCCATAATCTGTTTTCGGTTATTCATTTTACGGGATTGGATGCTTATGCTACGGGTACACCTATTACCGTAACAACCCAGAATACAAATATCTCCGGTAGCTTTTCCTATAATTTTGCCACAGGAAGCCTTACGAGAGGCACCGGCAGCAAACAACGTGTCATTACCGTTTCGGGAAGCGAAGCTTGGATGGTGATTCCCACCATTCCTAACGAAACCTTTACCGTTAGAATTGGTGCGGTGGGATCTACTAATTCCGATTTGCAATTCAAAACGAGATCGATCCCCGCAAATATGGTGCTGAATTGCGCTGCGTTTTCAAATCATAATTACACGCTTGTCCATAATGCAACGGAACTTGCGAATGCATTAGAGAGTAATACAACTAAAATAAGGTTGGCTAATAGTATTGATTTCAGTGGAAAAGGGTATTATGATGATTTATTTTATAATAGATATGGCAATGATTTCGATTTAGATGGTAATGGATTTACGATTACTATAGATCGCCCAATTTTTAGTATTCTTCATACTAAAGTGAAAGTTTCGAATTTGACTCTTGCTGGACAATTCAGAAGGGCTTCGCTTAGCGATTGGGAACCAGCAGGTTATAGCTATGGTTTTGCAAATAATTATGATCTTATTTCTCAGTGGGGTACTTCTGGGTCTGTTACTGCGGTTGATTGCGTGTCGAGTGTTAAGTATTCTAGTGGTACACCTGGCGTTCCATTTACTAGGTAAGTGAGGCGTCTATTGTATTGAGGTGTTGTAGTAAAGGTGGTTTGTTGTTAACAAGCCACCTTTTGTTATCTCCGCATTCTTTTGGCCGCGGAAGTTGTCATTCGTAATGCTTGAAACATTGTTGCAGCTGCTCCAGAAACTTTGCTGCGTGTAGTCCGTCCATCTGCACGTGGTGGAACTGGAACGAGATGGGCAATGTGTATCGGAAGCAACGTTTACGGTATCTTCCCCATGCAAGGAACGGGTTCTGAAACTGTTCGGAGTATTGGTTGGTAATGCTGTCTATCTCGGTTTCTACCAAGGTGGAAGTTCCGATAATCATATAGTCGTCCAAGAAGTAACTTTTGCTGCTTTCTGTTACCTGTTTCGTGAGTTTCTGGTATGCTTCGTTACTAAGAGTTAAATCTTGTCAACATTTCCCCTCGTCACAGCCCCCAGTTCACTGATTACAGAATCATTCCTTGGCCATGGCTTTCAGCGTTTCTCCCGTTACTCGGTAGATGGTCCATTCGTCCATGGGGATGGCGCCCATTGATTTGTAGAAATCTATGCTGGGATGGTTCCAGTCGAGGCAAACCCATTCCAGTCTGCCGCATTCGCGTTCCACGGCAATCTTGGCGAGGGCTTTCAAAAGTCCTTTGCCGTAGCCTTTGCCACGATATTCAGGCTTCACAAATAGGTCTTCGAGATAGAGTCCCGACCGACCGAGAAAGGTCGAGAAATTGTGAAAGAAAAGTGCGAAACCCACTTCGGAGTCACCCTCAAGGGCGAAGATGACTTCGGCGCGTTTGCGGTCGAAAAGCCAGTCTTCAAGTATCGCTTCGGTGGCGACAACCTCGTCTGACATTTTCTCATAACAGGCCAGCTCTTTGATGAATTTCAGGATGAGAGGCACATCCTTTCTTTCGGCATATCGTATTTTCATAGACATTGATTGTTGTACCTTAGACATGAAGTGCACGTTTGCAGATCACTGTTCATTAAAATAACGTCTTTTTTGCTGAATTAGTGTGCAAAACACTGTCGTTGACATACTTTTTGCCTCGTTGCTGCGTTAAATAAAGGTTTAAGAGTAAGGTTAACCCCATAGTCACTAATCACAATAAATATGATCTACTACTTTTCAGGTACAGGCAACAGCAAATATGTTGCACAGCGTTTGGCGGAGGCGTTGGACGATAGTGCTGTCTCCGTTTCCGACAATCCAATCCGCGAAATCCCCGACGGAGAGCCTGTCGGTTTTGTGTCTCCTACCTATTTCTGGGGTTTGCCGTGGCTGCTTGCCGATTTCGTAAGTGAGTTGCATCTCTCGGGCAATCATTATTGCTATGTGGCGCTGACTTGTGGCGGTTCTACAGGCGACGCATCAGGAATGTTGGAAAAACTGTTGGAACGAAAACTCGACGCCCGCTTTTCGGTAAAGATGCCCGACACTTGGACGCCGATGTTCGACGTCTCCGACAATGAGGCGAACAACGCTTTATTGGATGCTGCCGAACCAGTGATTGACGAGATGATTGAAAAGATTCGTGCCCGTGAATGTGGTAATTTCGACCATTTGCGAGGAATGGGAAAAGTGGCTACTGCGTTGGTCTATCCGTTCTACAAACGTCAGTCAACAAGTAAGTTCAAGGCTTCGGATGCATGTACGGGATGCGGACTTTGCGAGAAACAATGTCCGGTGCAAGCCATTTCAATTGAGGATGGAAAACCTGTGTGGGTTAAGGAGCATTGCTTGTTCTGTCTTTCGTGTCTGCATCGGTGTCCGCATTTTGCAATCAGCTATGGAGCCAAAACACACAAGCACGGACAGTATTATAATCCGCGCGTGAAGTAGTTTTTTTCTTCCTCGATTACCGCTTTTTCGGATAATCATGTTAGAAAATGTCGAAAAAGAATAGTATCGCCACCCAATTTCTGGGAATATCGCTGGCACGTCCCAGATAATGGTTGTTGGAGTCGTAGATGCGTCCGTCCGATTCCACCTTGCCCAACATGTGATTGCTGGAATCGTACATTTTCCCATCGGAATTCATCTTTCCCAACAGATGGTTGTTGCTGTCGTAGAGACGCCCGTCGGAGTTCATTTTCCCCAAGAAGTGATTGCTGGAATCGTAGATGCGTCCGTCGGAATTGATCTTGCCCAGAAAATGATTGTTGTGGTCGTAGATGCGCCCGTCGGATTGGATCTTGCCCAACGAATGATTGTTGTTGTCGTGCAGCGTTCCGCTTTGCGCACTTTGATGGTTTGTGTACCAGTTGCCGCTGTAAGTCTGGTCGTTGGCGGCTCAGGCAATCAGGCAGGCAAAGAGGCAAAGAAAAAGCAATCGCTTCATGTCCGTTTATTTATGAATTATAACGAGAAATAGCGGAAAATGTTGCTTTCGAATTGGTGGAAAATCAAAATCTTGCGTCTTCGCCATGGCAAAATCCTTCTTTCCAAACCCATAATCACCAATCGCTATCCACTATCCCCTAATCACTAATAATAAATTATATACATTATATTTTGTAATGCAAAAAATAATTTGTATCTTTGCACGATAAATTTTTCGCGACGACTGCCAAATATCATGCTTTGTGATGGGAGTTGTTGTAGCGTAGCTTTTTCCTTGAGCAACCGTTATATATGCAAAGCGTTTCTTCCGTGTCCAGGCCGACAACCGCACGCCGGGCTATGACAAGTGCTTGCATCCCACATCGGATGCGGAAAGACATAATATAAAAATAAAAATAGAAAGCATAATGAAGAACAAGTTTTTTCTTTTGATGGTAGCTGCCATCTGTTTTTTTCACTGGGAAGTTGCGACAAAGATGATACTGTCAAAGATGTTGAATCCCCCCTATTGGGGCATTCTGCAAATCTGATCGAAATGACCGTATTGGTGCCAATCCACTCATCGAGCCTGGAATTTTTCGATTTTGTCATTCGCTATAGCGACAATATGGGTGCTGAGCATAAAGATACCATTCGAGATGGTGGAGGAATAGTTGTTGGTGAAGAACGAGATAATGATGATTCTGAGTTGCCAAATAATCATTACATCAAAACCTACCTTTATTACAACGTGCCTGTAGTAAGCATTGTAACGGTCGAGATGGTTCCGAAGGTTGACGAATCAACCATGGCATCATTCATCTTCTACAATCCCAAGCCATATATATACCCGTCAGTCTATTTCTCAACATCATCGATTCCCCACGAGCATGACTTCAGCGGTCTTGTAATTACGGATAGCGCACAGATAGATATGACTATCGGTGAGTTCTTGTCTAGTTACGGCAGCGTATTCTCGTCATATTGCCGCGTATACCTCACCGAAGATGGATTTGATAGTTGCTTCTATTGATGCAGTGAGTCTTTCGTGCCGATTTCCTGAGAACGCCGTCAACAAGGTTCCCCGATAGGCTTTGGCTTTTGATCTGATTTTTTATAAGTTGAATGCGTTTGCAAATATTTGAATAATATCGATACATCTTTTAACAACATCGTATAATGTCATACAAACATCTAATTTTTCCGTCCAATAGCAGATTTCTTGTAACAGGAGGTGCTGGTTTCATCGGCTCCAATCTGTGTGAAGCAGTACTCAATATGGGCTACAGAGTCCGTTGCTTAGATGATCTGAGTACAGGTAAACAATCCAATGTGGATTTGTTTATCAACAATCCTAACTATGAATTTATTAAAGGTGATATCAAAGACCTTGACACTTGTATGAATGCATGTCAAGGTGTTGATTATGTGATGAACGAGGCTGCATGGGGCAGTGTGCCGCGTAGTATAGAAATGCCGCTGTTCTATTGCCTGAACAACATTCAGGGTACGCTCAATATGTTAGAAGCTGCCCGGCAAAACAAAGTGAAGACCTTCGTCTATGCCTCTTCCAGCTCGGTGTATGGCGATGAAGAACATCTGCCTAAACAGGAAGGCGTGGAAGGCAATCTGCTCAGTCCGTATGCCGTGACCAAACGCTGCGACGAGGAGTGGGCTAAACAATATACCAAACATTATGGACTGAAGACCATCGGTTTGCGCTATTTCAATGTCTTCGGTCGCCGCCAAGACCCCAATGGGGCTTATGCTGCTGTGTTGCCGAAGTTCATCAAGATGCTGCTGAACGATGAGCAACCCACCATCAACGGCGATGGCAAGCAGAGCCGCGACTTCACCTATATTGAAAATGTGATTGAAGCCAACCTTAAGGCCTGCTTGGCTCCCGATGAAGCGAGTGGCGAGGCCTTCAACGTGGCTTATGGTGGTCGCGAGTATCTCATCGACATCTATTACGACCTTACCAAGGCTCTCGGCAAAAATATAGAGCCCCATTTCGGCCCAGACCGCCCAGGCGACATCAAGCACTCGAATGCCGACATCAGCAAGGCGAAACGCCTCCTCGGGTATGACCCCGAATACGACTTCTCTCGTGGTCTCAATGAGGCGATTGAATGGTATCGGGAGAATTTATAGACAACAGGCAACGGACAAAGGACAACGGACAACAGGCAATAGACAAAGGATGGGTGAGAGTAGGAATTTAGAGAATTTGAGGATTTGGCAAGAAACGCGTGTTTTTGTCAATGCTGTTTACGATATGATGTTGCCTTGCCGTGACTTTGGTTTTAAAGATCAGATTCAGCGTGCGGCTGTTTCCGTTATGAATAATATTGCTGAAGGCTTTGAAAGTGGGACAGATGCTCAGTTTATTCGATATTTGCATATCTCAAAGGGTAGTTGTTCTGAAGTCAAAAGTATGCTCTATCTTTGTGAAGACCGCAAGTTCTGCACTCCAGACAAACGTGTGGAATTACAATCACAACTTCAATCCATCTCTGGAGGAATTTTTAACCTTATAAAATTTTTAGAAAATAAATCCAATAAAAAATAATTGACAACGGACAACGGACGACCGACAACAGTGTGTAGTGGTTAGAAGTACGTATCTACAAAGTACCCATATTTCTGTAGTCTGTTGTCTGTAGTCTGTTGTCTTAAATCCAAAATGCTATGAAAGAGACTAAAATTTGTGTTATCGGACTCGGTTACGTAGGCTTGCCCTTGGCAAGATTGTTTTCCACCCAATATCCTACTGTCGGCTTCGACATGAACGCCAAACGTTGCGAGGCCCTCATGGCCGGACACGATGCCACCCTCGAAGTGGCTGACGACATCCTTCAAGATGCCATCAACAATCACGGTTTCAAGTGTACCGCCAATATTAATGATATTGTGGATTGCAATTTCTTTGTAGTTGCAGTGCCTACACCGGTGGATGATGACAATAACCCAGATCTTACCCCGTTGATCGGAGCCAGCACCACTGTAGGTAAAGTTTTCAAGATGAAAAAAGATAGCGGTTCCTTGTCTGTTGACGGTTGTCCGTTGACCGTTGTCTATGAATCCACGGTCTATCCGGGCGTTACCGAAGACGAATGTATCCCCGTAGTTGAGAAAGTCAGCGGCATGAAGATGAATGTTGATTTTTATGGAGGATACAGCCCTGAGCGTATCAACCCAGGCGACAAGCAGCACACCGTGGAACACATCAAGAAAGTGACTTCGGGTTCAACGCCTGAAATCGGCAAGTATATCAACGAGGTCTATTCGTCCGTCATCACCGCAGGTACCCATCTTGCCCCCACGATGAAGGTCGCCGAAGCTGCCAAGGTCATCGAGAACAGCCAGCGCGATATCAACATCGCTTTCGTCAATGAACTCAGTAAGATTTTCAATAAGATGGGTATCGACACCCTCGACGTGTTGGAAGCTGCGGGTACCAAGTGGAACTTCTTGCCGTTCCGTCCTGGTTTGGTAGGCGGTCACTGCATTGGCGTGGATCCTTATTATTTGGCCCAATGCGCCAAGCGTTATGGCTATAACCCTGAGATCATCCTCGCCGGCCGTAGGATGAACGACGGCATGGGCGAACACGTTGCCACCGAGACCATCAAGCTGATGCTGAAGAAAGGCATCCAGGTGCTGCACAGCAACATCCTCATCCTCGGCTTCACCTTCAAGGAGAACTGCCCCGATGTGCGCAACACCAAGGTCATCGACATCTACAAGGCTTTGATGGAATACAACCTCAACATCACCGTCTACGACCCATGGGCCAACCCAGCCATCGTGGAGCACGAATACGGCATCAAGGTCGTCAACGAACTGCCAGCTGAGAAATTCGATGCCTGCATCGCAGCCGTCGCTCACAAGAAATTCGAAGGCTTGGATGTGACCAGCCTGCTCAAGCCACAGCATGTCATCTTCGACGTGAAATGCACGCTCGATAGAGGCATTGTGGATGGCAGACTGTAAGGAGAGAAAAGCAGAACTGTGGAATAGTCTCCGCGTATCGCTCGTATCTCTCGTATTTATCTGTCTGAAAATCTAAAAGATACGTGTAAATCCGCGTGATGCGTGGAGAAAAATGTAAATCCGTGTGATCCGTGGAGAAGTCTCCGCGTATCGCTCGTATCGCAAGTATATATCTATCTAAATATCTAAAAAATCCGTGCAGATCCGTGTGATTCGTGGCGAAAAAGAAAAAAAGATACGTGTAATACGTGGAGGTAAATCATGTTACTCAACCAGGAAATTTTAAACACCCTCACCGCCCAAGCCCAGGCCAGCCCGCGCTTGCGGCAGAACTATGACTTGCGCAATAGCGAGAATGACAACTCCCAGCGCATGCTCAACGCCTTGGAGCCGGGCACGGTGCTGCCCATCCACCGTCATCTCCATACCTCGGAGAGTGTCGCCATGCTCCGTGGCAAGGCCGTCTGGATCTTCTACGACGACCAAGGCCACGAAACCAGCCGCCATCTCATCGAATCAGGAGGGGAGAACCCCGGCATCGTGGTGCCCATGGGCCAATGGCATAACTTGGAGTGCCTCGAGAGCGGAACGGTAGTCTTGGCTTGTAAGGATGGAGCCTGGAAACCGCTGAAGGAAGAGGAAATATTAAGAAAATAACATCAATTCACATCATGGCTATTTGGTTACAACATGGGACTATAAGACATATTCTTTCAGTGATTTAGAAACAAAAACTGTCTATGTTGAAATTGACTGCCTGATGATTGATGGTAAGATTTTTCGAGAAATAAAGTGATACAACCTAGGTTTAAACATTTATGTGTAATTTTGTAGCGTAGAAACAATCATTATGGAACTATGAAGAGGCGAAGGATAAGAATAAAGGAAAATAGAGTTAGGGATATTATGCCTGTCCATGAGGTGGAAAATTATTCAGGTTCTGTAGGGTGTTTTTTCGAAATCGATTCCTGAATTAAAGAAGAACAATTATTGGGTGGAAAGGTCGATGACTGTATCTGGTGATGCTCCAAAAGAATTGCTACATATTTATGAGTATTCCAAAAGCAACACATTTCATAAAGTCAACTTCAGGAAATGTCCTTTGTATATTGCAAAAACTGGACACAAATGGTATCCAAATGAATCTATTACGGAATATTTGCTGAATAGATTGGGCGTCGTTTTTGGCTTGAAAATGGCAGATTGCCGCCTTATGAGGATAAATGGACAAGTGCGTTTCTTGAGCAAATATTTTTTGAGTCCTCGGACTGAAGAACTGGTTCATGGAGCCGAAATATTCGCTGGGTATTTGTCCGATTCGAGTTTTGTTGAAGAAGTTGAGGAAGCAAATTTGTCACGAGATTTTTTCACGCTTCAATTTGTTGAGAAAGCAGTTTCGCAAAGATTCCCTGATGAACATCAAGAAATTATGCATGATTTGGTTAAACTGCTGTTATTTGATGCTTTAGTAGGAAACAATGACCGTCATTTCTTCAATTGGGCTGTTATTAGACCAATGATGAGAAATGGGCAAGCCCGTTTTTCGCCAGTGTATGACACTGCCAGAGGCTTGTTTGGGAATGATAGCGATCAGAATTTGGAAAAGTGGAAACATCCTAAACAGATGGCTGCACATATTAAGAAATACAGTGAAGCCTCAAGGCCAAAATTAGGGTGGGTCGGAGAGAAAAACATCAATCATTTTCGATTGGTTGAACAAATATATGGAAATGAGTTTTATATGTCGAAAGAAGAAGTGAAAACTTTGTTTTCGGAAAGAATGATAAATGAAATGAAGTGTTTGATAAAAGGTGAATTTGCTGATTGTTTCAGTCAATTGCGGATGGATTTTATCATAAAATGCCTAGAATGTCGTTATCAAACAATAAAAGAAATAATAATATGAAAGTAGTGGAAAAGATAAAAATGTTATGGCATGATAGCGAAGAAACGAATCTTTGTGCCATAAAAGGGGAAAAGGGAAACTTCGATTTGATGATAGGAGAATTCATTATGGGTACATTGGTATATTCAGATGGAAATTGGACTTATTCTTATTCGGATGCTTTCAAATCACAAAATGAATATGCTCCTTTGATTAATTTCCCTGATGTGAATAAGGTGTATAAATCAGACCAGTTGTGGCCTTTTTTCGCATCTCGTATTCCAGGAATGTCCCAATTGAAGGAATCAAGTGATGATAAAACGGATATAGTTACTTTATTAAGGAAATATGGACAACATGTTGTTGCAAATCCGTATGTGCTGATTTCGTTGCCATAGCATTTGTATTGGCATAGTTTTCTTTGCCAGCAATTGAAAGAAAAGTGTCATCCCCAAAAAATGTGGGATGAACACACGGCAGATAGGATTGTGGAGATATTGACGAGATAGATGTTTCCGGCAAAGTCTTGTTTTAGAAAATGCGAAAAAACTAAAATAGTGATGTGGTTTATTTTAGTTTTTGGTCGAAAACTAAAATGGTTAAATGGTTTATTTCAAATTTTGAAAACTTAAATAAGCAAAGCATTTGTTGTGAAAGATTTTATATCAGGCGTTTACAGGAATCAGGGCTATTACAACAGCTTTAGTCCGAACATGATAAATCATCAATGGATAATTGATGATATGGAGATAATCACTTTATTGAGTAAAGCCGACAGGATGCTTGGACGTCTTGATATGTATTCTGAGCATATTCCCAATATCGACCTTTTCATTTCAATGCATATCATGAAGGAAGCCACACAGTCGTCAAAGATTGAAGGAACACAGACAAAGATGGAAGATGCAATTCTTGATGAGGAATATGTCCCACTTGACAAGAGAGATGACTGGAAAGAGGTGCATAACTATATAGATGCTATGAACGAAGCCGTAAAAGCCATGAAAGGCCTTCCGTTTTTTTCACGGCTCATTCGGATGATTCACAATACGTTGATGCAAGGCGTCAGAGGCGAAAACAAGACACCAGGCGAATATCGCCGTTCACAGAATTGGATTGGCGGTGCAACAATAAATGACGCAATATATGTTCCACCGGTTTTCACGGAAATACCTGAACTCATTGGTGACATTGAGAATTTTGTCCACAACGAAGACATCAATATTCCGGATTTGGTCAAAATAGCAATCATACATTACCAGTTTGAAACGATTCATCCATTCCTTGATGGAAACGGAAGGACTGGCAGACTCCTGATTCCACTTTATCTTGTAAGTAAAGGCCTCTTGAAACGCCCGATACTTTATCTGTCTGACTATCTTGAGCATCATCGCAATACCTATTATCAATGTCTGATGAAAGCACGGGAAGAAAACGATTTGCGGCCTTGGTTTAAGTTCTTCCTGACAGGAATCATTAAAACAGCAGATAACGGAGTCAAAACATTTGCAGACATTTTATCTGTAGAGAAAGAAAATGAAGAGAAGGCACAGAAATTAGGAACAAGATCGGCCAATGCATTAAAAGTATTGAATAGGATGTATGACAATCCGATAATTGATGCTCCGACTGTGAGATCCGTCACAGGATTATCGATGGCTTCGGCTTATAAGCTAATATCGGAAATGGAATGAGTTGGTTTACTCTCAGAAGCAACAGGAGAAAAACGGGGAAAGATATATATGTTGAAGAATTATTTCGACATTTTCAATCGAGAGATTGTGTATGATTAACCCAACACCCATAACTATTCACCCATAACCCAACATCCCCATCATGTTACTCAACCAGGAACTTTTAAACATCCTCACCGCCCAAGCCCAGGCCAGCCCGCGCTTGCGGCAGAACTATGACTTGCGCAATAGCGAGAATGACAACTCCCAGCGCATGCTGAACGCCTTGGAGCCGGGCACGGTGCTGCCCATCCACCGTCATCTCCATACCTCGGAGAGTGTCGCCATGCTCCGCGGCAAGGCCGTCTGGATCTTCTACGACG
>JAZLKZ010000106.1:0-14844 GCA_045597845.1 Bacteroidales bacterium | reverse complement strand
TCTTGACACAGCCACAGCCAAAATAGACGAAGCCATTGCCCAACAGCAAAAGATGATTGATTTATTAAACGAACGCAAACAAATCATCATCAACAACGCCGTCACCAAAGGCCTCAACCCCAACGCCAAAATGAAACCCTCCGGCATCGACTGGATCGGCAACATCCCCGAACACTGGGAGGTGCGGAAACTAAAGCAGATTGCAAAATTGAGAAGTGGTGATACTATTAGTTCAGACCAGTTTACTACATCTGGTTTTCCTGTCTTTGGGGGCAATGGATTTAGAGGCTATACTGACAGATACACAAACGAAGGCAATTACGTATTGATTGGGCGACAAGGAGCCCTTTGTGGCAATGTGAATTACGCAGATGGAAAATTTTTTGCTACGGAACATGCTGTGGTGGTATATCCACACTCTTCAGAAAATGTCATTTGGTTAGGAGAATGTATTAAGGCATCAAATCTAAATCAATATTCTCAATCTGCGGCACAACCCGGATTAGCAGTAAGTGTTATTGGGAATGTATCTTATCCATATCCGCCAACTGAAGAACGAGATTCAATTGCAGAATACATTCGACAGAATACAGAAAGGCTAGATTGTTCCATAAACAACGCCACCAAACAAATCACCCTCCTTCAGGAACGCAAACAAATCATCATCAACGACGTAGTAACCGGCAAAGTAAAAGTTACATTATAAAAAATCTCATTAAGCATTCGTGTATTCCTAGTCGAAATACAAATACAATCTTTTAGTCTAAATACGAAAGGAAAATATCAAAAAGGAGAATAACTATTTATTTAGAGGAGAAGTGATCAAAAACAACATCAAATAGATAATATATATACTAACATGAAGAAGTCTACAATATACATCATCATCGGAATATCACTTTTCCTAATAATTACCATCTATGTGTTTAATTTCCACAAAACACAAATCTCGACAAATCCTGAAGATTGGAATAGTTTTGCTTCATATATTAATGGTATGATTACTCCAATTTTGGCATTCATCAACATTCTTATTTTGATGGAAGTTAAAAATGCAGTAAGTGATATAGATGTATTTCAGAAAAAGCACAAAAAGAAATTAAGAGCCCATAATAGGCATTTAAGAGACTTCCAGCTTAAGATAAATGAAAATAACTCAGTTGAAGATAATTTGAGAATCTTGGACGATAATATTAATCAAATAAGTGAACTATTTGAAGATTTTCATCATGCCGACGAACAATGTGAGCAAGATTTATACGAGTTGACAAAAAAAGCTAAGTTAAGTGCAAAATCCATTAAATTATTAAAAGATGTACCCTATTATGAAAATCCATTTGTCAATAGAATGTGGGAAATGCATAACATTGGTGTATCTAATACAATGACAGAAACTATAAAAAATATTTTACAATTAAAAGTAAATACATATCAATTGATGGTGACCAACAATCCCGCCGACCAAACTCTTCTTAAGAAATATAAATCTGCACAAAAAGACCTAGAGGACTATATTGAAAATGCAGGACTAGTCGATTGAAAATCCTTGAATGATCTAACCATTCATCACAAACAGCAATAAGAACAAATAATTATGAATAGACTAGCAATCATAGGCAACGGCTTCGATCAGGCTCACGGACTACATACCAGTTACAAGGACTTTATTGATTGGTACTTGTTTCGTTTGCTATCCACGCTTTTCGAGAACGAGAATTTTCTGCATTCTGATTACCTAATTTCGATTGAGCGAGAACGACGCTATAATACAAAGACTGGAAAGCTTGTGGCTGGCACAGATTTATGGAATACCAATAAGCAACACAAAGAGAATTGGGAAATAATAGATATAATTGCTCAAGACAAACTTGTTACTATAAAAAAAACACCTTTGCTAGAAAGAATGCTCAAGAATATCGAAAACAAAGGTTGGACCGATATTGAAAGCGATTACTACGAGTTGCTAAAAGTTAATGCCAATGACATTGATACCTGCGCTAACTTGAACAGCCAGATGGACTTCCTAAAGGAGAAGTTGGCCGAATATCTTTCCACTCAGAAAACAACCACTCCGCTGCAAGGTCTACTACCACCCGAAGATGATTTTATTGACAAAGAAGATGTCGCTCAAAGTTCTAAGCAGATAATTTCGGATTATAAGCAGTCGCGTCCTTCTCCAGAAGAAAGATTAGATATTGGCCGAGGCCAGTATAAAGTGGAAGAAACGATGTTGCTCAACTTTAACTATACTCCAACAGCCGAAATATACAAAGGTCAAAACTCCAGGGTAAACTATATTCATGGATCATTAACCAAACCCGAAGAAATGATCTTCGGCTATGGCGATGAGATGGACAAGGACTTTAAAGATCTGGAAAACCGAAACGAGAATGAACTGCTGAAGAATTCAAAATCGGTGAAGTATTTAGAGACCAGTCATTATCGAGACCTGTTGGGTTTTATTGAGGGCGGCCCTTTTCAAGTCTATATCATGGGGCATTCTTGCGGCAACTCCGACCGCACCTTGCTCAACACCATCTTCGAGCACCAGAACTGCATCTCCATCAAACCCTTCTGCTACATCAACGAAAAAGGCGAGGACAACTACTCCGAGCTGACCCGCAACATCTACCGCAACTTCACCGACAAGAAGCTCTTCCGCGACCGAGTGGTCAACAAAGAACGCTGCACCACCCTTAACGGCCATCCACTCATCAACAAGTAGCAGCAACTATCGTCGTTTACACACAATAAACTGAGCACTTTATAGTTATTTACATAGTATGTATCAGCCCCCATTTACAATAACAGACGAAATGCTGAACCTTGTGGCCAATATCTCTGAGGCCATCGGTAGCCTGAATGCCATGATGGCAGCCGAACACCCCCACCCTATGCTGCGCAAGCAAAGCAGAATAAAGACCATTCAGTCTTCGTTGGCCATAGAGAACAACACCCTCAGCATCGAACAGGTGACTGACATTGTTGAAGGAAAACATGTACTCGGGTCCCAAAACGAGATACAGGAGGTGAAGGGCGCTATAGCAGCATACGAGCTTTTAACCAACATCAATCCTTTTAACTACAAAGACATACTCAAAACGCATGGGGTAATGATGCAGGGACTGGTAAGCGAATCAGGACGCTGGCGCTCTGGCGGCGTAGGCGTATTTGGCGAAAAAGGGTGTGTCCACCTGGCGCCTCCCGCTATGAGGGTGCCTGAATTGATGGGGAATCTCTTTGCATGGATAAAGTCAACAAAAACACATCCGCTAATCAGTTCCTGCGTGTTTCATTACGAATTCGAATTCATACATCCTTTTGCCGACGGCAACGGCCGAATGGGTCGTCTATGGCAGACGGCATTGTTGACCCAATGGAGACCTATATTTGCTTGGCTTCCCATAGAGTCGATGGTGAAGGAACACCAACAGGAATACTACGATGCTATTGCCACAAGCGACAATGTGGGCAACAGTACCGCTTTTATTATGTTTATGTTGCAATGCATCAAACAAACCATTGATGATATTGAGACACCAAAAAAGACACCAAAAAAGACACCGAAACAAATCATTCTTGATCTAATTGCCGAGAACGACAAGGTTACCGTCCAACAGATGTCCGACACCCTCGGCATGAATAAGCGTAATGCACAGAAACACATCAACCAGATGGTTAAAGAGGGCTTGATAGCCCGTGAGGGTACCAACCGCGGAGGTCATTGGATATTACTCAAAAATAAATGATTATGACCACATCACATACCAACGAGCAAGCATTTGAATGGCTGATAGAAAAGGCCTTGGTAGGATCTTCCATAGAAGAACGCAAAGCATTGGGCTTGACGGATATTGAAGCGCAGCAGCCCGAAGCAGGGAAATACTATTGGGGCAGTCCCAAGGATTTTGACAAGAAGAATGCTCTGGACCTTCGCCGACTTTGGTCGTTCCTGCACAACACACAACAACAGGAGCTGGACAAATATGTGGGCAGAGACCTGAAAGCTGATGTTGAAAAGGAGATTGACACCTGCATCAAAACCTTCGGCATCATACAATTGCTCAGAAAGGGTATCGAGATCAACAATATAAAACTCAAGCTATTCTACCCCAAGCCTTCCGCCGCCGACTCGGAACAATCCCAAAAGGAGTATGCCTCCAACCAGTTCTCGATAACCCGACAACAGACTTTCTCCATCCAGAATCCAGAACTGGAAATTGACATGGTGCTGTATGTGAATGGCATTCCACTCTTCACCTTCGAATTGAAGAACCCATGGACGCACCAGACAGCCCGATACAACGGTCAAAAGCAGTACAAGTCGTCGGAACGCAACCCAAAGGAAACGTTGCTAAACTATGGTCGTTGCCTCGCCCATTTCACACTCGACAAGGATGAGGTGTTCTTTACCACAAAGCTCGACCTTGCCAAGACCTTCTTCATGCCATTCAACAAAGGACTTGCAAACGGGCAGGGTGCGGGAAATCCCGTCAATATAGATGGAGGATACAAAACCGATTACCTTTGGGAACAAATACTGCAGCAGGATACCGTAGCGGACATCATCATGAACTATGTGCTCTTCGACTACGGCGAGGCAAAGACTCAGAAGAAAGTGCCTCATATCATGAAGAACGCCAAGAAGCTGGTTTTTCCTCGCTATCACCAACTCGACGTGGTTTCCAAACTGATTACCGACGTTGCCGAAAAGGGTGTTGGAAAAACCTACCTCATTGAACATTCCGCAGGATCTGGAAAATCCAACTCCATCACTTGGTTGGCATACAAACTCATAGGGGTTTGCCCCTACTCTATCGACGCCGTCCGTGCAAAAGCCACGAACGAAGCGCTCTTCAACTCCGTCATAGTCGTTACAGACCGCAGGCTACTAGACAAGCAGATTACCGACAACATCAAGGCTTTCGGCCAAAGTGACAAGATTGTGGCTCACGCCGATACTTCCAAGGACTTGAAAAAAGCCATCGAAAGCAACAAACGTATCATCATCACCACCATACAGAAATTTCCATTTATCTGCGACGTCATCAGCGATGTGAGCGGCCACAACTTCGCCATCATCATAGACGAAGCCCACAGTTCGCAGTCGGGCATTGCTGCCGACAAACTGAATGCCACCATGCAAAAAGACGCAGACCAAGGAGGCAGTGATACCGATGCGCTGTTGGAGAAACTGATGAAAGACCGCAAGATGAGCAGCAACTGCTCCTATTTCGCTTTCACCGCCACACCCAAGAAGGAGACCCTGGAACGTTTCGGCTATGAGGATGAAGAGGGCAAGTTCCATCCTTTTCACCTGTACAGTATGAAACAAGCTATCGAGGAACAATTTATCCTTGACGTGCTGACCAACTACACCACCTTCAAGAGTTATTACGAACTGACCAAGAGTATTGAAGACAACCCTGAATACAACAACGAAAAGGCTCAGAAATTGCTACATAAGGCAGTAGAACGTGACCCCAAAACCATAGAAGCCAAAGCGGAGGTGATGCTCACCCATTTCGATGCCAAGATTTTCCGCAACCATAAGTTAAAAGGCAAGGCAAAAGCCATGGTAGTGACCAAAGACATAGAATGTGCCATATTGTACTACCAAGCACTCTGCCGTATCGTGGAGGAGAAGAAAATGCCCTTCAAGGTGCTCATCGCCTTTTCGGGCGAGAAAAGCCTAAAACCCAAAGTCTATTCATTGGATTCAACAACCTACTCCGATTCGTTGGAAGGCGAAGAGGATCACAATTTCGCCAGAGCAGCCGAAACGGAAGCGGGATGTGGAGGCATCTACACAGAAGCGGGAATAAATGGTTTTTCCGACACCAAAACCCCTGAATATTTCGACTCCGACGACTACCGCATATTGGTCGTGGCAAACAAATATCTGACGGGATTCGACCAACCCAAGTTGTGCGCCATGTACATCGACAAACCCCTTGCCGGCGTGCTCGCCGTCCAGGCACTCTCGCGCCTGAACCGTTCCGCACCAGAGCTTGGCAAACTGTCGGAAGACCTTTTTGTCCTCGACTTCTACAATTCCAAAGAAGACATCAAAGAGGCGTTTGACCCATTCTATACGGCGACTACACTCTCGGAGGCGACCGACGTCAATATCCTGCACCAACTCAAAAACACGCTAATCTCTTTTGGAGTATTTGAGATGGAAGAGGTTAACGCATTCATGGACCTGTACATCCATGGAGAAGAGGCGGACAAATGGGCACCTATTTTGGACACTTGCGCTGATCGTTTCAACTTAGAGATAGAATGGGAAGAGAACGGAAAGGCAGACTTTAAGATGAAATGCAAGCAGTTCGTAAAGGTCTATTCCAAGGTGGCGGCAATCATGGAATTTGAGATGAAGGACTGGGAGAAATTGTTCTGGTTCCTCCGATTCCTTATTCCTTCGCTACATGTCGATGTCCCAGGAAGGGACGACATGAAAGATTTGCTTGACTCCGTTGACCTCAACACCTACGGTCTGCGCCGTACAGCCCTCAACGAGACTATTGCATTAGATGCTGGCGAAACCGTTGTGGATCCCAACAAGCCTGTTATGGCGAATGCCGGCGATGGCGAAGAGGGTCCAACCGACCCTCTCGACCAGATTCTCAAAGAATTCAACGAACGTTGGTTCAAAGGATGGGACGCCACACCCGACGATCAAAAAGCCAAGATGATAGGCATTGCCAAAGCCGTGACCAACGACGAGGACTACAAGACGCTGGTAGTAGGCAACCCCGACCAACAAGCCGTGGAAGATGCGATGAGAACAATCATCGACCGTGTAATGAGGAAACAACGCAAAGGAGATATGTCACTCTACAAAGAATATCAACAGAATGAATCATTCAAGTACAACTTCATACGCATCATCAACCGTATGTTAGGAGAGCTGTAGATGAATTCTATTCATTCAAAGTTTCAATTTCTTTTCGTATCTTTGCATTTTCAAACCCATCAGTACATTATCAATTTTCAAATAACAATTTATGAAAAAGCTCCTTATTGTAAGCCTCGCATCCATCGCACTGATGTGCGCTTCTTGCAGCATCCTTTCCGACGTGGCATCCCAAGTACAGGGTCTCGCGAACCTTGCCAACTGCGAGTTCAACCTCAAGAATGTCAGCAATCTCAGCGTTGCCGGCGTTAACGTCAAAGACATCACCAACGGAAATATCTCCGCTGTAGATGTAGTAAAACTCACCGCCGCCATGGTAAGCAAGAACGTGCCTCTGAACATGGACGTGAATGTGAACGTGAAGAACCCCACCGACAAAAACGCCGTTCTCTCCGCTATGGACTGGGCGCTTGACATTCAGAAAAGCCAGTACGCAACGGGCACGCTCAACAAGCGCTACAACATCGTCGCCAACAAGACTTCCATCGTTCCCCTGAACGTAGGAACCGACCTTTACAGTCTCTTTTCCAAGAAAGGTGCCGATGACTTGAAGAAATTCGCTTCTTCATTCTCTTCCAATGGTCTCTCTTCCGACCTTGACCTCCGCATCAAGCCTTCGTTGGAAGTTGCCGGCCAGACCATCAAGTACCCCAACTACATCAACATTACAAAGAAATAAGATTTGAAGATTAGAAGGATTATATTCCTAATCACTAATCACTAATCAACTAGTCACTATTGAAGATTAACAGAGTCTGAATATATAGACGTTTTATATCAAAAAAGCCGCCTCGTTTGAGGCGGCTTTTTTTTGTTCGTAGCATGCTGATTTCGGATTAGAATCCCATTCCGAATCTAAACCACAAGTCACCCTCCATCTGTTTCCAAGACTTGACAGATTCCTCGAAGGCTTTTTTCGTACATTCGTTCAAGATACTGGAAGCTTTTGCGTTGTCTTGTGCAACCTCTTTCTCGGCTTTAGCCGCCATCTCAAAAGATTGCGTTTTCTGAGACTGCACCATGCCCATAAATTTCTCTTTGGTACTCTGCCAGGCAACGGTTGCCAACTTATTTGCTTTGCGGAATTTCCAAATCAAGGCGTTCTCGTCATAGCCTTTTTGACCACAATGTCCATACGCCTCGGGCAGCTCAGTCGTGCCACAGAAAATGGGGATTCTTGGAGACTGGGCGGGATTGTCAACCGACATCCAGCATACGCCACCCACTGCGTCAGGCAACCAATCGCGCAGCTGTGCCACAAAACTATAGGAGCACCAGGCCACGCTCACCGTGCGTCGGAACTCAATAGTTCCGGGAGCCAAGTAGTTGATTGTGTTTTGCAGTCCGCTGGTAATCCAGGGATTGGCAATAGGACTGATTACCGTATCATAATAGACGCTGCCGTCCTCTGCTTTGCATTTCTTGGGCATCTTCACGTTTTTGCACATATCCATATCCGTACCCTCGTAGGTGGCGCGGAAGAGCTCGATGACCTCTTTCACATCAACATTCTTGTCGGGTTTCACGCTGAAGGGCAATTCCGGCATGTCGTAGGTGAGTTTCAATGAAGGAGCCAAAGCATTGAGGATGAAATATTCGCGTTCGCGGAAATTGCGACCGTTGGCATAGCTGGCGTTGAAGGCTTTCCAAAACACGAAATCCTCTTTGCCGTCCCACAAACCATATTTCTTTGCCACTTTCTCGATGTTGTCGGAGCAGAGAAAATTGGCCTTGTCTTTGCGGTTGAGTTTGCCGATGCGAGGGATATTGGCACTCACGGCCACCTCATCGTCGGGCACACGCTGGGCGGCCCACACGCCACCAATCTTGTCGGGGCCTTCGCCCAAAATCTCCATCTGCCAAATTTCGTTCCTGTCGGCTATGGTGATACACTCGCCACCGTCGCCGTAGCCATATTTCTTCACCAAATCGCCAATCAACAACACGGCTTCACGAGCCGACGTACAACGTTGCAACGCCACACGTTCCAGTTCTTCAATCAAGAACATTCCATTTTTGTTCACCAAAGTGTCGGGACCTCCGAAAGTGGTCTCGCCAATTGCCAACTGCTTCTCGTTCAGGCAAGGATAGGCAGTGTTGAGATAAGCGTAGGTATGTGCCACTTGAGGAATCTCACCTGCCAACTTTACACCCGTAGAGTCGTCACGCGACACCGTATGCGCAGTACCTTTAAAGACCTGCAACATCTCACCCTTGGCATGGTCTGCAGCGGGTTCGATGGACATCCACGTGCGATAGCGTCCATCGCACGTATGAGAGGTAATCACACTACCATCTGTAGTGGCTTTCTTGCCCACCATGATGGAGGTACACGACTGACCCTCATATTCCGATGGGTCAAGCAACTGCGCCTGCGCCCATGAAAAAACGAGCAAAGCACTCAGTAAAACAATCGTTTTTTTCATATCATTTCTTTTTATTAATTATCTTATTGTTGTTCGGCGGCCGTATTGCGGATATGCGCAAACAGTTGTGCTGATGGTTCGATGATTTCATCAGGAAAATCATATTGCGGATGGTGTAGTTCGACATGGGTCTCTCCCGCCCCAACGCCAAACAATACTCCGGGTATCTGCAACTGATATTCGGCGAAATCCTCAGACCAGCGGAAAGGAGTTTGCTGCATCACTACATCATAGCCAAATCCAGCCGCTAATTTTCCTAAATTCGTCACTAGTTGAGGATTGTTCTCGGTGGCTTTGAAGGGTTCTTGGTAGCGGGTCTGCAATTCCAAATGATGACGCAAAGCAGCCGAAGCGGCGATATTGTTGGCCGCATCGAGCAACAACGCCATCTGGCGATTTGTGTAGGCTCGTAACGTAAACATCACTTCGGCACATCCCGCCGACGTTCCAAACGCCTCCTCGCCCAGTCGCACACAAATCAGCGTAGCTTGCTGAAAATGGTCCAAGTCGGATGGGTTGCCGTTGAGTTGTTGCATCGTCTGAACAATCTCTGCAACCGCCAATCCTGGGTTTATTCCTTTTTCTGGAGTAGAAGCATGCGTTTCACGACCTTGCAACTTATACACCACACCCGACGAAGCGGCAGCGAAGGTGCCTTTGTTGAGCACCACTTGACCTAATGGGTAGCCCGGCAGGTTGTGCAAACCATAGATGGCACTCACATTCCGAAGCAGTCCACTTTGCACAATTTTCGCGGCACCTTTTCCCGTTTCCTCTTCAGGCTGGAAAATCAATACCGTATTGAGGTTGGGCAACGGGTTGGATGCCACCAATTCGGCGAAACGGAGCATGATGGCGGTATGGCCGTCGTGTCCACAACGATGACCGATGGGCAGCGCATCGATGTCGGCACGGAAAGCAATGTTTTTCGCATTGGGGTCAGACTCCCATACAGCAACAACACCATAGCCGCCAACATGGTCGTAGAGATGCGTGGGCGACAAAGGTTTGAGATATTCAACAATGGTGTCGTGGGCGAATTTTTCCTCTCCCGAAACACCAGGATTATTATGCAAAAGTTGACGAATCATGTATGAGTTAAGAGTTAAATCGTCCTAATCACCTGCCACTAATTACCAACCACCAACCTCTTGAAGGTCTCGCCGCGGTGTTCGAAATTCTTGAATGCATCGTAGGATGCCGCTGCTGGCGAGAGCAGGCAGATGCTCCCTTTTGATGTATGCTCAAAGCACCACGGTACAATCTTTTCGTAGTTGTCTTCCAACAAGACATTGTATTTCTCGGGATGTAGCAACAATGTATGGATGCGACTTCCTGCCTTGCCCACAAAGACAAGGTTTCGGATGGATGTAGTATCCAAAAAGGCAGCCAAAGGCGCATAATCTATCCCTCGGTCGAAACCGCCCAAAATCAGCGTATCCACGTTGCCCAGAGCCTTTACGGCAGCCTCGCATGCGGCAGGAATGGTTGAAATGGAATCATTATAGAACGTTATGCCTGCAAACTCCCCAACAAGTTCCAAACGGTGCGGCAAACCGGCAAAGGAAGCAAGCGCCTCGGCAAAAGACGCCTTATCCATTCCCAAAATTTGCATCGTGCGCCACACCACAAGTATATTACTACGGTTGTGGTCTCCTTGGAGCGTGGTCTGCAACGAAGCCACTTCAGCAATCTCCGACAAGGCGTAGGAATGTACCTGCGAAACAATAAGTTGTTGCGCAACCAAAGACGCCAAATCCTCGTTGTCTTTGGAAAAGAAGAAATGGTCGTCGGGAAGCTGGCGAAGTGCCATCTGCATTTTCGCCATCTTGTAGCCCATATAGTCGTGGTAGTGGTCAAGATGCTCCTGAAAAAGATTCAACAATATCCCGATATGCGGCCCCCTATGGATGTTTTCAAGTTGATGACAAGAGAACTCAGCGACAATAATTGACGAGTCATCTATCTGGTCAAGTATATCAAACAAAGGGATGCCGATATTTCCTGCCAAAACAACCTTCTTGCAAACGGGAGCCTTGGGAGAAATACGAACCTCTTTGCCTGCATTCACAGCCCATTGCAGACTGTGGTAAATCAAACTCGTCGTAGTACTTTTGCCTTTTGTACCAGACACTCCAATAGTTTGCTTTCCATAAACTTGCAAAAATAGATCAGTCTGAGAAGAGATGATGTCCAAATCGCAATGGCCTTCGAAAACAAAAGTTGGAATTCCCGGAGACTTTAGAATCAAGTCATAGCTATTTTGTGCCAACAGCGAATGGATTTCCTCGTTGTTTTGCGCAATATCGAACGGCTTTCCGGGAAACAGTTTTTGCATCAAAGCATGACTGCTTTTCCCCTCACGGCCATACCCGGCAATAAGGATACGTTTGTTCTGTAGAAGTTCCTTGAGCATATTCCAATTATAGTTTTGATGCTAAAAGTCTCAACTCCTCATCAGAAAGGTTGTGATCTGGAAAGAGTTGCTTCAAATCCATCGTTGCCTGCGATGGGACAAATCCCCGCAAAAGACATGGCATATTGTCGGCGTTATACCATTTTTTCATGGTCATTCCCAGCGCCACATTCACTTCGTCAATGGTACCAACGCACTCGAAAGGCTTTGTTTCCGCCTTGCCTGCTAATTCCAAGAAAAAACGCTCCATTTCTGGATCGTCGAGCATGTTCTTGCCAAAGATGGCATTCAATCGTTCGGGAGCGATAAAAGGAGAAAGAATGATATAGGCAAAAAGGCATTTGGCACACTTTCCGCACCAGATGTCCTGTTTGCTGCCAGCGTTGCAACTCTTGAAGACGTTGAAATATTTCTCGTTTTGGGCAAAGAGCATGGCAATCTGCAACTCGCTCAAAGGCCGTAAGAAACTGAAATAATTGAACTGCGTAGAGATATTTTCCTTCACATACTTGCGGAAATCGTTCTCGAACTCCAACGATTTGGAATACTGATGATTGACATTTGTACCCGCCACAGTGCTCTCGTTGGCGCTACTCTCGTTGGAGAGTGCCACATTGGGAATGCCGCTCAGCTGGGCGGCAAGCATAGTATAGAACGCCAACATGGCGGAAAAAGGCGTATGACCGTTCAATGCGCCTTTGGCGTTGAGATCCAGCAACTGCTGGTCGATGCCACGCTTGACGACAAGCACATCGTCCATCGTGTATCCATCGGCCTGTATGCACTCGATCGTGGCGCCACGGGGATTCATAATCAACGGTACAACATTGTTTTTCGACTCACGCAAACACTCCAAAGTCACTACGGAATCCTTACCGCCTCCAATGGGAACAAGATAGCGTCCAATTGACAATTGGCAATCGGCAATTGGCAATTGATTGGAATCTGTCATCGTGGAGCTGATGGTCATAAAGTCATCCAACGTAGCTCGAATGTTGTTGGTGTAGAAAAATTCGCCGAGTCCGTTGAAGTAGAGTTTTTTCCAAAATGCGATCTGGTCGTCGGAGAGGCAGCCGCAACGCACCTCCACACTCTTAGGACAGAGACATTTCCAATAGCTGATGAGTTCCACCATGCCGATGTTGAATACAAGCATGTCCATCGCTGCCTTTTCCTGATTGAAATTCAAGAAAGGACGAGCCAACACATGCGCCTTGGGACGGAAATCAAAACGTTGCCCACTGCCATCTACATGGAACAAAAAAGAGATGTGCAGCCCATCGGGCTGCACATCATATTCATAACTTTCATAGACGAATTCGCGAAACGTCTGACGATAGGTATTGTATTTTTTCTGGTTGTTCACCTTGAAAATTGACAATTGAGAATTGATAATTGATTATTATTTCAGGATAAAGCTTTTCTTGCCGATTTCGTGACCGTTTGCGTAGAGCGTCACCCAATAGAGACCTGCCGCCATTTCCACGCTGTCGAGTTTGCGCCATACCATTGAGATTTTGCGTCCCATGCCCGTAAACTCGATGTCTTGCTTGGCGGTACACTGCATCGTTACGCCATCCATTACGAAAGCGATGGCGTCGCCGTTGCTTACGAGACGGTTGTTGGCAGTAGCCACACGTGCATAGATGGTAACCGTACCGGGATCGACAACATTGTTGTCAAGAATGTTGCATTCAATTTTCAAGCCAACGGTCTGGTCGGCTCTGTCGGTCTCTTTGATAGTGGTGCCGCTGAATTTCTTGGCGGGAGTAACAACCATACCATTGGTTACAAGAATACTTGCCTGTTCCACCTTCTGAGCCAGACGGCTGTTCTCGGTCAAAGCGTCTTTTGCATTCTCCTGAATGTTAGCCATATCGGTACGCAGCTGGCTGTTTTCTTCACGCAATTGGGCGTTCTCTGCACGCAGACGTTCAATTTCGGCAGCATAGCTGTCACACAAAGCCTGCAGTTCGTCAAGCTTTTTATTGACGGTGTTTTTGGTAGGTGCTTCAGACCGACTTGCTTGCTGAGCGGCAGCCTGTTGAGCCGCAACCAAATCGCGCTGCGCTTGTTGTAATGCAGATTCCTTGTCGCTAAGTTCTTTGCGCAAGGAAGCGATTTCTTGTTGCTGCTGTTCAACTTGTTGCTGCAAAGAGGCAACTTGCTGAGCGTAACGGCTGTTTACCGACTCTTGGTCGTTCATTCCTTTTGACTGCTGAGCCACACGAGCCTCACAATTGGCAAGTTGAGACTCCTTGGCGGACAATCGGGATTCAAGTTCTGAAATCTGTGATTCATAACGAGAAGCCTTGCTTTCGAGAGTTTCAATCTTAGATTGCAACTGAGCATTCTTTGATTCCAACTTAGCCAACTCGGCATCACTCAAGGAAGCGGAAGAAGATTTCTGAGCCTCAAGTTGAGAAACCTGACCTTGAAGTACAGAGACTTGGCCCTGCAAAGCGGTTACTTCCTGTCGGCAAGCGGACAAAGCGGCATTGTCGGCATCGGAACTGGATTTCGACAAATTGGCGATTCGGGCGTTGAGTTCTGCAACATCGGATTTCAACGACTGAACCTCTTTGGAGAGGGCGCTGTTCTGGGTGCCAAGTTCGGCATTCTGACGCTCCAACGACTCGTTGCGGCTTACGAGAGCCTTGTTTTCGTTGGAAGTCGCCGTACTCCCCTGCCCCATGTCGGCAATCTGACCGCGCAACTGTTCAATCTGCTGTTGCTGAGTGCGGATTTGCTTCTGAAGTTTGTCAACCTCATTCTGGTTGTTGGAGGTGTTGTTGCGGTTGTTGGACAATTGCTCCAACTCGCGCTGTTGCTGGTCGAGTTGCTTCTGCAACTTGGCAATCTGACTTTCTTTCTGACGCACCTTCTCTTGTGCCGAAGCGAGAGCCTGAGAATTGTCGTTACCACGGACATTGCTGTTGGAGGCGTTGCGAGCCTGCTTCAACTGGGAGAGAAGCTTCTGGATTTCGGCAGCCTGTGCCGCAATCGAGCTGTCTTTGCCCGCCAATTGGTCGTGATACTGACCGCTCTCTTCTTGGAGTGTCTGGTATTGAGACATCATAGAA
>JAZLKZ010000105.1:0-6739 GCA_045597845.1 Bacteroidales bacterium | reverse complement strand
AATGCCGTCTGTATATGGCTGCTACCGTGAATGTCAAGCTCGAAGAAACCTTTTTCGCCAAATCGGATGCCGTTGGGACGACCGTATTTCGTATTGACATGCCATGTGTATTGCTTGCGTACATCCCTGATAAAGTCCGATACGTCACCATGCTCCCCTATTACAACCAGGTGAACATGTGTGGACATTTCACAATCTGCAAGAATCTGAATCTTGTGTTTCCATGAATTCATGGCAAGCAGATTTACCATTACGCCCACGTCATGCGCATCGCGCATCATAACCTCTCTGTGCGAGGTAAAACAAAGATGTTTTGCTGTTTTCATTGGTATTATCGTATTATGATTAATCTGTTTGGCGAACGGTCTGTTACAGGCAATAGCCGATTCAGTGGTTGCGAAAGTAATCATTTACTTGGCCGATTGCAAAACCATTTCACAAAACACGCAAGAGTTTATAAAAAAAGAATCTTGAATGAAAAAAAGCGCTAACTTAGCGCCGTATTCGCTGAAGATGTGCTATTCAAGAAGAATGCACGTATGGGCGGGACACTACATAATGTAAAAGCGTCATCGATGCTTTGTTCTTGGCTCTCTGAAACCTGAGAAATTTCAAAGTGATAGTCATGAGCAAAGTCAGCAGTGGCTGCTACGGGTATGCAATAGAAGTATCCCGGGGTGTGCATGTGAGGTATTTATAAACCTCAATGCACACTTTTCCGGAGGTGCTTGCAACATACCGGCGTAGGCAGACTCTCTACTTAGTTCACTATCACGGGTTTTCTCAGGACCTCAGAGACGAACAAGTAAAGGTGGAAGCCTACGTTTTTTGTGTTATGTGGGGTACTTAAAATCAAACTATTGCCTTATTGGGGTTCTAAGGCGGCTAGTAAACTCCTTCATGATTAGATTTCAAAATGATTTCAATGGTTTTTCCAGCCGATATTCCAATTTCCTGGACAAATATGATCTTGAAATAGAGATAACAATAGTTGATAAAAACAATCCATTTGCCCAAATCTGTAAAATAGATAATACTCCATTTGCCTCTAACCCGATTACCACCATTAAAGGGGCATATGTTGTTGCATTCAATCAGGACATCATTGATAGACTGGAGTTGACTAGTCTGGAAAATGACGCCTGCCTGTTGCACGAGATTGGTCACATTATTAATAAAAACCGGGCGGATGGTCTTGAATTAGAGAAGTTATGCGATAGTGTTGCATTTGATGCCAATATGACTTCATCCATGATATCTGCTTTGTATAAAATACAGAATCAACTTGGCATCAATTTACAAGAGCGCATCAAAGCACTATGTTCCATTTGGCGCATCTTCCGCCCCGAATGGACATGTGGCAGATACAATGATACCAAGCGCGCCGCTATCATGTACAACCTGATAACCGGTTTCAGCTTTTATTTTGATGATTTTTCTGCTGTTGTCGTAGGAGAAATATTGAAAGCAGGGAAAAATGAAGACATCGATATCCGTAGAATAGAAACTGCGACAGGTATCTGCAATGAGTCGTTGACAACATTTTTCGATTCCCTTATACAATGTGGGCTTCTAACAGATTCCATACCAACGGCTGAGGGTGTTATGAAATACCGGCGAGCAGTATTGGATGCAAAGAAGGCCGATCAGTCTTGGGTTGACAAAACGACTAAGGAGAAACTGCCGATGGAGATTACAAATGCCGAACAAGCATATTTCTCTGCAGTGGATGACGGAAAGACTATCTGTTCTTGTATGTTTGAACTTACCTATCGTTGTAGTGAGATGTGTATTCACTGCTATAATCCTGGAGCTACTCGCAATAATACAGAAGTATGCCATAGGGCTGATTTAAACGAATTGTCTTTAGCAGACTACAAGCGTGTCATTGACGATATGTACGACAATGGGCTTGTAAAAGTTTGTTTGAGTGGAGGTGATCCATTTTCTAAAGAATTTGCATGGGATTTAATTGAGTATCTCTATGTAAAAGGTGTTGCTGTAGATATATTTACTAACGGGCAGAGAATCTTGAAAGATGTTAAACGTCTTGCCAACTATTATCCTCGCCTGGTAGGTGTAAGCATTTATAGCGGCATTGCGGAAGACCATGATGCTATTACACGCATCCCAGGTTCGTGGGCTAAATCAATGCAGGTTATCAAGGATTTGCATGAAATGGCAATCCCTATGAATCTGAAGTGCTGTGTTATGCAACCCAACTTGCATTCATACTATATGGTTGCAGACATTGCAAAAAATTATGGTGCCATACCGCAGTATGAGATTAATATTACCGAGTCAAACGATGGCGATATTTGTGCTAAGCAATTGCGCTTGACCGAGGACCAGCTTCAAGTCGTACTGCGAGACAACAATTTAGCATTATATGTTGGGAAAGAGGCTCCCAACTATGGTGGAATGAAACGTGATTTGTCATTGTGCAGTTGTGGCGCTGGAGGGACAGGTTTCTGTATGTCACCGAATGGTGATTTGCGAGCATGTGTAGCTTTTACCCAAACATACGGAAACCTACAGGAACAATCCATCTCAAGCATATTGGCGAACAGTTCAACGCTCAAGGAATGGCGAAGTGCTGTGGTAGCCGAATATACTGAATGTGGACGTTACGATTATTGTGACTACTGTAATCTTTGTGCTGGAGTCAATAATACAGAACACGGTGATTTCCGTAAGCCTGCCGAAACAAATTGTTTCATGGCAAAATGCAGGTTCAATCTTGCGCACAAATTGATGCAGCATGATGAGCCAATGTCCAGAGAACAATTCATCAAAGCGTTGCAGAACCTTTCTATTAAAAAGGTTGATTTGCGCCGTTTGTATAAATAAAGGGATAAATGGTATCTCCCGAAGTATACCTATAACCTTCAAATTCTTACTATTATGAAAGTAGAACTTGGAATCAAGACTGCATCTTCAGTGCTGGCAACTAGCGGCTGCCCTAAGCTTTCTGAGTCGATGTGTGGTATCATGTACCGCGCGTCTTAATGTGATGCTGTTAATGCATAGGGGATGGAAATCATCCCCTATGTTCTCTTTTTTTTATCCACTAATATATCATTAATTTATGATGGAGAAACAATTTGACGAATATAAAGCAGAGCTTGCTCGTAGGGATACTAACAAAGAAAGGAAGGAAAAACTGATTGCGCTAATGCGGGAAAACTTGAAAGAGCGATGTGAACATTACAACGGCAGCATTGTTTGCTTAGACGGGCAAGAACATTCTTTGGATTCTGAGAATGTAGAGGATTTATATGCTATTGACGGATTCTTAAGGTCGGAAGAAAAAAGAACTCAACAGTCTGTGACTGGCAATATAAAAAGACAGCAAGCACAGAGTGTAAACAAATATGGACCTGATAATCCATATCCCTACAAATGAACATGATTTCAGGCGAAGATTTTGCAAAAGCCATCAAACCGTTTGTAAACAATGTTCAGTGTGATGTGCTTGGAAATATCATAGCACATAGGTCTGGTGAAGGAAAGCGCATTATGCTCGTTGCTCATCATGATGTGGTGTGCCTAATGGTAACTTATATCGATGAAAAAGGTTTCTTGTATGTTCAACCGTCAGGTGGAGTAGATGCATCGATTCTTCCAGCAAGAAGAGTGATGATAAAGCACGGAGACAATAATGTTCCGGGCATTATTGGAAAGAAACCTATTCATCTTTCCAGAGAGGAACAGAATAATAAGATAACATACGATAACTTATGGATAGACATAGGTGCCAAGTCTCAAACAGATGCATTGACGATGGTCAGTAAGGGTGACTATGCTTATTTCTGTTCATGCAATGACGAGCTTCCTAATGGATTGATATCTGATGCCTACTTTGATAATCAAGTAGGTATTAAAGTGATTTTGACGCTTGCGGAACAACTGTTCAACACTGTTATACCTTGGGATGTATATTTCGTTGCCTCGAATCATGAAGAAATAGGAATGAGAGGAGCAATGGTTGCTGCAAATTCAATAACCCCCGATGTTTGCATTTGTTTAGATGTTACTCATGCTACCGACTATCCGACCATGAATGTTACAAGTTACGGAGACATAAAACTGGGCGAAGGCTGTGTCTTGGCGAAGGGACCAGACATTTCTCCAAGATTATTCAACAAATTGGAAAACATTGCAATTTGTCATAAAATACCATATCAGATTGAAGTAAGTCCTTACCCGACTGGAACGGATGCCAATATGATACAACTCGCTGGTAATGGTGCGATTACGGCATTGGTTTCAATCCCATGCAGGTATATGCACACACCCCACGAGGTATGCGCAAAGTCGGACATCGCTTCGGCAACAAGTATTGTCATGGAATTTTTACGAGACTATGATTTGTGACTGTAATTTCTGAATCTGCTCAGTTGGCCCGAGTCTCATTGGGGCGCTCAACGTGTACAACAACACGAAAGAAGGCCTTGTAGCATGTTGCCAAAAAAATTGCCCAAAGCACTGAGACCAAAGTCTATTACCGTACATTCTACACGCCAGTATCAAATGAAAATAATAAGATTACTCCATAATAATGGCAGATAACAAAAACGCTAAAACACAAAACAGCAGTTCATGCAAATTAACCATGAACGCTACTCTTAAATCTTTCACATATACACCTGCTGATATAAAAGCGCATCTTGACAAGTATATCATAGGTCAGGAGGAGGCAAAAAGAACGCTCTCAGTTGCAGTATATAACCATTATCGCCGATTGCAACTCACAGCTTTAGGTAAAAACCCAAAACTTGAATTGAGTAAGGGTAATTGCATTCTTCTAGGTCCTACTGGCACCGGCAAGACGGCAATGGTCAAGGCAATAGCCAATCTAGTTAGTGTCCCTTGTTATATTCAAGACTGTACTAAAATAACAGCGTCCGGTTATGTAGGCAGCGATGTTGAAGATTGCTTGGCAGGACTGCTCCGAATATGCAACTATGACCTTGAAAAAGCACAAATGGGAATCGTTGTACTTGACGAAATAGACAAGATACGAAAAGCCGAAGCAGGTACTTCTATTACACGTGACGTTTCAGGAGAATGCGTGCAACAGTCGCTGTTAAAAATAATTGAAGGAGACGTTGTCGGTGTTCCACCAATGGGTGGGCGCAAACATCCTGAGCAAAGTCTGATTTACGTCAATACATCCAACATTCTTTTTATTGCTTGTGGTGCATTTGTCGGAATGGAAGAAATAATAAAAAGACGTATCAGATGCTCAAACAACATCGGATTTGGAAATTCAGGTTCATACAATAACGAACATGCTTCTTTTAACATTCTTGACAAAGTGACATCAGAAGATCTGCAACATTATGGAATGATTCCAGAATGGATTGGTCGTTTCCCCATTATCACCAACACGGAATCACTCACACACGAACAGATGTTACGAATACTTACCGAGCCTGAAGATTCGGTTTTAAAACAATATAAGGAACTTCTATCGATGGACAATATTGATCTGGAATTCACTCAAGCAGCTCTTGATCTAATTGTTGAATTGGCAGAAAAAATGAAATCTGGAGCCAGAGGGCTTCGCGGAATCATTGAACGTTGTTTGAGGGATATAATGTTTGAGGCCCCATCGCTTTGTAAAAAAATGATTCGCAAAAACACGCTTACTGTAACAGACGATACAGTCCGCAAAAACACGCAACGTTTATTGGACTAATACTTTGAATAGATATCGTATGCCAGTCTCTATCTAAATACGCTATTATTTCTCATGACTGATAGAGGCTCACCCGAAAATCAGAGGGGATTAGACACAGTTGGGTTGAACATTGCCAAACTTGCAGGAAAAAGGCCACAGGAGTCATCTGGTTGTAAGATTGGCGGTTTTCACTGCACCGCCCTGGATGCATTCCATATGTGGCGTGTCGGTGACCTCCGTTACTTTTCCCTCATACTATCACTATTTCGGGTGTGCCATAACAGATACCAATAACCTCCAGTAACCACACCACGGGCTTCCGCTTGTATTTCCCTGACAAATATTCCATGTTGTGTTGACGGAATGGAACCGGACTAGGCGAACTGGAGGGTGAAGGTGGTGAAGGGGTAATGGGACGAGCAGGTCAGGGTGCCTCCGTGGAGCTGCATGATTTGGAGCGAGAGGGCCAGGCCGATGCCACTGCCGCTGCCTTTCTTCTTGGTGGAGTAGAACGGCAGGAAAATCTGGCTGAGCTGGCTTTCCGGTATCTCGGGGCCGTTGTTGGTGACGGTGATACAGGCCTTGCCGCCCGGGGCCGATGCAAGCACCCTGACATAGCCGTCCTGCACGCCGTCGGTTGCCTGCACGGCATTGCGGATAATGTTCAGCAGGGCCAGGGACAGCAGGCTGGAATCGGCATGAAGCACCACGTCACCGGCCGTTTCAAACCTGATGCGGTCATAGCCGGGTTCGGCCGAGAGCAGGGTCTGCAGCTGCTGGAAGATGCCGGATACGGGGACATCGGTCATGGTAGGCTGTGACAGCACAGTCAGCTTGCGGTACGACTCAAGGAAACTGCATACGTTGTGCGCCTGGGTGTTTATTATGCCTATTGCCTCCAGGCGGTCCTCTTCACTCTGCAGATTGGGGTTCTGAATCATGAAGTCGGTCAGCGAGACTATGGGAGTTACGGTGTTGCGCAGTTCGTGCGTCATTATCCTGAGTATGCGCTCGTAGTAGTTCTTGCGGGTCTCAAGTTCGTTCTGGTCGCGG
>JAZLKZ010000104.1:0-37699 GCA_045597845.1 Bacteroidales bacterium | reverse complement strand
GCGCCCGTTCGGGCGCGCCTCTGCTCTTTTTCATTTTCATTCAAACCTCTTTTCCAATCTCCTATTTCGAAATTGCAACAGCCAAACTTTTCTGGTTTTCGAAGCAAACCACAGGAATACTCAAACAACTAAAACATTGAGTTGCCTCATTCACACAACAAGACGCGATAGATACTTGCGCGTATTTTTACTGTTGCATTTGTTTTTCGATGGTTTTGTGCAATAATTCTCCATACAAATTTTTAGTCAATATTTTACCTTCACCGTCTATAAGTATTGTCAATGGAACTCCATGAATGTCAAACATCTTTACCACTTCCGACTCTGCAAATACAACACGTTCACACACATTCGTCCATGTGATGGAATCTTTTTTCACCGCATTCCGCCAGGCAGTCTCATCATTGTCAATCGAAACACCAATAACATCAAATCCTTCCGTCTTGTATTTTTCGTAAACCGGTTTCAGATTCTCCATTTCTTTTCTGCACGGGCCACACCACGAAGCCCAAAAATCGACCAACACCAACTTTTTGCCTTTTGCAAAATCAATAATATTAACCTCGTTCCCATCAATATCGGTCAATGTGAAATTTGGAATAATCGAACCGTTTGCCAATGCACATTTGGTCGCCGTCATCTGCGATAGCAGATGGTAGTGATAACTATTCAAAGCATCGCCCGAAAAGGCATTCATCTGTTTCATGAAATCAACATAATCATCACTTGAATACAACGTAGCATAATAAAGATATGGGGCATAAAAAGCGTCACTGTGTCTTTTAAGACAAGCTATAGCCAAATCCCCTTCGGAACTAGAAACGCCTGACAGCTCCACACAACAGTCCTTCGCCTCTTTACGGTATCGTTCATCTGATTTGGATCCGCTGACATTGAGGGCAAACATCTCCATATCATAGTATAGTACGGGATCAAGAGAAACTTCTATATCACCACCTTCTATAAAAAAATGGAATTTTGCATCTCGCCCGTTTTCACAGCCTTGGCGCACCGTAAGCATCGATAGACAGACGTCGTCCACTTGTCCGTTAAATGAGAACGTCTTGTTTTCGTCCACAACAGTACTGTTCATTCTCACCGCACCATCCTTCTCATAAACCGAGAGCACAACCGTTTTACCGATGAAATTTTCATCAAAAACGGACCCTGAAATGGAGAATGGACCCGTTTTTACATTACTACAAGAATGCATTACAATCATTCCAACAATAAAAAAAAAATGTTTTTCATAAATATCGACATTTTATGTTTATTTTGGAAATTTGCCTATGGTAGAGACAATTACCATTAAAAACAACGGCCATTTACATAATCCACCGATTACGCATCGAGTTTTCACCGCACCAAGCCTTGACAAATAATTGAAAGAATGTCTTGATAATTACGCAACCCGCAACCTTCGCATGTATCGGCGGGGTCGTGGTAGCCGCCATAAGGTCCGCCAAGTGTGTAGATAAATATCGCCGGACACAGCCGAGAAAACCAGTAATGGTCGCTGTTGGGCGCATTGTTGCGACGTTTTACCACCACAGAATGCTCCATTTGTGCAGTTTTTTCCTCCATTATCTTAACAAAAGGACTTGTCGCAGAATCGTTGGCATTTACTACCATAAAACCTTCATCGCCACCGCAGAACATATCAATATTGGTGAGCAAGCGCACTTTGGAGAAATCAATCAGCGGATGTTCGGCTGCATAATGGGAGCCGCAAAGTCCAGTCTCTTCTCCGCAGAAAAGCATGAAAACCATCGTATAATGTGGTTTCTGCAACGTTGTCATTCGCGCTATATCCAACACAGCGGCAACGCCGCTGGCATTATCGTGTGCCCCAGGGAACAGCACATTGTCACCCATCGAGCCGCAATGGTCGTAATGAGCGGTAAATACCAACATAGAATCCGACTCGCCAAGCACAATGCCGCAAACATTCTGCGTCTGATAATGCGGATAATGGCGCAGCGGGATGTTGCATTCCACCTTTTTCACCTTACGAGGCAATGCCGACTGCAAGACTTCCACAGAAAACGGCACGGATGTGTGTCCTCCAGAGATAGGCACCATCGTGGATAGTTTCTCAACTCCCACGAAAGTAATGCCGTCCACAGTCTTGCTCCACCTAGCCTCCATACGACGCTTGGCGCTATAGGCAGGCACCACCCGAAACTGTTCATACGGCACAAGCGCATCGCCATTGATGGACAACTCACAGTTGCCTTCAAAGCCATACACATCCAATGGATAATACTGGAAATAGTCTTCGCCCAACGGAGCGACACCCAATTTCCGGAACTCGGCACGAATGATTTCCGCAGCCAGAGAATCGCCACGATAGCTGTAGCCCCTACCCCACACCGAGGAATCGGCAAGTCTAGCAATAATGCGACGTGCATAGGATGAGTCCTGCGCAGACAACGGCACGACACAGCACAGCATACAACAGAAAAAGAAGAAATATCGACGGAACATAAAATAAAAAATGGAAACTGAATTATGCTATATCAGTCCTTATTTGCGCTTCACACGACCACCTTTGTAGAAATGCTGCGACCAATAAGTGCTATTGAGTTGACTCAGAATCACGCCGTTGGATGTGGAAGAATGCACGAACGTCTCGTCTCTTAAATAAATACCCACATGAGACACATTGCCTTTGCTGTTGGTGAAGAACAAGACATCACCCTCCTGCAAGTCGCCGCGCTCCACAAAGGTAACATCTTGCTGCATATCGCGCGCCACTCGGTGCAACGTGATGCCGTAAGCCGACTTATAGACGGCACCCACAAAACCTGAGCAGTCAACACCCGACTTTGTAGTGCCACCATATTTATACGGTACGCCCATCCAAGGATCGATGGCATCATACAACGCCGCATCGCTGCCTGCAGTACGCAAAGCGGACAAAGAGGCGGATTTGGTCTTTGTTTTCCCTGTAGTTGGGGTTGTGGTCTGCGGATGGTAGGGCACCTCCTGCACCAATTCATCTTGATAGAGCTGGGAGATGATAAAATCCTCATCCTCCAAATCAGTATGCAACATCTTCTTGATGTAGGCACAAGACGAAAAGGAAAAAGCCACAACAACCGCAACAAATATCAAGGTGAATGTACGTTTCATTTGTAAAATAAAGTTAGAGTTGATAATTTGAAAATGGAAGCTTATTCTTTGCCGCCAACGACAAAAACATCCTCATCGGGACGCTTCATATAGTATTCCTCTCTCCCATAGCGTTCCAAAGAATCCAGGTCGCCCACCAAATTGTGGACATGAATACTGTCCGCTGCAATGTTTTCTTGCAACTGAGCCTCTTCTTCATGCAAGGTCCTTACCTCTTTGTTGAGGCGATGAAGCACAAAAAGGTTATTCTCGTCCAAAAAAAGCACAATGACGAGAAAAACCAAAGTGGCAATGAAATACTTGTTTTTGATGATTTTAAGAAACGTATTCATATTGATCTATAGGCGTTCATTTCACCCTCAAACGTTGGCCATAACGGATTTTTTCCGAGTGCAGCTTATTCTTCTTTTTTAATGCACTTACCGTGGTGCCGTACTTTCTGGCTATAGAAGAGAGCGTCTCGCCTTTTTTCACTGTATGATATTTTGCTCCAGAAGATTGAGGCGCAGCGGAAGTGGTTTTAGCAGGTTCCACCAAAGTAGGTTTGTGGTTCAACGAATCGCGCGTCAAAATGGAGATAGAATCCTGCATATGCATAAATGCAGACATCTTGACAACAGGCAAGCACAGACTATAATTGCCCGATGCGCCAGGAATCAGACCCACGCGGTATTGAGGATTCAGCGTGCGCAACTCTTCCATCGACACACCCGTATATTTTGAGACAAAGCACATCAACACATCGTCGTGAACCACCACCGTATCGGAATGGACCGGCAAAGATATTTTCTGTGGGCGCAAACCATGTTCAGGATAGAACTTCATCACATATGTCGCTGCGATAAAGGCAGGGATATAGCCTCGGGTTTCTTGAGGCAACGCATTGTAAATCTGCCAGAAACTCTTGCCACCCGTACGAGCCATGGCCTTGTTGATGTTGCCGGGTCCGCAGTTGTATGCCGCTATCGCCAACGACCAGTCTCCATAGATACGATAGAGGTCTTTGAGGTACCGCGCAGCGGCGACGGTAGATTTGTAAGGGTCGCGACGGTCGTCAACTACCGAATTGACTTCCATGTCGTAAGCCTTGCCAGTAGTGTACATGAACTGCCAAAGACCAGCGGCCCCCACACGAGAAGTGGCTTGGGGGTTCATTGCAGACTCCACAATAGTCAAGTACTTCAACTCCTCTGGAACGCCATAGCGGTTCAAGACCTCCTCGAACATAGGATAGTAGTACTCCGAAAGGGTGAGCATTGCATCCAAACGCGAACTCATCCGCTTGAGATACATGCGAATATAGGATCGTACCACGTTGTTGTAAGTCATCGGAATAACCGTATGCATGCTACGAAGACGGGCGGCGATTACCGAATCTGGGATTTGGTCAAAGTCAGCCAACGAGGCAGAACGATTGTGGCGGGAGTCGCTACGAGTGTATTTTTTAATATAATAGCTATTCAGCAGACTGTCGTAGTTGGCAACATATTTAGCGGAAAAGGATTCTACCTCCTTTTCCGAGACGGTTTGCGCCGTAAGCGGCATTATCAGCGCAAAAAGCGCAACAAGGGTAAATATTTTCTTTCTCATTAATAGTATTAACGAGCAATTGCGTTTTTTGGTATATACTATTTACATTTTGCAATTTTTTAGATGGAGTTACGTTATAGGTTATAGACAGAATAAATACAACAGTCTTTTTATGGTACGAGGGGCGACACTTTCGGATTTGGATGTTGCGATGCAACTTTTCGACCATTCGCGGCAGATTATGCGCAGCAACGGCAATGCCACGCAGTGGGCCAATGGATATCCGCAACGAGAAATCATTATAGAAGACATCCGCAATGGAAATTTCTACTGCATCTGCGACAACGACAAGGTTGTAGGATGTTTTTCATTCATCCTCGGCAACGACCCAACCTACGACAAAATCGAAAAAGGCGAATGGATTGATGACTTTACCGCCTACGGCACCATCCACAGGCTGGCGTGCGCTCCCGGTCAGCATTACATTGCACGGCAGTGCATCGAATGGTGTCAGCAACAAGTAGATTCGCTACGCGCAGACACCCACGCCGACAATATCATCGTACAGCACATCCTCGAACAGCACAACTTCCGTTATTGCGGCATCATCCATGTGGCAGACGGGACACCCCGAAAGGCTTATCAAAAACTTATTTATCATGACGTTCCATTGGAACTGCGCAACTATATCGAGCAAGCGATTCTACCAATGCATGATAGTTTCGACTTGGCACATCGCAGAGAGCACATACTCAGCGTAATCGACAACTGTATGCAACTGTCGCAATACTATTCCGTGGATCGTTCGATGACTTACACTATTGCCGCCTATCACGACACAGGTGTCGGCGTGAGTCGCGAACTGCACCACCTTATTTCTGGCGAGATCATCCGCAACGACAGCAACTTACGGAAATGGTTCCATGGAGACCAAATCGAGACCATCGTCCAAGCCGCCGAAGACCATAGAGCCTCGTCGAACAAAGAACCACGCAGCATCTACGGCAAGATTGTGGCGGAAGCCGACCGAGATATCCACAAAGAGAAAATCGTTCGCCGCACCATCGAGTTTGGCATCACGAACCACCCCGACCTCGACAAAGAAGGTCACTGGCAACGGACATTGCAGCACCTGCACGAGAAATATGCCGAAGGTGGTTACATCAAACTTTGGCTTCCCGAGTCGCCAAACCAGAAACGTTTGGCCGAACTGCGAGAACTCATCAAAGACAAAGAGAAACTTAGGGGGTTGTTTGAGGAAATTTACAAAGAAATCACCTCACGGGAATAGACTTTACAGACAAAACAGATAGACGATGGATATTTTTCTTTTGACAATGGCAATTTTATGCGCTTTGATTGGTATTCTCGGCGCAATCATTCCGGGTTTGCCAGGGCCTCCTGTAAGCTGGATTGGTCTTTTGCTGATTGCCATCAGCAGCTACGGAGACCTCAGCAATGTCTTTCTCCTACTTTCGGCGATTATCGCTGCCATCATTACGGTGCTCGACTATGTAGTTCCGTCGCTTAGTACCAAAAAGTTTGGAGGGAGCAAATACGGCATCTGGGGTTGTAACATCGGACTCGTATTTTCTATTGTTGGTCTGCCCTTCGGTCCTCAAGGACTGTTAGGCGTCATCTTTTGGCCATTCATTGGCGCCTTTATCGGCGAGCTACTCAACCACAAGCCCACCAACATCGCCTTAAAAGCCGCATTGGGAGCCTTCATCGGATTCTTGACCGGCACCTTCATGAAGCTGGTCTATGGTATTATTGCTGCAGTATTTATCGTAAAGGACATATTTGTATAACAAACAATCGAACATGATAAAAGAGATACTTTGCGTTGGAGCGGGAAGCTGCCTGGGCGGCATGTTGCGATATATAATATACCTCTTGACGAACCATTTCCGCATACACTCCTCTTGGGCAACCCTGACGGTGAACATCATAGGATGCATGATTTTGGGAGTTATCTGCGGATTTATGGATAAAGGAGGCACCCTGAACAACAATCTCAGATTGTTCCTGGTCTTTGGCATCTGCGGCGGATTCACCACCTTCAGCACCTTCATCAACGACGGTTTCAAACTGATGCGTGGAGGCGAAATGTTCTACGCCATAGGCTACGCCGCCCTAAGTATTTTTGTAGGACTCGCGCTGCTATACTGCGGCTATCTGCTGGGCAGAAAAATCTAAATCAGTCTTTTCCGACTATCAAATCTTCCAAACGCACTTTGGGAATATAGTGTACGCCATTATTGCGATAGTAGGCGTGACTTTCTTCCTTGGAGATTGGAACCAATTCGAATTTCTCGATGCCTTTGCCAACCGCCAAAATTGCCAGCGGTTCCAACTCAAGCGAGAGTACCTCTTTGATATTTTCCTTGCTGAAAGCACCGATTATCAAACTATTCAAACCCATTTCCGTCACTTTCAAGGTCATGCTCTGCAACGAGATTCCCAAGTCGATGTCCACCAACTTATTTTCTGCACCCTCGCAGCAAACCACAATAAAAGCTTCAGGTTCTGTCTCAGGAAATGGCAGATGGAGCTCTGGCAAAGCGGCACCCATTTTCACGGCTTTCAGCACATCAACAGACTCCTGTCCTTGCGTCACAAGGCGATAGCGAAGCACCTGACGGTTGCATCCCGATGCAATACGCGTATTTACCTGAACAATACGGAGCAGCATGTCTTCCGTCACCACAAAAGACTTATTGTAGCCGCGACAGCTACGATTTTTCATCAACAATTCGTCGAGCGTATGTCCGACTCTTTTCACCTTGGTCTTGCCTTGTCCAAAAACCTCTTCGTATCTCTTTTCCAAATAGTTGTCTGCCATAGTTGTGAATTGATAATTGAGAATTGACAATTAGGGAGCTTTATCTTGTGGGATATTGGGGCACATCAATGCCTTAAAAAATATATTTTGCCATATAGAAAAAATGTCGTACCTTTGCACCCGTTTTCAAACAAAACGATCCGTTAGCTCAGTTGGTTCAGAGCGCTTGCTTCACACGCAAGAGGTCGAGAGTTCAAATCTCCCACGGATCACACAAAAGGGCTCGTCATTTCAGATGAGTCTTTTTTTATTTCGCGAAAACCTCGTCGACAAGTGCCGCAAATTCCTTATAGGCATCGGTATCTGAGATATCATTAAAAGCCTCTACAAGTGCACGATAGCGCCATTCGTGATCCACCTTGCCATTGGGGGCATGGAACCTGTCCCACAGCACGTCTCCAATCTTACGGTAATCCATCGCAATAGCACGCATGTTGCTCAATTTGTCGCCCATTGCCACAATCTTCACCTCCTTCGGAGCATTGGCAAGACGTTCCAAAGAGGCAAGTTTGCGATCTTTCCAGCCGAGATTATCTCCTTTTGGCGTGGTGAATTTGTCACTTTCCATCTCCACAAGATAGGCGATACGGCCGCCAAACTCTCCACGGATTTGGTCAACCGTAATGTCGGTGTCTTCAACAACGTCATGCAAGGCGGCCGCCGACAACAGTTCTTGGTCGGAAGTCATCGTCGCCACAATAGCGACAGCCTCCATAGGATGCACAATAAAAGGGAAACCTTTGCCACGGCGTTCTGTATTTGCATGCGCCTTCACGGCATAAACGATAGCTTTGTCTAAAATAGCAGAATTCATTGAAAATTATAAGTTAAGCATTCAAATCCCTAACAACAATCACCAGTTGCAAAAATATCATTCGGCAAATTTGAGGTTTCGGAGCTGTTCAGCCATACGCTTGGCTCGAGTGGCATTGTAGCCATTCTCCCCATTTACAACGTCAAAAAATTGGCAGAGCATCTTTTCGTTGCAGCCTTGTTTTGCCATATAAACCACACAAAGATTCTGCAGCACAACCGATTGTGCGATGATATCCAAATCGGTGCAAGCCAATTGATGCAGGCTCAACTGATAAGCGTCTTCGGAACATTCTCGTCTGATACGTTCAATGTCTCCCAAGGTTTTACAACCGATGCGCAAAAAAGCCTGCAGATATGGCGTCAAATCGTCTTGATAGACCTCCGCCTGATTGATGCCTGCGACCTTATCAATCAACGATTTGAAAGGATTCAGCTGCATATAGCTCTTAAACGAATCACCATTGAGAACCACAGCATCGAAGTTACCGTCCGCCACCAGAGACTGCACCTGACGGCGATAGTCGTTAATCTCGGTACGGATGCGTGAAAACTGCTCGTCGGCCAACTCCAGCAGACCCGCCAAGCGATTTAGGCTGCGAAGATATTCCTTAGGGACTTCCACCCCCGACTTGTAGCCTGTATCGTGGTGCATGCTCGCCCACACATGCTGCAGTGCCGTACGCATCTGTATTTCAAAACGGAACTCGTTCAGTTCGGGACTCGAAGCATCGCAATAGAGCGACTTGGGGATGCGGCAGATATAATGGAGCGACTGGTAGCCGAACTGGTCCAAATCCAGCTTCTTGCGCTTGTCAACAGATTGCTCCCAGTCAATGTCGAACACCGACTCCACCATGGCGGCGATTTTATCCACCTCCTCGACATAGAAAGTCACCACGCGACACCCCAGAATGTCAGTGATATCCGACAAACAACTGTAATTCTTTCCCTTGAGAAGCAGCTTGCCCTCCAAACTCTCGGCAGATTTCACGCGCGACTCAACGGCGTTCACATAAATACCTTTGTCCGATATAAGTTTCCTGAGATGATTGGACACAATCTCCTCCATGCGTTCGAAGACTGGTCTTTTTTCTTCGAACTCATCCATAATTAGCTGACAGTGAAGATCGAGCATTGAAGTTGAGTTAAGAGTTACGAGTCAAATATTTAGCCTTGCTGTGGCAGCAAAAGCCGAATGGCCTGAGGCAGCAGTTCAACCTCGAAATGAACGCCCGGGAGGATTTCTCCATCTACGGTTATCTCAATCAAATCCTTGGAATCGACCACTACTTTTTGAGCCTGCCTGCAAATCAAGAATCGAGAAAGATGTCGGTTGCCAAGATGTTCGCCCTTGAAATAGCGAGGAAACGCATACAGCAGTCGCAACAGACTCATTGGCTTTACACAACAAACCTCCATCAAACCATCGTCATTGCGGGCTTGCGGGGCACATTTTGCGCCATGGTTCTCGCAACAGCCATTGGCTATCGTGCAAGACATCATCCATTTGCGGCTCAACTTAAAACCATCGGCCACAACATTCACACGATTGAATCGGGCAAAAGCAATCGCTTCCCACATTGCCAGCCTACGGTGTTTACGCGTTGGTTTTTGCAAATGGAAACGTTTCGAAATAACCGCATCGAAACCTATTGAACAGACATTCAAACTATAACTGTCGTTGACCTTGATGATGTCCACATTATGAAACGAACCTTGCAAAATTGCGCCCAGATTCGAGAAATCCAACTGGGGATAACATGCCGTAAAGCCGCACACATCTTCATCCAACGACAAAATTGCCATAGACTTACCTTTAAACCCAACAACGCCCGAAGCAACCTCGTTGACCATCATCTCGCCACCGCAGGCCACAAAACAGACTTTCTCGTTGGGGTGCAAATCGTTGTAAATTCGCGTATAACGGGCACCATCCCCCTCTCCTTCAATAGAATAGATGTCGTAACTGTCGCCACGCTGCCGCAGAAGCGAGTCGAGCTCATGCAACCTTTGCTCCAGCCCTTTGCGGACTGCAAAAGGCGCATCGTTTTCTTTTATGATGAATATAAAATGCACTTAAAGAAATGATAATTTGGATTGGGAATGAGGCTGGCACGCCATTCATTAAACAATCGTGATGATATTGGAAAAACCTGTAATGTCGAACACTTCTCTCACTTGGGGATTCATGTTTTTCATCACCATTTTTCCCCCACGAGCCGACACGCTTTTCTGAAGCATCAAAAACATGCGCAGACCTTGGCTGGAGGTGTACTGCATATCGGTACAATCAATTTCGAAATCAGGATTCTCTAATTCAAACAGAGGAGCGATATCATTCTGGAACTGATCCGCATTGGTCGTATCCAATCGGCCAGAGAGCGTCACAATGGTCTTCGGGCCTTCGTTCGCAATCGTTACATTCATATTGTTTGTTTTAATATTTCAAAATCATTTATTTTCAAATTATTACGCGATATTCTTCCGCATGGTAAGAATGTTGCATCCATTTTCGTAGCGATAAGCCACGCTGTCCATCATTTTCTTGCACAGAAAGATTCCCAAGCCGCCGACCTTGCGGTCTTCCACAGTTGCATCAATGTCTGGTTCAGGCAATTCCAGAGGATTGAAGGCCACACCTGCATCGCGCAATTCAATGGACAGCACCACGCCATCGTCTTCCAACTCGCTGCCTACCTCAAGCCAGCCGATGCCTCCGTCGTAGGCATACCGCACCACGTTCTCGACAGCTTCCTCTACCGAGAGCCGAATCTTGAACTGCAACGAAACGTCGTCAGGAATATATGGTGCAGACATAAGATAGTCCACAATTTCGCCACACTTATCCACGATAGGCTCAAAACGTTTCTTCATAGACATTTACGATTAATAACAAATCAAACAAACACTCCTCGTAGCACTTCGCCAGTTGCCGGGGAGGAATTCTTTTCAATTGCAAATTTACAAAAAAAAATTCATATTTTGCCCCCTCGTCTCATTTTGTCTGCACCTCAATTTCATTCTTTTGAAAAAAAAATGTAATTTTGCAAATTCTATAACATAATCGCAAAACAAAGCAGTAAATCAATCACCACTAAAACAGCATATTGAATATGAATTTCATTGAGAACATCCAAACGAATTCCCCCTGCACCAACATTCCCGACTTGCTACAGTTCCATCACAACAATCCGCTACAGATTGGACTTTTGTGGCAATTGATTGCAATTTTTGCAGTTGTCGCCATCATGTCTTTCGTCAACCACGGCATCCGCCGCAAAGGAAAATCGAATTTGTATCCAGTCCTATACACGTTGCTGGGTATCTCATTGGTATTCATCTACTATTATTGCTTTCAAATCTTCGAAGGCGACGACACCGCGGTTTATTTTCAAGAACTGAAGCAATGGCGCAATCCCATTGGATGGTTCTGCTACCACAAACTTGTAGGTTGGGGATGGGCCATTATAGGAATTGCCGGCATTGCTTACGTAGCCTACAACCTGTTAATTGCAGTAATGCAAACCGTTGCGCAGCTGAGTGTAGAAGCCCAAATGTCGGGAGAAAAGCCTTGGAAAGAATGGAAGTGGGTCATGGGCGTAGCACTCGCCGGAGTTGTCATCAGCGGGGCCATCTATTTTGCCAACCATGTTGCATCCTCATGGGCGTTGGTAGTCTGTCAAGCAGTCTTGATTTTGTGCGTTTTGGGAAAGATTGTCGCCGACTGTCGCCGTTGCAAGAATCCACTTTGGGGAATCCTCATAGGAATAATCTTCTATATTGGCATCATTGCCGTGGTAATACTTACCGCAGAATGCCTGCATGGCGCTTTGGCCATTTTTGCAGCCATCCTGATTTGGTTCTCCTCCGCAAAGGCCAGCAAGAAAGAACCTAAGCAGAAAAGCAAATAGCAACACCCAAACGGTGAATCGTGAAGCCGATTCAGGCAACCCGCTTCTTGCAGCGATGCTGCCGACACAACTGCAACACTTTCCACACCGCAATAAACATTCCAATATTCCAATCCACATCTGCATGGACGACAGCAAGCACAAGACCAATATGGCTTTCGCCATCGAAGAGGCACGCAAAGGCATCCAGAACGGAGAAGGCGGACCTTTCGGGACCGTTATCATCAAAGACGGCGTCATCGTAGGTGCCGGACACAACAAGGTTCTGGCAAACAACGACCCCACCGCCCACGGCGAAATCTCAGCCATCCGCAACGCAGGAAAACTCTTAGGGACCTACGACCTCTCGGGCTGCATTCTTTACACCACAGGAGAGCCCTGTCACATGTGTCTCTGCGCCTGTATGTGGGCAAACATAGAAAAGATTTATTACGGTTGCTCCCTAAAAGACAACGGACGCATAGGTTTTCGCGACGACAAGTTCGACAAAATCTTCGGTGGGCGCGAGAAACTCACGTCGTATCTCATTCAAACCTGCCACGAAGACTGCCTGCAGCTTTTTGAAGAATACAGTCAGTTGCAGCACATCGTATATTGATTCATTAAAGAGACCCTTAGGAACAGGCAAAAGCCTGTGGCACGGCGTTAGACACGCACTGCCAGTATCGTAATATCATCGTTGGGCTCATTGTCGTGGGTGAACTGTTTCACCGTAGCGTAGAGATCCTCCACCAATGCTTTTTCCGAACATTCTGGGTGCTTGGCACATTCCGTAGCCCAAGCCAGCAAGCGTTCTTCGCCGAACTGGTCCTTGTTATGCGTTTCCGCCTCGGTCACACCGTCGGTATAGAGCAGCAGTCGCGTGCCCGGAGCCAGCGTCACACGCTCGTCCTTATAGTCGAAGCCCGAGAATATGCCGGAAGCGATATTGGTCTTGACCTTTAGGAAATAGGCTGGTGCGTCAGGAGGCATCACAACGATAGGATTATGACCACCATTGCAATACTCCATCTCGCCGGTCTTCAAGTCAACGCAACCCACGAAAATGGTACAGAACATGTTGTGCGTATTGCCGTCCGAAAGAATATCGTTGACCTTGCAGAGAACCTGTCCCATAGCAATGTCCATACCAACCATAAAGCGCAAGGCAGAGCGAGTGATTGCCATATACAAAGCCGCAGGAACGCCTTTGCCAGAGACATCGCCCACCGAGAAATATAGTTTATCGTTGCGAACCCATACATCGTAAAGGTCTCCGCCCACCTCCTTGGCAGGCTGCAAAAAAGCATGCACACCATATTCACGGACCTTTCCGTCGGAGTCGGAGAAAGCACCTTGGGGGAAGTCCTTGTTCAACATGCTCATCTGGATGTTACGCGCCACATTCAACTCACCCTCCATACGTTCGTTGAGCGCCGTAGTGGTCTTCAGCTGCGCAATATAATCGTTAATGGAACGCTGCATATAGGCGAAAGAGTCGTGCAATTTGCGCATCTCATCGTTGGTGTCCACATCCACAATGTGGGCGTGGAAATTGCCCTTCGCCATGTTCATGGCGGAGACCGACAGCTCGGTGACAGGGCGCGTAAGTCGGCGCACGATGCGGTAGCAAATGATGAACATCGCCAGCAGTCCCACCAAACCCACGATAATCAAGACCAGATGCATTTGGGTGGAACGCTTCAGCACGTCGCGATACTCGCAAATGATAGAGAGCGACCAGCCATTTTCCAACGGACCATAGACCGCAAAAGAGACCTGTCCATTGTAGGTATAATGGCTCACTCCTTTCTTGCCCTCCACCATATTTCGGCTGATTTCCATAATAGACTCGCTTCCTGTCAAGTTGGCGGTTGCAAAGATGTCTGTATTGGTCAGCGCATTGATATTTTCGGATCCCACATATTTACCCGTTTTGCTGACCAGTGTCGCCTTTGAACGCGGATACGGGCGGATCTGACCCACAATCTCAGAAGCCCACTCCAGAGAGATGTCGGCGGTAAGCACCGCAAAAACATGGCCGCTGTCGTCCAACATCGGAACACTATAGGTGGACATCAAAATCTCGCCACCGCCCTCATCATAATAGGGGTCGCTCCACAAACATTTTCCCACAGTAGCCGGATTGCGGAACCATCCCATTTGAGAATAATCATATTTATCGGATCCCAACTGGAACGTCTTCACCGCATGCGTATTAGGGTCCTCGGCTGAATAGGGAGAAAAAAAATGTTTGTCGGGGAAATAATCCGGCTCAAAAGCGATAGCTGAACCCACAATGTTCGGATTCGATTCCACCACCGTATGGGTAATTTCGTAGAGATAGTTCGTGTCGTCCACTCGGTCCTTGACAATCCAAGCGACACCCTGCGCAGTCATCTCGACATTGCTGAGCGTGCGCTCCAATTCTGCGATTTTGGCGTCCAAGATGTTCTGCGCCGAACGCGTAGCCTCTTCCGCGATGATGCGATGCGACGAAAACGCCACGATAGCAATCGAGATGATAAACAGAACCGCTACTACCATCAAGACGTTCAGGCTGATGCGTGTGGAGAAAGAACGATTACCTATTTTCATATTTTGTGATTAGTGAATGGTGGATAGCTAATGATTTGACATTTTGACTCTTTATTTTTTATTTCAACCCCGAAACTTCCCACTAACAATTTTCGACTCTCATTCCTCCAAGTATTTGTTTCGCAACTTTTCCAAATCTTCATCACCGAGCAGCAACTGATTGCGCACATAGCTCAACAGCGAGCCGAACTCACGGTCCATAAAGTCGAGCATATTCTCAAAAAATCCCACATGTGCGCCCACAAAAGCGACCACCACGTCCCTGCCGCGCTCGCCTCCATTTTTCGCCTCCATCATTTCCAAAGCCAATTTCAAATCCTTGGCATAGTATGTGTTGGTGATGGCAAAGTCATTCACAATCGTTTTTCTGTCCGCGCCCAACGCCGACAGCAACAACATCGCGCCCAGACCTGTTCGGTCCTTTCCCTGCGAACAATGCCAGTAGATTGCGCCCTTTTCGTTTTGGAGAATCATCTGCAAAAAAGATGCATACTGCAGCTGCGTATATTCGTTGGCAAGCATCTCGATATACATGCCACGCGCCACACGCTGTACCATTTCCTCGTTGTAGTGCGCCATCAAATACTGCGGCAACACTTTGTAAGCCTGTGGAGGAAGATTGGTAGTTCCCAACGTCTCGGTATTGGGGTCGATGGTAGGAAGCCAGATATGGCGAGCGCTACGCAGTTCCTTGTCGGGGGCACGCACAACCTCCCCTTCCGTACGAAAGTCGAAGACGTATGAGACCTTGAATTCCTGTTCCAACCGTTGCATATCGCTGTCGGAAGCCTTGGCCAAGCCGCCTCCACGCAACAGAAGTCCTCGTTTGACACGACGCCCGTCTTGCATCACATAGCCACCCAGCTCGCGTGCATTTACCACACTGTCCAAGCCAATGCGCTGTGTTTCCCATGTATAGGTCGAATCTGAAGATGTTGCAAAGGGATTCAATTGTTGTTTTTTGGGGAATAATATGAATGGAGAACTACCTATTAAAAAAAATCCCAACAACGATTAGATTGTCAGGACATTGGTGATCTGTAACAGATTTGAACTGTTGACCTCTTGCCTGTCAAGCAAGCGCTCTAAACCAACTGAGCTAACAGATCATTTCTCGAAAAGAGAATGCAAAAGTACGACTTTTTTTCCATTCGGACAAATATTTTTTCAGCGCACTATGAATCTGCATTCTAATATCCTACGCCGCTATATGCTACGGCCCATTTCTTCTGCTTGCCGCATAAATTCCGAACCATCCACATCACCCAATTCACGCATGCCGCCGGCAGTTACCACGCCTATGCTTTCAAATCCAAGATAGCTGCACGCAATCTCAAACTGACGCTTCGCCGTGTCGAACATAAACGGTTTGCTCGATCCCGCCACGGCAATCATGCCCAATTTCTTGATAGGAAACTCCTTGCGGATAGGATTGTGGAGTCGGTCCACCACCGTCTTCAACTGGGCGCTCATGCCGAAGAAATAGATGGGGGAAGCCAGCACCAAAACATCGGCACGGCTCATCTTGTCGTAGAGCAGCTGCATATCGTCCTTTTGACAACATACAGGGCGTTCGCCTTGATGGCAATACTCACAGGCCTTGCAAGGCGCAACATTGTAGTCCGAAACATTGACAATTTCCACATTTGCATTAGCCGAGGCTCCTTTGGCGAAAGCATTCACCAAACGCATCGTGTTGCCCTCCTTCCGAGGACTACCAACCAAAACCAAGATATTCTGTTTCATTCGATTCAAAATCAATCATCAAATATTTGACAATGCAAATTTACATAAAATATATAATTTCACACAGACAAATAAAAACCTCATGTATTGCACTTTCTATTTTTTATTTTTATTTCAGCGGATAGATACCATTTTTCTCTGACAAGCAACATTAGCGCCCCACCTATCGTCTCCATCTTTATTGAAAGAAAATCCTTATTTATAAAGCACTATTACCTAAAGAATGTTATTCTTTGTATCAATTAAAAATTGTACTTTTGCAAAATAAAAACCTACAAATGCACCTCCACATTTTTGAACGACCCGACTTGGTTTCCGCAGAGCAGTTGGACGCGGAAATGCTGCCATTTTTGCCTGATTGGCGAAGGAGGCAGACCCTGCAGTTTAAGCATACGTTGGGGCAGGTGCTTTGCGCCAAGGCGTTTTTGCTGCTGAAGGAAGGGCTACGGAAAGACTATGACTATGACGGAACCATCACTTTCGACTATATCGCCAATGGGAAACCTGTATTAAAAGAGCGCCCCGACATACATTTCTCACTGAGCCACTGCAAGAAAGGCGTGCTATGCGTGATCGACGACCAACCCGTGGGGTGCGACATCGAGTCGGTGGAACGCAACGTTTCGCAATCACTCATCAACTACTGCTGCAACGACAAAGAGCAAGCCGAAATCATGAATGCCGATTATCCAGAAGAGGAATTCATCAAGTTGTGGACACGAAAAGAGGCGATTATCAAATTGTCGGGAGAAGGCATCACCTCCAATCTCAAAGATCTGATGACCCCCGAAGTGTTGCGAAACACAAAAATCATCACAAATTACAATCCCGAAACGGGATTGGTCTATTCAATTGCCAGCCCCATTTCATCTCATTCAGAGAAATCAATATAAGGCGCGATGCGCTCGAGCGAAACGGTGTCCATGGTAGGCGCCAGCAAAAGGTCCTGCACCGAATGATAACGTTGTCCCTTGTCACGCAACGAGATTAGGTCGCGCGCCTGATAATACTCCATATAAGGATGACGGACAAGCTGTTTGAGCGTTACTTCGTTGATCTTTATCTTTCTCACCGCATCCTTGTCCACCATAATATAAGGCAGCATTTTCCGATAGCGCTCTTCAGTAAGGCCATAGACCTCCAAAAGTTGTTCGGTGGAGACAAAGCCGCCCAAACGGTCTCTGTAGCGCACGATGCGCTTTGCGAAAGTGGAGCCAATGCCATAGAGCATCTGCAAAGTCAAGGTGTCGGCACTGTTGAGCTCCACCATCAACGATTTGCGCGTTGCTGACTTGGAGGGCTTGACAGGCAACGAGTCGCGGGATGGTTGCTCTGATTTAGCGACACTTCGAGGCGAACCCGGATTGTTGCCATAGGACTTTCGACTCGACTTTGCCTGCTTTTGGGGAGGGTTGGAGATGGTTTCCACACTGTCGCTGACAGGAAACACATTGACAGGAACTGTTGGGCGACGCATCAGCAGCAGAACCACCACAGCCACAAAAGCCAAAAAGGCGAGAATACAATAAGCGCGGTACTTTGTCAAAATAAGTTAAGCGGATTATTTAGTTATGAGTTAATTCAACAAATATCATTAGCCAATTCTCAGGCAACCAATCACTAATCACCAATTATCACATCGCCCAAACCAAAAGTCCTCCACAGATGATGAGACCCGACACGAAAAGATCGATGAGACAGAAACCCATGATATCCTTTGCGTTGAGTTTGGCGATGGCAAGTGCGGGAATTGCCCAGAAAGGCTGGATGAGGTTGGTCCAAGCATCGCCCCACGCGATAGCCGTTCCCGTAAGACCGGGATCGACGCCGAGGTCGGCACCAGCGGCAAACATGATGGGAGCTTGAATCGCCCAATGTCCCCCACCCGACGGCACAAACATATTCAAAACGGCGGCACAGAGGAAAGTAAGCAACGGATAAGTCTGTGGCGTAGAGATAGAGATACATGCGTCGCTAATGACCGTTCCGAAACAGATACCACTGGCACCCACGCCCGTAATGATACCCATGATTCCAGCATAGAAGGGAAACTGAAGGATGATGCCTGCTGCGCCCGAAGCCGCCTTGGTGAAGGCGCGCACATAGTTGAGGGGCGTTCCATGTAGCAACAATCCAACGAAAAGAAAAATCATGATGACCGAATTGAGATCCAACGAACCACCACGGAAACCGAGATGAATGACAAGATACGAGATGCCCAACAGCGAAACAATCCATTCCAAGACCCTGGAATGTTCCATACGTTCGGCAGGCGTAGGATTGGAGGGGCGCTCAATCCTGACGGGTTCTTCCTCCAACAAGACGGGATCGACACACACCACATCCTTCTTGGGGTGCATCAACGCATTGACAATGGTAATTGCCACAATAACCAATACTACGATGGCAAGGTTATAAGGATTGAGAACGGTCTGCGAAACGGGAACCGGATCGGTCAACACGCCGTTGGTAGCCTTTGCAAGCGAATCGCCAGGGGTAGCCATCGTTAGGGGAATGGAACCCGAAATGCCTGCATGCCACACCACAAAACCACTATAGGCGGATGCGATGAGCAAACGATAATCCACTCCGTTCAGCTTGCGGGCGATTTCCTTGGCAAAGATGACACCCACAATCAAACCAAATCCCCAATTTATCCAGCAACAGATGGCAGAAACCGCCGTAACCAAGGCAATGGCACCTGCAGGGTTCTTAGGCAACGATGCCAGACTGCTGATGCCTTTCTTGATGACAGGAGCCGCCGCCAAAGCGGAACCGCTCACCAACACCAACGCCATCTGCATGGCGAAAGCCAGCAAGCCCCACACGCCAGCGCCCCAATGCTCTACCACCTCGATGGGAGTCTGATGGCAGATGGGCATGGCAAGAATGGCAGCCACAAGCGTCAGCAAGACAGCAAAGACAAAAGGTTCGGGAAGATAGCGCTGCACCAGTTTTACGCAGCCTTTGATGATAGATTGAAACATACAAGTTATGGGTTTTGAGTATTAAGTTTTAAGATAAAAGTCAAATCAACGATTCAACAAACATCAAATTCACAGTTCACCGGACGCCAATCGCAGGAAGTATTCTTTTAAAAAAGATGTCCTTACGGATAAGGCGGTAATGGAAATTATAGGCCTTGTTAAAAGTCATTGTGTGATGCATTACATACTCTCCCGCAGCGAGCATCTTGGCGATAGCCACACTGTCTTGCACATAGTTCAGCGGCTGATAGTCGGAATCGATGTGAAGCAGCTCAGGAACTGTCTGTTCCCAAATGGTTTTCCATTCCGTTTGGGTAATGGGATTGAGCGGTCGGACTCCCTCCATCAACGCATCCACGAATAAATCCTTATCCAGATTTCCATCACGCAACAATCTCACATTCACACGCACATAGTTTCCCTCGATGCCCGTAAACTGCCAATCGGGGCCTCCCAAAGAGTCGAACTCGGCGATTTCCTCGTCAATATTGCGTTTGCAAGCCTCGCGGTTCCGCACGATATGGCCAGGCCCAAAACGGTCTTGAAAAGCGCTTTTATATAAGTCCTGCAAAGTGGAGAACTGCAAAGTGGCCTCATTGTGTCCAACCAAAGCCGCAGCCCGCTGCGCTGGGGTCTGACACCAACTCATAGACGAAATCAACATTATGAAAATAATACAGATACTATTCTTCACAAGATGCATATTACGATTTTTTTTGAGATTTTCTCACGACAAGAATACTCAGTTCATAAAGCAGGTAGATAGGCAACGCCACCAATGAAAGCGTAAAAGGGTCTCCTGTCGGGGTGATAACCGCCGCGACAACCAAGATAACCACTACGGCATGGCGTCGATATTTGCACATCTGTTCGGCATGAAGCAGTCCCATCTTGGCAAGCAGCCAACTCACCACAGGCAGTTCAAAAACAACGCCCATCACCAAACAGAGCATCAGCATCATGGAGATGTAAGACTCCAAGGAGATGACATTCGACACGTCGCTGCGCACCTGATAGGTTCCCAAGAACTGAAACGTGAGCGGGAATATCACGAAATAGTTAAGCATTACCCCCAAGAGGAACATCACATATCCGCAAGAAACGGCACCGATGGCATAACGCCGTTCGTGGTTGTAGAGTCCCGGCGCAACGAAATGGAACATCACATAAAGCACATAGGGCGAGACCACCAAAAAGCCGAACCACAACGCCACTTTCATGTGAATCAAGAACTGCTGAGCGAGGTTGATGTTCACCAACTCGATATCGCCGATAGCCACCCGTCCCGAAATCCGTTCGAAGAGACGATAAGTGGCAAAGTCACCGTTCTTGGGAGCCAAGATAATGGAAAACAGCAAGTCCTTGCAGCAGAAAGCGGCAACAGCGCACACTATCACTGCAATAAGGATACGGAGCAAGCACCCCCTAAGTTCTTCCAAATGATCCCAGAAGGTCACCGAGTTGATGGTTTTAGAGGTCCAACACGAAGGGCATCCCGACTATTCTTCTTTCTTTTCGATGTCTTTTTCTTCAAGTTCCTTGCCGTTCATGCCGTCCTTGAAGCTCTTGACACCTTTGCCCATTCCATGCATGAGTTCGGGGATTTTCCTACCGCCAAAAAGTAACAATACCACCAAAACGATGATGACAATCTCCCATGTTCCAATCATAAGCAGTTGCATAATATCAAGTTTTAAGTTTTTGAGTTTTATGTTTTAAGCCAATTGCAGAGTCTAATCACTGTTCACAAGCCACTCGTCACCAATCACACTTCACCCATTTTCAGTTTCTCCACATAGTCGTTGATGCGGGCAAGCTGGGTTGGTATTTCGATGCCTTGCGGACATTCCGACACGCACTTTCCACAAGCAATGCAGTGGTCTGCCTGTCGCAACTTGGGCACACTACGGTCGTAACCCACCAGGAAAGCGCGTCGTGCCTTTCTATAGGCTCGGGCATCCTCGTCAATTGCGTCATTTCCAATATTCAAATCGCCCTCGTTAAGGCACTTGTTGTAATGTGCGAAAATACCGGGAATGTCCAAACCATAGGGGCACGGCATACAGTATTTGCAACCCGTGCAGGGAACCATCGGAAAAGAGACGTAAGTGTTGGCGATGTCGGCAAGCATCTTCAGTTCATCATCGCTCAAAGATTTCAAAGGCGAATAGGTGCGGATGTTGTCCTGAAGATGTTCCAGATAGGTCATGCCACTCAACACCGTGAGAATGCGTGGTTGGTTGGCGGCAAAACGGAACGCCCAAGAAGCGACACTCTGGCCAGGTTCACGACGTTTCATCTGATTTACCGCATCATCGTAGAGCGAAGCAAGCTGACCGCCCAAAAGAGGCTCCATTACAAAGACCGGAATGTTACGCTTCTCCAGTTCCCCATACAGGTATTCCGAGTTGGCATCTTCGCCCGAGACGGCATGAGCATGCTGCCAGTTGATGTAATTGTGTTGGATAAGGACATGATCCCAATGGATTTCGTCATGCCGTGAAAGCAGATAGTCGAACACCTTGACATCGCCATGGTAGGAGAATCCTAGGTTACGGATGCGACCTTTCTGGCGCTGCAACAACAGATAATCCAACATCCCGTTGTCAAGGAAACGGCGTTTGAAAGTCTCCATTGGCGTCAGTTCGTTGCCATTGGCGTCACGACCCGAAAGACCCATGCAATGGAGCATCAGGTAATCGACATAGTCCACCTGCAGTTCCTTCAAGGAATTCTCGAACATGGCGATGCTGGCTTCGCGGCTCCATGTGGTATATTTCATGTTGGAGAGTTTGGTAGAGACAAAATATTCATCTCTACTATGACGGCTCAACGCCACGCCCACAGCATGTTCCGAGCGACCCTTGCAATAAGGGGGCGCCGTATCGAAAAGATTGACACCATGAGCGATGGCATAGTCGAACATTTCATTTATGCGGTCTTGGTCGAGCTCCTGGTCCTCCTCGCGTCCACTCGCACCTTTTACCGTTGGAAGACGCATGCATCCAAATCCCAGCAAAGAGACCTTGTTGCCATGAGCATTCATACGATAAGTCATCTTGTCGGTCGGCACCTCGCCCAATTCGAAGCCCTCGGCGCCCACCTCATTGGGATGGCTACAACCTGCGGCGACAGCGGCAGTAGCCAATGCGCCACCTCCCAAAACCTTCAAAAAATTCCTTCTGTCCATGTATATTGAGACTTGTTTTGTTTGTTAGAAACGTTATCTACGCTCTGTCTCGGAACGGATGGCCTTGCGATGGCTGTTTTTCAACCATAAGCCATAAACCTCGCTCACGTTGCCGGCGGTAGTAAAAGCGTGGATGTTGTTGTCCTTGAGGAACGACATCAAGTTAGAGAATTCATCCTTGGTGAGCAGCGAGACCAGCTCGATGGATTTCTCGTTGGTATAGCCGCCGATGACCTCATACATCGTGCATCCACGGTGCAGGTCGTTGATGATATACTGACGTATGCGGTCGTAATCTTGCGACACGATGCAGATGCGCTTCTTGTTGTTGAGCGTCGCCGTGAAATAATCCACCACGATGCCATTAATCCAAGTTCCAATCAACCCAATCACCACCATACGGAAATCATTGATAAAGAAAGCAGTACAGCAAATTACCGCACCTGCGATACTTACCGAAGCGCCAATGTCGAAATGAAGATATTTATTCACGATTTTGGCAAGGATATCCAAGCCTCCAGTCGAGGCGTTGATGCTGAACATCAAAGCCTGAGAAGCACTCAGCAGCAAGACAAAGCAACAAAGATCCAACCATGGGTCTCCCATGACGGAAGTTGCACCCGTAACGCTGTTGGGTACGGCGATGTTCGTCCACGGCATGATTTTAGCCCATACGTCAGTCAAGGGACCCAAAATCATGGCAGTATAGACCGTCTTGACTCCAAACTCATGATCGATAAGAATATAGGCGAGAATCAGCAAGATAGCGTTGATGACCATAATCACGATGGAAAGGCTCAACTGAACGCCCGCCGATTCGAAGATTTTGCAGAGCACGATGGAGAGACCCGAGATTGTTCCGATAATCAGTTTGCTGGGGACCAAAAAGTAGTAAACGGCGGCAGCGGCAACCATCATGCCCAGCGTCATAATGACAAGTTCTTTCCAGAATTTCAGAGTCTTTACTACACTTAGTGTTTCGAGAATGTTAGCCATAGGTTAGTTTATTTTAGTTGATTGTAATATTCTCAGTTATCGATTCTCACACCTGCACATGGACTTCCCTTCCTTCGACATAGATTGCGCTAAAAGGTCTCACGGGACAGAGATATTCGCACTTTCCGCAACCAATGCAACGGTTTTCATTGACAGAAGGAATCCTATGTCCTGTAGCGATGTCTGCAACCATCTTGATGGCTCCAGCAGGACACTTGGCGGCACAGTTGCCGCAGCTCTCTCCCTTGGCAGAGAGGCAGTTCTGCTTGACCACAACGGCATAGCCAATGCTTTCGGCACTCTTGTCGGCCATGGTAATGGGCACTATAGCACCCGATGGGCACACCTCGGAGCATCGCGTACACTCAGGGCGGCAATAGCCACGTTCAAACGACATCTCTGGTTGGAGAAATGTCTGCAAACTTGTAGAAGGTCGCAACACTTGATTTGGACATTCGCTCACGCACAGTTGGCAGGAAGTGCAATGTTGGGCGAAATGCTTGGCACTCTTGGCACCTGCAGGCTTAAGCGCCTGTTTACGACTTGGAACCTGCTTGTTCTCAATCACAGCCAAGCCTCCATCCACTTTACGTTCCTGCGCAGAAACGGCAAGTCCTGTAACCATGGCAGCCGTAGCAGCCACAAACTTGCGCCGCGAACTGTCACATTCCTTCTCTCCCGTTTTTTTCCAGCCCACAAAACGATATTTTATGGCACCTTCCTTACAGTTTTTCAGGCAGTCCATACATGCCACACAACGGGAAGTGTCAACTTGGTGGTGTTCCATATCGATACACATGGCCTTGCAATTTCTGCCGCATTTGCCACAGCCCTTGCATTTATCGGTATCGATAACCGGCTTGAAGAGCGAGAACCGAGACACCAAGCCGAGCACAGATCCAACCGGGCAGATGGTATTGCACCACAAACGTCCCCAGCGGAACGAGAGCAATCCAATCAACACAAAAGTCAATGCCGCCACCAACAGCGCTACGCCACTTTTCATCCACACCTCCACATCGTAGAAAGCGTAGCTTTCGAAACGAGCAGCAACGGTGGCCAGACAATTGTTTATCAATACATAGACAGACTGCAACAACGAAGAGGCGATACGACCGAAAGCGGCATAGGGAGCGACAAGCGCCGCCACGGCATTCATACCCAACAGCATCAGCACCACAAACACAGCCAGCACGATATAACGCAACCAATTGTGCGCCTTGGCGTAATGGAACCTATGCTTCCAAACCTTGCCTCCCATCCACGAGAAGCAATCCTGCATCACACCCAGAGGACAAATCACTGAGCAATAAACCCTTCCGAAAATCAACGTAAGCAACAGCAAGCCCACAACAATAACGATATTGCATGCCAATACAGCCTGCAAGAACTGCATCTTTGCCATCCAGCCCAAATAGAGATGCAGCGCGCCCGTTACGTCGAGGAAAAGCAAAGTGATTCCCAAGAAGAACACCGTAGCCAAAAAGATTCTGATTTTACGAAGCATAGTCTCTTAAATATTGAAATTGACAATTGATAGTTACAGATTAATTGCGGAGCTTGTTTTTCAAGAAATGGCCCCGAGAAACAGCAAAATATCCCATTACACCCAACAAGTTCACCACCCACGCCATCCAGAACGCCCAAGAATACCCAAGATGTTCCGCTACGATGCCTCCCAAAAGAATGCCTATTCCGATGCCAGTATCCCACGAAACAAGAATCGAAGAATTGGCAGTGCCTCTTTGGGTATGGGGCGCCAAGTTGATGAACATTGCCTGATAAGCAGGATACATATGTCCATTGCCCAACCCTATGACAAACGCCGCCCCATAGTAGCCTAACGCATTAGGCACCGCGGCAAAGAGCATATAACCCAACAAAGAGATGCAGACCCCAATGGAGGCATTGCGCGTTACCTTGCCATCACGCAAGGCATGATTACCCGTGAGACGAGAAAGAATAAGGCCCACCGAAAGCAGAAGGAAGAACACGCCAGAGCCGCCTTCGATGCCCAATTTCTCTCTACCATAAATGGCAACATAGGTCGACATCACTCCGTAGGAGCATGCAAAACAAACCATATTGAGAGCCAGATGCCATCCTTTCAGCAAGAAAAAACGATCCAAAGAAACCTTTTTCTTCTCGGGCAACAACTCACGAGGTTCCAGTTTTACGGTGCAATCTATCAACATACCCAAGGCCGCCACGATCATGGCAATGACAAACAGGATATCGAAATTGTGCGTTGTCTCGTATATCCAGATAGCCACGGATGGGCTGATAGCGCTCGCAATATTGTTGCTGAGGCCATAGTAGCCGATGCCCTCAGCCCTTCGACTGGGATGCAATACATCAATTGCCACGGTGCTGTTGCTCACCGTAGTGGCGCCAAAAGGAGCGCCGTGCAACGTTCTCACTATGGCAAACAGCAGCAACGACCCCGCCACGATATAGCCGGCAAAAAACAGGAAAAACAACGTAAAGCACAATATCAGCACCTTCTTTCGAGGAAAACGATCTACAATATAGCCGCTGAAAGTACGAGACAACAACGCCATGACCGTGTAGCCAAAAAGCACCACACCTATCATGTGCTTGTCGGCCCCGAACGTGTCTTTCAAATAGATAGGCAACAAGGGCGTAAGCAACATAAAGGAAAAGAAAATCATAAAATTAGCCAACCACACCTTCGTGTAATTACTATTCCATAATATTTCTTCCTGTTGCATAGCAATACCTATTAGCTATTATCCGACAACAAGTTGTGCAATGTAGCATAGACCGTCAGACCTGCCACAGACTTGATGCCAGTCTTCTCCGTAATGTGTTTGCGGTGGCTGTTGACGGTATGGATGGAAAGATGCAGTCGTTCCGCAATCTCTTTGCTGCTCAGACCTTTGGCAACCAGTACCAAGACTTCCTTTTCTCGGTCACTAAGTCCTTCTGGTTCCTGAGGGGTCAAGAGTCGTTCCTCGATGATGGAGTGCTTCTCGATATCCTCGGCAAACTGCAAGATGCCAAATACCAATTCCACAACCTCTTCGGTCATGTACTCGCCAGGGATGTATTTATAGACAATCTGAGTCAAGTCCGACAAACGGTCCTTGAGGCTGGTGTGCGACTGCACAAAGCCGTTTGCCATGCTGCGCGCCGTTTTGTCACCCTTCAGCAACTTGTGCAGATAAGGGAAAAGTTCCTTTTCCTCCTGTTCAAGATGTTCGCGCACTTCTCGCTTGTAGTCCTCAAAATACTTTTTCAGAGCCTGGGCGGTACGGTCGCCGCCACTGGCGGCGATGTTGTTCAAGTGGCGTTCCATGTGAGGCAGACGCTCGTCGATATAGTAGCGATGGGATGCCGTAAGATAGGGAATCAGCTGCGAGAGGTCTGTGCGTGCCAACTCGTCATTGTCGGGCAGGTAGTCGTCGAAGGAATAGATGTTGCAAATCAACAAGAAAAAATCCGCTGCGATGCCATATTCAGCACACACCTCCCTTACGGTACAATCGCCGAAACCGAGTCGGATGCCAAATCGGGGCAGCAACAGAATGATGTTGTTGTTGGCGGCCACCAATTCAGCCATCTTCATTCTTTCTGTAAACAACTTATTACGCATCTGTATCAGAAATAGTTACAATAACCCATCATCTAAAATCAAACGTACAAAGATACGAAAAAATATCGAAATAGGAAACAAGAACTGCAAATGAAAATGCAATGCGCTCATACGATTTTTAGATATTCAACCAAAGAAACAATCAAAAATCATGTCAGCCAAAGTATAGGCGAGGATTTCCCGCAACGATGCATGTAAACAAATCCAAAACGGAAGAGACTCCAAGTAACTCTTATCAATTATTTTACAAACCATTAACAAGTCTTGGAAAGCACAAAGTGGTTCTTATACATCCACCTCATTTCAAGCCCAGCAAACGCAACAGAGAACTATAACCGACATAGAGCAGAAGGCAAACTACAACAGTCGCCAAAGGTGCTATCAGATAAGAGAAATAATGGAACACGAATGGTTGTTCCGGGACAAGGCGGCAAACCAACCGCATCACTGGCGTAAGGACAAAAACATGGGAAGCATAAATGAAAAAAGAAGACTTAGACAACACTGGTCGCTCTTGCACCCTACCCTTCCGAAAACGCATTTCCACAAATCCAACCACAGCGGTCATGGCGGCGAGATCGTATATCGTAGCAACCAAACGCTTTATAAAATCGGAAGGAGCATCCACAGTCATCCACACGTGCGGCAATAGCAACAGCACTGCAACAACCATACTCGACCATTTGAAACGGACTGTTACAGGAAGCATATCCTTCTCTTTCACGCTAAAATAGGCGCCCAACAGAAACCACAGCGTGCTGGAGGACGAGAATCCAGAAATAGGTATCCACACATTTGCGATATGGCAAATAGCGACTACTGCGACAAGCATTCCACCCAATCGTTTGAGAAGTTGATAAATGAGCGGCGCAAAAAGCACCAACACCATAAGGTCTCGCACAAACCAAAGCGGCGCCAGCAACGGTCCCGTCGAATAGACCTCCGTCAACAAAAGGCTATGGGTATGACCGAAAACGTGACTATCCCAAAAGATATGCCACCCTCCTAATTCTTGGAACCGAGCCACAAGAACTGACAATGGACATGCGCCCGTTAACACACCTTTCAAGGTTTTGGGGCTGAGATGCAAAGCATAAAGTAAAATCCACGAAAAATACGGCGCAAGGAGCCTACGGGTGCGACGTTTGAGCTTACGTCCATAATCCTCCCAACTCCAGCCTGTCATCTGATAGAAGAACAGGTAGCCAGAAATCACAAAGAACAACGGAACCGCAAAACTGGGAAAAGAACGCGAAAACAGCACCCTAAAAATCGCAAAAACAGAGTCTTGAGCGCAAGGATTTTCCTGCACACAAGAAGTACACAAGGGCGGGTTACCAAAGCCATGGATGAACACCACCGCCACGGCAAGTGGGAAGCGGAGCCAATCAAGGGATGAAAGTGTCCCTTGGAATTCTATTTTACCACTAATAGACAACCAATGATTACTCCTGATAATAGACCCTTTTTACGCGAGGCGAAACAGAAGTGAGAATTTCGTATGGAATAGTATCGGCAGCATCTGAAATTTCTTGCAACAAGGAAGCGTCGCCGAAAATGACCACATCGTCTCCCTCCTGACAAGGAATTCCGGTAACGTCCAAAAAGCACATGTCCATGCAAACGCTGCCAATAATCGGCGCCAAGGCGCTGCCCACCAAAACCTTGCCACGTTCATAGCCCAAGCGACGGTTGAGGCCGTCGGCGTAGCCTATGGGGATAATGGCAATCTTTGAGTCTCTCTGCGCTATCCAACGACGGTTGTAGCCCACCGAGTCGCCTTGCGGAATCGACTTGATTTGCGAGATCCGAGTTTTGAGCCTGCTTACCGGCGTGAGATGTCTTTGCACTTCCGCATCGGGGGCAATGCCATAAAGGCCTATTCCCAGACGCACCATGTCCATCTGCGCATCAGTAAAGCGGGTGATGCCCGACGAGTTGAGTATATGGCAGCAGATATCCTCCTTGTGTAGCCCCGACTTCAAAGCGCCGCTCCATTCCTTGAAAAGATCTATCTGATGTTGCGTGAAAGTGTCCATCTGGGGATCCTCGCTACAGGCGAGATGAGAGAAAATAGACTGGACCTCCAAGACGCAGTCTGAAGCGGAGAACCGATTGACGAGTTCTACGATGTCGCTCCCCGAGAACCCCAAACGGTGCATGCCCGTGTCGAACTCGACATGGACTGGAATCTTTCTACCATCCGACCCCATGAGGCGTGCCGTCTCGGAAAAACGTTCAAAAATACGAAAACTATAAATATCGGGCTCAAGCTTGTAGCGCACAATTACATCGAAACTCTCCTCTTCCGGATTCATGACCATGATTGGCAGCGTGATGCCGTTGCGGCGCAGTTCCACACCCTCATCGGCATACGCCACGGTAAGATAATCCACATGATTATATTGCAAAGTACTGGCAATCTCCACCTTGCCCGCACCATACGATGCCGCCTTGACCATCGCCATGAGCTTCGTAGTAGGCTTGATGAGAGAGCGATAGTAGTTGAGATTACGTACCATGGCATCAAGATTGACTTCCATTATAGTTTCATGCAACTTGCGTTGCAACATCTTGGCGATATCCTCGAAATGAAAATCACGGGCGCCCTTCAGCAGAATCGTCTCGTTGTCGAATTCCGAAACATCATGGTCGCGCAAGAAAGCGGCTGTTGAAGGATAAAACGCAGCGTTAAAATCAGAGAAAAACACCTTGTTGCGAATCAATGCATCCCCCACTCCAACGAACCGATTCACCCCATACTGTCGCAACATATTAGCCACTTGAACATACAAATCCTGCTCCGCCATGCCCGTCTGCACAAAATCACTCATAATCAGCGTCTTGTTAAAATGCTGACGGTCGTGCTGCATAAAATCCAAAGCAATAATCAACGAATTGACATCCAAGCTGTAACTGTCGTTGATGAGAAGGCAATTGTTCACGCCCTCACCCATCTCAAGGCGCATGGATACCGGCGTGAGCGACAAGCATTTCCGTGCGATAGTCTCACTCGAATAGCCCAAGCAAAAAAGCAATGTGATGCAATGCATGGCGTTCTCGAGAGAAGCGAGATCCAGGAAAGGAATCACGATTTCGGAAGTCGCATCTTGATAACGCACAGCAACCTTGGTGGCATGCTTCAACGTGGTGGCCTCCACCAGTTGCACCTCATTGTCCTCCGACTTGCCCCATGCAAAGAGTCGCACATGTCGGAAAGTCTCCACCTCCGACAATGCATTGTGGATTTCCTTATGGTCAGCGCAATATATGAGCGTGTCGCAATGCGTAAACAGCTGCAGCTTTTCGGCGATTTTCTGCTGACGAGACAAGAAATGCTCATCATGCGCCTGTCCGATATTTGTAAAGATTCCAATAGTAGGTGCGATTACCGAACGGAGTCGCTCCATCTCGCCCGGTTCGGAGATTCCCGCCTCAAACACAGCAACTTCATGGTCAGGATTCATCTGCCATACCGACAAAGGAACGCCAATCTGGGAGTTGTAGCTTTTAGGACTGGAAACCACCTTTTTGTCATCGGAAAGCATCTGAACAATCCAATCCTTCACGATAGTTTTTCCATTGCTTCCTGTAACGCCCACCACTGGTATTTGAAACTGCGATCTATGAACAGCCACAAGTTGCTGAAGCGCCGCCACTACGTCTTTCACATACCAGAAATTAGCCTTGTCAAGTTCCTCAAAACGCTCCTGGTAAAGAGCCAAAGAATCGAATGGCACCACAAAATTACGGACACCTTTGGCATAAATGTCCTCTATATACTTGCACCCCGAATTACGCTTGGTGGTGATGGCAAAAAACAACGAATGTTCCGCATCACGCATTTTACGGCTGTCTGTGAGGAGTTCCAGCAAATCACATTCGGGATTGACAATTCGATCTATTGCCGACCTAAATACCGAAGTCAAATCTTTTGCTTTCATGGATATAGGAAGTTAGACGTTAGACATTAGACGAAGATGCATAAATTTATAAAATTACAAGCCAATCGATTAAGACTTTGAGATTGCATAATATCCCAAACGGCACTGTAAACATTTCTTATTTTTGCAATATTCGTTATAAAGTTGGATAAGTGCCTGAGATTGAAAAGCGTTCTCCACTTCAACACCAGCATTATTCCAATAAGATACAATTTTGTTTTTTTCAGGACGCAGTTGCGATAAAAGCTCCAGCGCAAGATCCTTATGCTCTTCCGAGCCATGCTGCACACCATATTCGAACAGCAACGGAATCCACGCATTAATGATCAATCCTACAACAAAAGGTTTTCCCGTGGATTTTTTGCAAGGACGCGACGGTGCATCAAACTGATAATGGGTAGTCCAATAATCCGAAGCTGCAACCATGAAGAAAGCCTCCAAACGCTCTACATCACGAAAATCCAGCAACTGGGAAAAAAGATTAGGGTTTTTTGACAGCAGTTGGGCAAACTGACTGATACGCAAGGTTGGAAATGCGGAGGGGCGCAGTCTGAAGAAACGCCACAAATGTCCCGCCAAAGGCGACAGATTGGCGCCTGTCCGCAATGCGGTGTAGTCCGACCGCAACAGCAGCGGATACTCATCCTGGAAATCTGGCTCCAATAAACCCGCCTGGCCGAAAAGCAAAGCCTCCAAACGCTGTGGATTGTCCTTCCAGCGAGACAATAGCCTATAGTCGGTGTTTTTCGCCAAAAGCTCAAAAGTCAACGCATTGGTCACGCCGCCAAAATAATGGGCAATCATCCAATAGCAAACGTGTTCCCAACTGCCATTGGACTCCTTAAGCATCCGTCGCACCATATCTGTTTTACGTTGGAGACGTTCCACCAACAAGCGTTCAAGATAGGCGTTGAATTGCACGGGAGTAATGGCGTGAAGCTTATCAGCGCAAGCAATCTCCCTAACTTCGGGCGGATCGAGCAAAGCCTCGTAATTGTTCCAAATCACAATCGGAATGAAATGCTTGAGTTCCAAAGTTGGAATTCCACGATTCCCACAAGCCACAACCTCGGCATCATGTTCATACACCACATGCAACACTACGTTATCATAGGCATGGTCTTGGGAATGACGGTGCTTGTTCCAATCCGACGACTTGAGGTGCACTTCCACATTGCCAGCCCACTCCATATCGCCTATACGGAGCCTGCTTGAAAGAAAATCTGGACCGGCGTCACGATTCAGCATTCCTACATTCAGCACACGCACCAACTGCCCATCCGTTGTGGTCAACGAACCCTCCAGCAATTGATATTGCCATACATACTGTAGAAAAGATTCCGTCAAGAGTAAATCAACAATTGATAATTAAATAGATTGTAAGATGGGGTTTCGCATACATCGCCCGTTCACCGGTCGCTCATCACAATGCGCCAATCATCAATTGAAAAGGTCTTTCATCTTGTCAAAGAAACCGCGTTCCTGCTTGGTGGGATTGGGTTGGAAATTGGGGCTCGCATTGAGTTTCGACAACAGTTCCTTCTCTTCTTTCGTCAAGTTTTTGGGCACCCACACATTGACAGATACCAGCAAATCACCTCTGCCATAGCCATTCACATCAGGCAAACCTTTCCCTTTCAAACGCAGCACCTTTCCCGAAGGAGTGCCTTGATCCACCTTTACCTTCACCTTGCCATTGAGCGTAGGAAGTTCCAAGGTGCATCCCATGGCAGCATCTGCGAATGTGATAAAGGCATTGTAGAACAAGTTGCTCTCCTGACGTTCAAACTGCTCGTGAGGAACCTCTTCCACAAGAATAATCAAATCGCCCGGCACGCCACCATGAGGAGCGGCGTTGCCCTTTCCCGACATGGAGAGTTGCATTCCATCGGAAACACCCGCAGGGATATTGATGGTGATGACCTCTTCGGCCTTTACGATACCCTCGCCATTGCAATCGCGACATTTGTCCTTGATGATACGACCTTCACCGCCGCAATGAGGGCAAACCGACTGGGTCTGCATCTGACCAAACATAGTGCGCTTCACCTCCAACACGACGCCCTGCCCGTTACAATGCGAGCAAGTCTCGTAGCTGTTGCCGCGCGCGCCGCTGCCGCCGCAGGTCTTACATGGCACGTATTTGTTGACCTTAATCTTCTTCTCCGCGCCCTTGTCAATCTCTTCCAGGGTCAATTTCACCTTAATGCGAAGGTTGGAACCGCGCATCTGAGGACGACGCTGCTGGCGCTGGCCTCCAAAGCCTCGGCCGAAACCGCCGAAACCGCCACCAAAAATATCGCCAAAGATATCGCCGAACTGAGAGAAGATGTCGTCCATGTTCATTGAAGCGCCGCCAAAACCGCCATTGCCATCCAATCCAGCATGGCCAAACTGGTCGTAGCGTGCCTTCTTGTCAGGATTACTCAGCACATCGTATGCCTCGGCCGCCTCCTTGAATTTTTCCTCTGCCTCCTTGTCGCCAGGATTGCGATCCGGGTGATACTGCAAAGCAAGTTTCCTGTAAGCCTTTTTCAGCTCGTCAGGAGTGGCATTCTTGCCTACGCCAAGGACTTCGTAATAATCTCTTTTTGCCATTGTATGTTTCGCGTTGAGCGTTGGAAATTCTATTAGATAGCGACGACAACCTTTGCATAGCGCAAGACCTTGTCGTTGATAAAGTAACCTTTTTCAACGACATCTATCACAGTGTTTTTCTGCGACTCGTCGGCTGCGGGGAACTGGGTAACTGCCTCATGAAGAGAATCGTCGAACTTGGCGCCTTTTGCTTCAATAGGTCTCACACCCTTCTGCGACAAGGTATTCATCAACTTGTTGTAAATCATGGTAACACCCTCTTTGGCGTTTTCGTCGGTCATTGCCTGCAATGCACGTTCCAAATCGTCAACAATGGGGAGAATGGATTTCAACACGTCCTTTCCACCATTGAGAATCAGTTCGGCCTTTTCCGACTGGGTACGTTTTCTATAATTCTCATATTCAGAATAGGTACGAATATATTTGTCGTTCAATTCAGCGAGTTTTTCACCCAATTCCTGAATCTTCTGGGCGGAATCATCGTGTTTGAAGCATTTCTTTTTCTTCTCTTTTTTGGAGGTTTGCTCCTGTTCTTGTGACTCCTGGACTTTCTCTTGTTGCCCTTGGCCCTCACACTGTTGCATTTTTTCTTGTTCGATATTATCAGTATTTTCCATAACGAGTTTTGTTTGAGTATAGAAAGTGATTGGTTTTAGGCATTTACAATGTTTCCAATCATCTCAACATTCATATCTCCTTCAAGTTTCTTGCCAAAGAAGTCTGCACTGACACTTTGTCACCACTTGAACACATCCATCCATTTTTTGGGACGTCTGCTGTCTTTCCAATTAAAGCCTTTAAGGCGCTGCATGTCAAGCGGGAACTGCGCGATGGGATAAGCCTGCATGTCAGGATTACCATAGGTCACCAGCCTGTCGGGCTTGCGTTCCTTGAAATAAATACGCATGTCCGACCCCATGCCGGCATTCACCCCAATCAGGGAGAGGTTGCCCGCACTATCTGATTCGGTAAGATAATAGACCATTTGGGCGCTGCCCAGAATATCGGCATAAGTAGGTTCGCCAGCGGTGTCAAAATAAACGATTGTATTCTTTCCTTTCAGCTGATTGTATTTCAATGTATCAACCATTTCCACCGAAAGGCTGTTGGTCTTAAGCAACACTTTACGCAATCCTTTCTCGCCATGATACAGATCTATAGTGTCGGACGTGCACTGGAACGACTCATACCAAACAACGGGATCGTAATAGAGGTGCATCAACGAATCGGGAACGGAGAAGAAGCACGAATCACACATAGCCTGAACGTCCGAGCGGAAAGACTTTACATGATGATACGCCATCACGCTCTGGAACTGCTGCAAGGAATCGTTGGTCACAAACAGCGAGTCGGCATGCATAAACACAGTGTCGCCTTCATAGACAAAGAACACCAATGCGCTATCGGTAACAAAAGAGAGATGTTGTTGCTGGTCGCTTTCTCCATAGCGTCCCGTGCAGGTGACATCATTCACGGTGTCGCGCAATTTCACATTGCCATAAGCCTTTCCATACTCACGATCGACATAATAATGAAGCGTGTCGCAAGTCAGGATTTTCTCCTCGGTCTGGACATAGGAAGACTTCGTGGAATAGGCATAGCGCGTGCTGGTGTTGTAGGAACCGCACTCGCTGTAAATCGTCGTGGAATCGCTATAGATATGTGTTGGGGAGGTAAAGTCCACAATCTCCGTCACTGTGTTGTAAACCAGCGTATCGGTTTTGAGCAACGCCGATGAGTCCTGAAGCATCACATGACGATAGATATGGAAAATCTTGGTATTTGCGTCATAATATCCCTCGCGGCTGTCCAAAATACGGTCGTCTTTGGTGGTATGGCCCCACGTTGTATAGGTGGCCACATTGGTATTGCGGTCGAAAAGCAGGTGCGGAGTCTTGAGAACAGTACCGCCATCAATGAACACAACCGTGTCGTCCCACACATCCACCACTCTCGCCATACCATCGTAATAAAGCTGGTCACCATAGATGAACGTAGTGTCCGACAGCACAATCTTCACATTGCGAAACGCCGTAAAATCGTTGATTTCCATATTCAGCAATGCCGAATCGGCATACAGAACCATGCCTTCATGCGTAGCCTTTACCCCGCCATAGAGCACCCATTCGTCGGGATTGTCGGAGTTTCGAGACCCCATTCCAGCCTCATACTCAATAATCTTCTGGGCCGATACCCCATAAGAGCACAAACAAAACAGTAAAATCAGTATGTGACGGTACTTCTTCATTGAAACTGCAAAGATACGAAATTTTAGCGAACTGGAGGTTATGCGTTAAGTGTTAAAATCAAATCAACAATTCCTTAATTCCACGATTTGCCAATCGTTCAGAGGGGTTTGATGGGCAGCAATGTGCTGTGCGATACGAAACGATTATGAACAGAAAGGTGCGACTCAAATCTTTTGAGTCGCACCTCTCCCTCACGGAATATCAAATATTTCTTATTTAGTGGTGCGAGAACCAAGACGGTCCATAGCACAACGGAAACCAATCCAAGAAGTAGAGCGATCCTGGTCGTAGAAGCGGCGGGTGCCTGCCTGCATCCAGTAAGCACGGTCGTTCCAAGAACCACCCTTCACCACTCTAACCTTGTTGCTGAGCAAAGAGGTAACGTCGGACTGACGAGCGGTGGTACGACGATACATCATGTTGGTAACGCTGTCGGGGTTGGAGAGCAAACTTGCTGCCTCTTCATCCATTTCCTCGTCGGAATCGGTGTTCATCACCCACTGGTCGATTGCGGCGTTTCCAGAGTAGTCGTAAATGCTGGAAGCATAGTCGCCATCAAGGTAGTTGATGTTGTCGGCCTGACGATAGTTGCGACGGTTGTTGTCGTCATCGATGTTCTTGTAGATGATGCTACCAGTGGTATCGTTGATAGCGATTTCGTCGTCAATATAGGTAGGAGCCTTATAAACATTACCACGGAATGGATTTTGGTCGTCGCCACCGATGGGATTAACATCCTTACGATATACGTCCATACACCACTCGCTGACATTGCCAGCCATGTGATACAAACCGTAGTCGTTGGGGAAGTACCACTTTACAGGTGCGGTATAGTCCCAACCATCGTTGAGGTTGCCTGCCACGCCCATAGCATCGCCACGAGAGCGTTTGAAGTTGGCGAGGAACTGACCGTAATATTTCTTGTTGGCGGAACGCAAGCTCTGACCAGCCCAAGGATAGGTCTTATGTTCAACGATACGTTCGTCGTAAGTGTTTCCAACAATGCCGAGGGCTGCAAATTCCCATTCAGCCTCTGTGGGCAGACGATAGGAAGGCAGCAAGATACCATCGGTGCGACGTACTCTTCTGGGTTCGCCACCGGCTGCGGGGTCGAGGTTCTCAAGCTCTTCGCCAGCCTCGCCTCTGTACTGACCAGCAAGATAGACATCGGTCTGGAAAGCCGACTCGCCATTCAGGTCGGTCTGGTCGAGCAAGATGATGCCCATATCTACGAGGATCTTCTCGTTTACGCGGTCGGTACGCCAGGTGCAGAACTTGCAAGCCTGTTCCCAAGATACGCCAACAACAGGATATTCATCGTAAATGGGACTCTGGAAATAATAATCCACAAAACCCTCACGCCAAGCCAAGCGGTCACGCCAAGCATTGGTGTCGGGATAGATGTCTCTTACACGTTCGGGATACTCTTCGCCGTAGGCACGCTGCATCCAATAAACGAACTCGCGATAGTAACGGTTGGGAACCTCGGTTTCGTCCATATAGAAAGAAGAAACAGTCACAGTGTGAGCCTTATTGTCCCAACGATAGCGAGCATCGTC
>JAZLKZ010000103.1:0-17646 GCA_045597845.1 Bacteroidales bacterium | reverse complement strand
GATTCAATTCACGCCCAATTTTCGGGCACGTCCGCCGAAGGCAAAAAAAATACCACCTGTAGCATTCTTTCAACGCAAATTATCGAAAATGAGTCCCAAATTGACATTAATGTTCTTGACAGTTTTATACAAAACCATTCGAGCTATTCGTGTTCGCTACCCCACATAAAAGAGGGGCGCAAGAATTGCGTCCCTCTGATTTCCTTGGAAAAGGATTTGACATCAGTTTTTACTGATTTCACTGACGACTTATGCCACGGAAGCCTCTCATCCGTTGATGTTGTAATGAGCGTTTACGGCGTTCATGGATTTGAAGAGCTTGTAGTAGTAAATGAAGGGACCTACGATAATCAAAGATCCCAATATGCCCCATCCCCAGAAGGTACCACCACTTACGCCACGATGCTGAGTACGTGCGAGCTGTTCGTTACCGATACGATTGCTGATCTTGGTCATCCAAACCAAAGGAACGATACCCAAAGAGAGCCACGAGAAGATGAAAAATACCAGACAATAGTGCATGGTATGCTTGCCGTCACGCCGCTGGGCGACCAAATTGATTTCCTCCGACATGTGAGAGAAAAGCACGATGGAATAGATTCCCAATGTAATAATACTCAACAAGATGTATTTTAGCAAACCTCTCTTGGTCCTGAGTTGGCGTGCAGGAGGATTGGCAACGGGAGCGCTGACTGGTTCCTGTTTAGGCGTTTCGGAAGGAGTTCCTTCGCATTGCGCTTGGGTTTGGTTGTTGATGATTTCGTCTTCCATAATTTTATGATTTTAATGAAACAGCAAGGTGATATAAAGGTTTAATCTTCTAATTTTCTTCTATTTGAATGCGTTCTCCGAGAGCCCTTTGCCAGTGATTTTGAGATCGTCCATATAAGAAGGCACTTCTCGTCCAAGGTACTTATCAACGTACAGCTTGGCGAGGTACTGACCGAGCATGAAGCCGTGACCGCGGAGGCCTGTGCAGAGACCGACTTCGGGGTCGATGATGTAGCGCGGCTCGGTATAGCGACCTGCCCAGACGGCGAGGAAGCCCACCTCACGCAGGTTGGGAATCCACTCGGCGAAGACTTCGGCGACAATCTCGAGGAACTCTTTGCTGTTGTATTTGATATTCTGACGCGCCTCGTAGCTGTCGCAGTCGGGCGAGGCACAGCCGATAATCTGTCCAGTGTGTCCCCACTGCTGCCCATATACGGCGCTGAAGCCCTTGTAGTGGCGACGGTCGATGATCATGTCGAGCGGTCCGCCGTTGGGTCCCATCATGGGGAGACGGCGTGTGATGAACGCCTGGTGTTTGACAGGATAGAGGCCGGTGTCGAGGTCGAGCTGGTCGATGAACTTCTCTGCGCCCCAGCCCATTGCGTTGACAAAGTGGTCGCAGGTGTACTGGATATAATGACCCTCGTGGTTACGAACCAGTGCCTCGTAGTGTCCGCCTACTTTCTGCACCTGCAGCAGCTCGCAGTCCTCGTAGTAGCGGCCGCCGTTCTGCACACCGATGGCACGGATATGGTCGATGACACGGCCCGGCGTGGCCTGCCAGCAGTCGCGCGTAATCAAGGCGTGTGAATAGGTGTCTTTGGTGTCGTCCCAAAGTGGAGAAATCTCTTTCTTGAAGTCCTTGCGGTCAATCATATAGGCATCGCTCCAGGCACGGGAGGCGTCGAGCGAACGATAGGTTGCTTCGTCGTGGACGAGGTTGACATAATGCGTGAGGCGGTAGTTGATGTTGAACTCTGCCTGCATATTCTTAAAGATCTCGTGGTTGTGAACGGCAATGTCGGCAATGTCGGGATTGGAGAAAGCAGGACGTCCGCCACCGATACAACGCCACGAGGCACCACGGCTGTAGTTAATCATCACGGGTTTCTTGCCAGCCTCGGAGAAGTAGCGGAAGAGCGCGCTTCCAGCGATGCCGCCGCCAGCGATAAGCACTTCTATATGCTCTTTTTGCACGTCGTTCATCTTGGGGAAGACGAATACCTCTTTGGTGCGCTCGTTGTAAAGGTCGCCGAGGGTAACTTGGTTGGAGAGCGGCGCACGGGGCGTGGCGTCGCCCACGAGTTCGACGCCGTAGCTGCGGAGAATCTGACGGGCACGAGGAATGCAGCGCTTGCCACGGCAGGGACCCATTCCAAGACGGGTGATATGCTTGAGCTCATCAACTGAGATGGTCTTGCGGTCGCCGAGAACTTCAAGCACACGGTCGAGCTTGATATCCTCACAATGGCAGACGTAGGTCTCGCTCTCGACCTCATGCAACGGCTTGAAATCAAGAGGTTCTGGATAGTTCTCCTTGACGATGAACCCCTTGATGTCGGTCATCACAACATCGCCCTGAACCTTTACACGAGCCACATTGGTCTTGTTGGGTTTGCGGAGGATTTTCTCGATGGAACCCTCGCCCACTTTCTGACCGTTGTTATCTACCAGAAAGACCTCGCGCCCCTCCTCCACTTCGTATTCTATGGGGAGGAAACAGATGCCCTTCTGCATGTCGTAGCCGAAGATTGCCAAGCCCGGACAGTTGCTGACGCACTGCATACAGCCGATGCACTTGTCGTAATCAACGGTGGGCGTGCTGGAGGTTGTGGGCTTGGTGATGGCGCCCTGCGGACAGGAAAAAGAGCAGGGGTTGCAAGCGAAGCCGTAGAGGCAGTCCATCTGGATGAACGGTTTGATTTTCATGCGCTCGGGAGTGGGCAGATTGGGCTTTTCGAGAATGCGCACGGGGTGCTGCTGCGAGTCGATATATTGACGAGAAATGTCGAGATAGTCGTCGTAGTTGTAGCGGACTCCGAGTGCTTGCGCCACTTCGTAGGCTGCCTGACGGCCTCTCAATACAGCACTCGTACCTTCGCCGATACGGATGGCGTCTCCCACGCCATAGACGTTGTGTCCGAAAACCTCACGTCCCTTGACAAGGAGCTGGCTGTCGGGGATGAGTCCGGTGCAGATGTTGATGATGTCGATATCATCGATAATCTGCTCGGTTCCAGGTATAGCCTTAAAGTTCTCGCACTTGGCGATGACGGCGCCCACGATGCCGGTATGGTCGGCGTTGGGGATGGCGCGCACGAGGGTGTAGCCCGTCATGATGGGAATGCCGAGACGGCGCACGCGGTTGGCCTGGACAGGGAAGCCGCCCTCACGAGGCATAGCCTCGATGATGGCTTTGATGGTGGCGCCCGCCTGCATTCCCTGGTAAGAAGTGAGGTAGCCGATATTGCCGGCACCCACGGTGAGGACGCGTTTGCCGAGGAGCGTATGTTCCTGGTTCATCATCTTTTGGAAGACAGCGGCGGTATAGACACCCGGCACGTCGTCGTTCTCGAAAGTGGGCATAAAAGGTACGGCACCCGTAGCCACCACGAGGTGGTCGGCGTCAACATAGGAGATATCGCCCGTAACGATGTTCTTGACAGCCACACGGCGACCTTCGAGGAGGTCCCAGACGGTGCTGTTGAGGAGGATGCCCTCTGGGTTGTCGCCGGCGAGGGTCTTGGCGATGTCGAAGCCACGCATGCCGCCGAAGCGTTTCTCCTTCTCGAAAAAGAAAAACTGGTGGGTCTGCATATTGAACTGGCCACCGATGCGACTGTTGTTGTCGATAACGAGATTGCTGATACCGAATGCATTGAGTTGTTCTCGACAAGCGAGGCCGGCAGGGCCGGCACCAATGATGGCGACTTGAGTCTTATAGACCTTGACTTCACGCTGCTGCTGGGGACGGATGTCGGGCATCTCACTCTCCTCAGTGTCAACATGATGAACCTCCTTCACGCCGTCAACCAGCGTAATGCAGATACGGCGCACCTGTCCGTCAACAACCATCTCGCAGGCTCCGCACTTGCCGATGCCGCAGTTGAGGCTACGGTTACGGCCATCGATACTGTGGCTATGCACCGGAAATCCTGCCTGATGCAATGCCGCAGCAATCGTATAACCCTTGCGACCCAATACTTTCTGCCCGTCGTAAATAAATTCCACCATCTCGCTCTGCGGAATGTCGAGAATGGGATGTTTTTCGATTTTGTACATAATGTATAGTGTTTAATGATAATTATTTACAAGATACAAAAACAGATTTTGATTATAGCAAAGTAATAAAAAATTTATCAAAAAAGCAAATAAATTCAACGTTTTTTTTGATAACAAACCACTTACAATCGAATGAAAGTCAATCCCAATGAGGAGTAGCGAGGAATTGGAGTCGAACAACAAAAGAAGAAAATATTTGGAAAAATCCAAAGTGGAGATAACTCAATCGACAATATCGGTTCAGAAGTTTTGGACTAAAAGAAAAGAAATCTCAAAATATTAAAATTTAATAAATTTAACTATGCAGAAATCATGTCGTAATTTTAACTTAATAAATCTTAAAACGACTGCGCCAATATTGTAAATTGTTGATTTTGTGCATTTTAAGCAAATTTCACAAATTACTGATTTTCAACATTATAAAGAGAGATCACCGAAGGATCACCGAGAGATCACCGAAGGATCACCGAAAAGAGATTGTAGTTTACTGATTTACAATTAATTAAAATGTTAAAAATGCAATTGGTTGATTTACTGGATTTGAACAAAATCTGACAATTAAAAAATGAGCATTGTTATTTTAATTTATCTTAAATAAATGCATAGATTTTATTGCAACTTATCAAAAATCGGAGGGCGTTTTATCCATTACAACAAGAAACGATTTACCACTCAAAATAAATTCAAAGCAACCTATTGAAACAATCTTTGGAGGAACAATTTGTTGGAATGCGAAAAAAAACGTATTTTTGCTATTTGACGTAAATATATATATATTTATAAAAAATTAAATATCAAAAACATATCAAGACAATTATGAGAGGAAAAGGTTCGCAAGTAGCTACGGTGAACTTCAAATCACTGTTTTTCATGTTGTGGTGCATCGCCATTTCGGCAGGTTTTGTACAAGGTCAGGATGTTTCCACATCAAACCTGATGCGCCACATTCAGAATCTCTCCGCATCGGAATTCGGAGGCAGACTGGCAGGCACACAAGGATACATGGACGCCGCAAAATATGTGGCAGAAGAGCTGCAGAGCTACGGCATCAAGCCCTACGAAGAAAGCTGGAGCCAGTTGTTCGAAGTGGAGTGCAACGAGGTGGAGAACTGCACCTTTAACACATACGTGAATGACAACGACGAGCGCACCGTTTATGTGTTGGGCCGCGACTTTGTATGCGGCAGCATGACCGGTCGTGGCTACGCCGACGCCAACGTTGTTTTTTGCGGCTATGGCATCGATGCGCCTGCCTTCAACGAATACGCCAACGTTGACGCCCGCGGCAAGATCGTAATGGTGGTTACCGGCGTACCCGATTTTCTGCCCACTTCCATCACACAATCGTATGCCACACTGCGCGACAAAGCGCGCACGGCCAAAGCGCACGGCGCCGTGGCTTTGGTAGCGGTAAACCGCGCGGAGAACTGTCGCCGCAACGAAGTGCAAGGCATGAACTACTGCGGCGAAGGTCCTCATTTGGCCACTTTCCCCATCTTGCAACCCACAATGGAATGCGGCGAGCTGCTGATGGAAGGCGAAAAGAGCACCATCGAGAAGACCATGACCACGATAAACGAGACCATGAAACCGCAGTCGTTCCACCTGCTTAAAAAATTCGAGATTGACGTCAACGCCCGCTATCAAGCCCACGCACTTACCGCCAACATCGTTGGATTTCTGAAAGGCTGGGACAAGAAAATGGATCAAGAACTCATCGTGGTGGGAGCCAACCTGGACCACATAGGCATGCAAGGCGAAACCTGCCTGTTTCCTGGGTCGGACGACAACGCCTCTGGAGTGGCAGCCTTGCTGGAAACCGCACGACTGCTCACCAAATATGAGAACCGTCCTCGCAGAAGCGTGGTGTTTGTAGTATTTTCGGGAGCCGAAATTCAGCACCTCGGTTCACAGATTTTCCTCTCGAACTTTGAAGACATCAAAAAGATTGAAGCTTATGTAGGAGCCGAACGCATCGGAAATGGCGACAGCATTGTAGCAACGGGCAACGGAAGATATCCCGCATTGTGGGAAATAGCGCACAAAAACGATTCCACCATCGGAAAACTCGCCACGGGAGTGAAGACCATGCCCAAAGGCGACGCCGCACCTTTCGCCCAAGTAGGCATTCCTTCTATAGTGTTCTGCACCTTGAACGGCAATCGCTACGCACATGTTCCCAGCGACAAGCCTGAAAACATCAACCGCGAGATGGTCACGCAAAGCGCTCAACTGATGTTCTTGACAATCAAAGAGCTTACCGACGGCGACTATAGAGGCAGAAGCAAGAAAAGATGAGATTTTCAGACTAACAGATTTTCAGATAAATAGATTTTCAGATTGACTGATAAACTGATTTTCAATCATCTTAACTCCCAAATATCAATTTTTAATTACAATTATCATAATGTACGCACTTTACAAAAAGGAGCTATCGAGTTTTTTCTCGTCACTGATAGGCTACCTCACCATTGTGGTGTTCCTCATCTTGACAGGGTTGATGCTGTGGGTGTTCCGCTCCGACTTCAACATACTGGACTACGGCTTTGCAGGCATGGACGGACTTTTCCAGATTGCTCCGTTCCTGTACTTGTTCCTCATTCCCGCAATCACAATGCGATCCTTGGCGGAAGAGAAGAAAAACGGCACCATGGAACTGTTGCTCACCAAGCCTTTGACAGATATGTCGATCATCTGGGCCAAATTTCTGGCAGGATTCACGCTGGTGTTCATCTCGTTGATTCCCACGTTGATTTGCTATATCACCGTCTATAGCTTGGGCGACCCCGTAGGCAATATCGACACCGGTAGCGTGGTTGGTTCTTACATCGGGCTCCTCTTTTTGGGTGGCGCATTTGTCGCCATCGGTCTTTTCGCAAGTTCGCTGACCAACAGTCAAATCGTAGCCTTCATTGTAGCTGCCCTGCTCTGCGCCTTCGCCTATTTAGGCTTTGAGACACTGCACTACATGGATTTTCTGGGCGACGTCGACCTGCTGGTGAAGTCGCTTGGAGTGCGTCATCACTACGAATCCATCAGTCGCGGCGTAATAGACACCCGAGACGTGGTTTATTTCCTGAGCGTCATCGCACTTTTCCTCCTGTTGACCCGTATGGTGCTTCAAACCAGGAAATGGGGGAAATGATAATTCAAAAATGTAGCATTTAACGTGTAAAGTGGGCCGCCGAGATGCTTTGTACGTCCACCGATCACAGTTCACTGATTACAAAAATTGTTCTGCTCAATGAAAAAGAACAAAGACAACAAAAAACAGAATCTAAGACAGGCAAGCTGGATTGAGTTGGGTGCAGGAATCCTGCTCATCATCTTCGCCAACATCATAAGCAACTACCTCTTTGCCCGTATCGACCTTACCGCCGAAAAGCGATACTCGCTGACGCAGGCCACAAAACAGTTGGTGAAAAACATCGACGAACCCGTGCTGTTCCGCGTCTATCTCAAAGACACGGCGTCGGCACCCTTCCCCGCCGACTTCAAACGGTTGCAGAACGAGACCAAGCAGATGCTGAACCAGATGAGGGCTTACAACAAGAACATCCAATACGAATTTGTAAATCCCAACAGTTTCACCAATCCCGAAGAACGCAGAGGTTTTTACCAAAAGCTGATACAAAAAGGCATACAACCCACACAGATACAGACAGGCAACGGCAGCGGCATGACGCAGACGATCGACATCGTACCTGCCGCCACAGTGACCTACAAAGGACGCGAAACCGCCATTCAGCTGCTGCAGCAACAGAAATACGTCTCGCAAGACGAACTGCTAAACAACTCTATCCAAAACCTTGAATATGTGCTGTCGAACGCCATCCGATCCTTGGCGCGCGTGGACCAGCCCAAAATCGGATTCCTGGCCGGCCACGGCGAACTCGGTGGCGGCAACCTCTACGACATCCAGTCGGCATTGCAAGAATACTACGCCCTCTCCTACGTGAGCCTCGACTCCAACATCAACGTGCTGACAGGAAGGCAGCAGAAGTCCGACTCCTCGTTCGGATTCTACAACAAATACGACCTCTTGATAGTCTCCAAGCCCACACAGGCCTTCAACGACAAAGACCTCTACATCCTCGACCAATATGTGATGTACGGCGGCAAGATTCTCTGGCTCATCGACCCGCTTGACGCAGATTTGGACAGCCTCGCCCGCCAGCCACAGATGGCCGCTACACGCTACAACCTGCGTCTCGACGAAATGCTGTTCAACTACGGCGTGCGCATCAACCCCGACATCATCATGGACGTTCGCTGCCGCCCCATACCCATGACCGTAGGAATGGTTGGAGACAAACCACAGCTGAAGTTCTGTCCTTGGTACTATTTCCCCGAAATCGTCCCCACAGCACAGCATCCCATCGTACGCAACCTCGACTTGATCAAGACAGACTTCGTGAGCAGCATCGACCTCATCGACAACGATGACGATGTGGAGAAGACCATATTGCTCACCACTTCGGAATACTCCCGCGTAAAGAATGCCCCTGCCGTGATCGACCTCAACGACTGCAAGCTGGAGCCAGACCAAAGGCTCTACAACAAGCAGAACCTGCCCATCGCCGTACTGCTGGAGGGAACGTTCAAGTCAATGTTCCGCAACCGACTCTCGCCCGAATTCACCGAGCAAGCCGCCATGGGATTCAAAGAAAGCAGCAAACCCACCAAGATGATCGTCATCTCGGACGGCGACATGATCAAGAACCGCTACAACTACAACGACGGATCGGGATACCCCATGGGATTTGACAACTACACCAACACACTCTACGCCAACAAAGAATTCATTCTCAACGCCGTAAACTACCTCACTGGCGACGAAGGCTTCATGTCCAGTCGCAGTCGGGAAATCAAGCTGCGCAAGATGGACGCCATGAAGATACAGACCAACCGAACCAAATACCAGCTGCTGAATGTGCTGTTGCCGTCGGCAATCATACTTGCAGCAGGAGCGGTTATCCTCTTCCTTAGAAAACGCAAATGGAAAAAGCAATAATCACGCATAAACTCATTTGACTCAAACACCATTATCATGAAGAAACGCAACTTAATCATCATAGGCATCGTGGCAGTGATTGGCATCGCTACGCTGATTATCGCCAGCATCGGCGGCAAGGACGCCACCTTTGACCAAGACTACCACATTGCCGATCCCGAAACCATTACGAAGATTTTCTTGGCCGACAAGGAAAACAACAGCATTCTGCTGAGCCGCAACGAAGACAGCACCTGGATGGTGGACGAGACATACCCTGCCAGCCAACCCTTGGTGGACATGCTCATAGAGACACTGAACAAGATGCGCATCCGCAGTCAAGTGAACAAGGCCGCAGTGGCAAACATCATCAAAGACATCGCCGCCAACGGCACCAAAGTCGAAGTTTACCAGACTCGCCATTCCATCAATTGGTTCAAAGGCAAACTCAAGCTCTTCCCCCGCGAGAAGCTCACCGCCATATACTTTGTTGGACGCGAAACCCAAGACCAGATGGCCTCCTACTTCTTCCGCGAAGGCGACAAATTCCCCTTCATCATCCATATTCCCGGATTCCGCGGCAACCTCACGCCACGTTTCCCCACAGACCCCTTGGCATGGAGGAGCCATAGCATCGTAGATTGGGACGTGCGCCACATTCAGTCCATAGAGATGCAGATTACCGACAGTCCCGAGCAGTCGTTCATCGTGCGTCGCAAAGGCGACACCTTTGAGATGGAGCTCACCGCCACGCACCAAGTTGTGCCACAATTCGACACCATGCGTATGGCTCAATTGCTCTCTTCTTTCACGCAGCTCAACTTTGACGAATTCGCCAAAGCAGTACCTCAAGTAGAACTCGACACCACCTTCAGCAAGGCTCCTCGCACCATCTTGACCATTACCGACATCAACGGCAACAAGCGTCAGATGAAGACCTATCTGAAGTACAGCAACCCCGAAGACCTGAAAAACATTCCCGACACGGCCATGTACAGCGTGTTCGACCTCAACAGGCTCTACGCCATCTTGGACGACAAAGACACCGTACTTATACAATATTATGTCTTCGACAACATCCTTCAGCCCGCAAGTTTCTTCCTGGGCGAGGACGTGTCGTTGTATTAACCCCTAAAAGAAACGCCTGTGAATCCCAACTCTGACACTCGGCCCCTGATACTCATCACCAACGATGACAGCGTACATGCCAAAGGCATCAAAGTGCTGACAACCATCGCCCGCGAATTTGGCGACGTGGTAGTGGTTGCTCCCGAGACGAACTCCTCGGGACTTAGCCAGTCGCTTACCATGAGCCGACCGCTGCGCGTACGCAAAATCATCGAACAGGAAGATTTGCACATCTACGCTTGCGACGGCACTCCGACCGACTGCGTGAAGTTAGGTACGGAACATTTCTGTCCGAGGAAGCCCAGGTTGATTCTTTCGGGCATCAACCACGGCAGCAATTCCTCCATAAACATCCTCTATAGCGGCACAATGGGCGCCGTGGTTGAGGCTACCGCCAACGGATTCGACGCCATTGGGTTCTCAATGCTCAACTCCAACACCGATGCCGACTTCACGCCTGGAATACCTTATATCAAAGAGATTATCTCCAAGGTGCTGGAAAACGGACTGCCCGACGATGTGTCGCTCAACGTGAACATTCCCGACCTCCCCGCCGAGGAAATCAAAGGCATACGAGTATGCCGCGAATCCAAGGCGGCATGGACCGACAGTTTCGAAGAGCGCCACGACCCCGCCGGAAGACCCTATTGGTGGCTCACAGGCAAGTTTGTATGCAACGACATAGATCCCAATTCTGACGAAGGTGCTCTCTGCAGAGGCTACATTTCGGTGGTGCCCATCCACCCCGACTATACCTGCCACGAAGCGATTCCTACCATCAAAGAACTCTTCAAAACAAGTGAAAAATAGACATCTATGCTTGACTACTTCAAACAAAACGACTACAAACCGGGCGTGATTGCCGGACTGGGCGCCGAGGCACTGACGGGGTTGCTCATCTGGTTGGGACTTGTCGTTGCGCAAGAGCCCGTAATGCTACATCTGCGCTGGTTTGGCGGCATTTTCATTCCCATACTACTCATCCTACGCTACTATGCCAAGAAGAACAGCTACGAAAAGACTTGCAAAGCCCTCATCGTGACATTCTTTCTTACTTTCATCATCTACATCGCATTAGTGCTCAAATTTTCCGTTCAATAACGAAAACCAATTGACATGAAATACTACATCATCGCCGGCGAAGCCTCTGGGGACCTGCATGGAGCAAATCTGATGCGGGACATTATGGCGCAAGATTCCGATGCGGAAATCCGTTTCTGGGGCGGTGATGCCATGCAAGCCGTGGGCGGCACGATGGTAAAACACATCAAAGACCTTGCCTATATGGGATTCATCGAGGTGATGCTGCACCTCAAGACCGTGCTCGGCAACATCAGTTTCTGCAAAAAGGACATCGTCGCCTACAACCCCGACGCCATCATCTATATCGACTACCCCGGTTTCAACCTCAAGATAGAAAAATTCGCCAAGACCAAGGGCTTCCGCAACTTCCACTACATCTCGCCACAGCTGTGGGCATGGAAGAAAGGACGCATCAAAAATATGCGCCGCGACCAAGACCGGCTCTACTACATTCTCCCCTTTGAGCAACAGTTCTACAAGGACAACGACTTTCCGCAAGCCCTGTTTGTGGGACACCCCTTGCTGGACGAAGTGGGACAGTTCAAAAAAGAAGAAAGTCCGACCGACGGAAAGCCCATCGTGGCGTTGCTGCCAGGCAGTCGCAAGCAAGAGGTGGCGAAAATGCTTCCCGAAATGCTGAAAGTGGTGGACCTGCATCCCGAATACCAATTTGTGGTAGCCGGCATGAGTTTGTTGGGTGCCGAGTTCTACAAGAATGTCATCAAAAAGCCGTTGGAAAATATCGAAATCTGGTACGACAAAACCTACGAACTGCTTTCATCAGCCCACGCGGCTCTGGTATGTTCGGGAACCGCCACGTTGGAGACTGCACTTTTCAACGTACCGCAGGTGGTCTGCTACAAAGCCAACGCCCTCTCGATAGCCATTGCACGCCAATTTGTGGGGAAACGTGTCAAATACATCTCTTTGGTGAACCTTATCACCAACAAGCCCATTGTTACTGAGCTCATACAAAACGACTTCAACACCCAGACCCTGGATAATGAATTCATGCAAGTGGCACAAATGGGCATAAATAGAGAGCGCATACTATTTGGTTACAAAGAGTTGCGCAACCTTTTGGGCGACGAAGGAGCCTCGGAGAGGGTCGCCACCGACATTATCAAGCAAATCAACACTTATTCAAAATAAAAAAATGCGCCGTCTATTACTAACCTGCCTACTGATACTGACGTGTTGCTCTGCGGCATTCGCAAACAGAGTAAAGGTGCGCATATTCTCCAATGTCACGCTCGAATGTGTTTATGTATCATTCGATTTGGGCGAATACAACCTCTACGCAAACGACACCAACCTGCTGGAAGCCATGGTGGGCGAAGGAATGTCGGTGGAACTGCTCAAAGTGAAAGACAGCATCTCGGTGTCAATCAACGGCTACCACTACGGCAACTACACGCAGGTGCGTCTGGAAGCTACCGACACCGCATGCATCATGTGCATAAATCCTCGCGGACAGAAGCAAAGAACCTACGAAGGCGACCTGGTGGTGACACTCGACAAGACGAAGAAACTACAACTCATCAACGACGTTGAATTTGAGACCTACTTGGCAGGTGTAGTACAATCGGAAATCTACGGCAGCCAGACGGACATTTTCCGCGTACAAGCCATCATCTCCCGCACCTGGGCGCTGCGCAACATCAACAAACACAGCAAAGACGGATACAATTTCTGCGACCATGTGCACTGTCAGGCCTACCTGAACCGCTGCGTACGACCCGACATCATGTTGGGCACCATGCAGAGTTCAGGCGAAACCATCGTGGATTCCGCAGGAAACCTTATAGAGACACCTTTTCACTCCAACTCCGGCGGACAGACCGCCAACTCGGAAGACGTATGGCGCAGCGCTCTGCCCTATCTACGTTCGGTGCCCGACACTTTCTCCTATTCAATGCGACAAAGCAACTGGGTGAAAGTGGTGACCAAGAACGAATGGCTGAACTACTTTGCCAAAACACACAAACTCGACATCACACAAGACAGCATCCGCGACAGTCTGCTCAACTTCAAGCAGGATACCCGACAGGCCAAACTGCTCAACATTCCTTTGACACGAATCCGCATGGACTTCAAACTTAAATCGACCTTTTTCTCCACCACATACGACTCCACGACCAACAACGTGACCATCAACGGACACGGCTACGGACACGGCGTGGGACTGAGTCAGGAAGGCACCATCCGCATGGTGTCGCTGGGCATTTCCTACGACAGCATCATACGCCACTACTATACCGGAGCGCATCTCTTCCGTGACGAAAACGCCCCCAAGAACTATGTGGAAAACTACATCAAACAGATAGAACAAATCATCGAAGACGACAAACATAAAAACACTCAAGTAAAATCGAAAAAAGAAGACTGGCTGGGGCAATTATTCCGCATGTACGACCGAGAAGAACGCGAGGAAGTATATGACGCAAAAAAGCAAGACCTCGAATCAGACTGGCAGTACGAATGGTAGTAGATAGCGACTATGGATTAGAAACTCGGAAACGAAGTCCAAGAACCTTTTCAGACAACTGAACGCATAAAAACAAATCGACAATAGTATAATACATTATTATATAGATAACAAAAAAAATATTATATGAAGAAATTACTACTCATTATTGCAGCATGCATTTTCACCTTCAACATCCAAGCGCAGGTGAAATGGGAATCCATCGAACAGGCATCGCAAGCACCCAACACCGAAAAGAAAGCCTATTTTATTGATTTCTATACATCCTGGTGCGGATGGTGCAAAAAGATGGACAAGGAAACATTTACGAATCCCACCGTCATCAAGATCCTCAACAAGTACTACATACCCGTAAAATTCAACGCCGAAGGCAACTCCGAGTTCAAGTGGAACGGAATCAAGTACAACAACGCCGCCACAACCGCCGGAGGCCGTCCTTCGACCCACACCTTTGCCCGCACCATTCTGGGGCAAGAGATGGGATTTCCTTCGTTTGGAATCTTCACCAGCGACAAATCGTTGCAAAACATCATTCAAGGATACCAGACCCCCGACGAGCTCATCACCATCTTGTGGTACTTTGCCTCGGGCGACTACAAGAAATACTCCTTTGAAACCTACCAACGCATCTTCGCCAAGGAGATACAGCCCGAAATGAACCGCCAACTCGGACAATAGTCATCGCAAACGATGAACACCGACTTGCAGATTTGAGGCGACAGTTCATCATTCATGAATCAGAAATTCAAAACCCGCTAACTCTAAACTCTTAAAAACCATGGGTCTATTTTCAAGAAAAGAGCAAAAAGATACGCTGGATCAAGGTCTCAACAAAACCAAGGAGAGTTTCTTTGACAAGATCTCTAAAGCCATTCTCGGACGCAGCACCATAGACGACGAGGTGCTGGACAACCTTGAAGAGAGTCTCATCACCTCCGACGTAGGAGTGGAGACCACATTGAAAATCATAGAGAACCTACAGAAAAGGATTCAGCGCGACAAATATATCGGCACCTCGGAACTCAACGACATCCTAAAGGACGAGATTGCCCAGTTGCTGGTACAAGAGGAGAACAATTTCCCTCAGGATTTCGAATCGCCACTGTCCAAGAAACCCTATGTCATTCTTGTAGTTGGCGTAAATGGAGTTGGCAAGACCACCACCATCGCCAAACTGGCTTACCAATACAAGAAAGCAGGCAAGAAAGTCATGCTCGGCGCAGCCGACACCTTCAGGGCGGCAGCCGTGGAGCAACTCATGCTATGGGCCAGCAAAGTTGATGTTCCCATCGTGCAGCAGGGCATGAACGCCGACCCCGCATCGGTAGCCTACGACACGCTCCAGTCAGCCATTTCCAAGGACATTGACGTGGTAATCATAGACACTGCAGGGCGTCTCCACAACAAAATAGGCTTGATGAACGAGCTTGGCAAAATCAAGAAAGTAATGCAGAAGCTCCAGATAGACGCTCCGCACGAAATCCTGCTCGTTTTGGATGCATCGACGGGTCAGAACGCCATAGAGCAGACCAGGCAATTCACCTCCGCGACGGAAGTCAACGCATTGGCGCTCACCAAGCTCGACGGAACCGCCAAGGGTGGCGTCATCATCGGTATCAGCGACCAATTTAAGATTCCCGTACGCTACATCGGACTCGGAGAGAAGATGACAGACCTGCAAATCTTCAATCCTAAAGATTTCGTAGACAGCCTCTTCAGCAAAAAAGATTAGCAAATAACTTCCAAATCATCACCCCTCTTCCATGATCAACATCATCACTTTAGGCTGTTCCAAGAACACGGTAGATTCGGAATTTGTAGCCGGCAAACTGGAATCGTGCGGACAAACCATCTATTTCGACCGCAAGCAAAACGACTGCGACATCGTCATCATCAACACCTGCGGCTTTATCGGTGACGCCAAAGAAGAGTCCATCAACGTGATCCTCGAGCAGTGCGAAGTCAAAAACCGAGGCCGCAAAGAACGTCTTTTGGTGGTGTGCGGTTGCCTTGTGGAACGCTACAAGAAAGAGTTGAAACGCGAGATGCCCGAAGTGGACCTCTGGTACGGCGTACACGAATGGGACAAGATGGTGGCTGCCATCAAGAAATGGGTTAAGAAGGATTCCGTTTGCGTCAAAAAGCACAACAACGAACTTTTACGTAAAGTCAGCACCCCCAAACACTACGCCTACCTCAAGATTTCGGAAGGCTGCGACCGCCACTGCTCCTACTGCGCCATCCCGCTCATACGAGGCAGGCACATTTCCCGGCCCATCGAAGAACTTGTTGCCGAAGCCAAGACGTTGGTCAAAAATGGTGTAAAAGAACTGATAGTCATTGCACAGGACACCACCTACTATGGCTTAGACCTCTACAAACGGCGCGCCCTCGGCGAATTGCTCGACCGTCTTGCCGACGAGAGCGGCGCCGAATGGATTAGACTGCACTACACCTTCCCGACATCCTTTCCACAGGACGCCATCGAGGTCATGCGCCGACACGACAACATCTGCAACTACATCGACATACCTCTCCAACATATCAGCACCAGCATCCTCAAATCCATGCAACGCGGCATCGACAAAGAAGGCACGTTGCAACTGCTGCAACAGTTCCGCGAAAAGCTTCCCGACGCCTGCGTACGGACAACCCTCATCGTGGGCTATCCCGGTGAGACCGAAAAGGAATTTCAGGAACTGAAAGAATTCGTCGCACAAGCCCGCTTCGACCGAATGGGCGTCTTTGCCTATTCGCCCGAAGAGCATACCCCGGCAGAACCACTTGGCGACCCCGTACCCGACGAAGTGAAACAAGCCCGCATTGATGAGCTGATGGCGTTGCAAGAATCCATCTCCATGGAAATCAACCAAGACAAGATAGGCAAGCAATTCAAGGTACTCATCGACCGACGCGAAGGCGACTACTACGTAGGGCGCACCGAATACGACTCGCCCGAAATCGACGATGAAGTGCTTATTCCCGTTTCCGGCGGAGACCTCAAGATAGGTACCTTCCAGACCGCCACAATCACCGATGCCGTGGAACACGATCTTTTCGCCGAAATTGCCAAATCATAGCACGAAAATCCATCCAAATTTCGGCAAATAATATTTTATTTTTTTTGTTAATAATTTTTTTGTATCTTTGCAAACTCAATACGAGTGCATAAATGGAGCGTAGAACAGACACAGAAGTCCGAGTTAACGACTTGAAACCAGGTAATTACCATTACGATTACACACTGGACGGAGCGTTTTTTTCTACGTTCGAAAATGAAGAATTTCTTGATGGAAACGTCATTTTCAATGTCACTCTGGAGAAAACGGCACACGATACAGTGTTCCATTTCGACTTTCAAGGGACAATCAAAAGCACTTGCGACAGATGTCTCGGCGAGTTGGAAGTAGCTGTTGAAGGAAAGCAGGATTTACTCGTGAAATTCAGCGATACCGAATCCAGCGACAATGAAGACACCGTAGTGCTGCCCGAAAAAGCGACAACCATCGACCTGGCACAGTGGATGTATGAATATGTGGTAGTGGCCATGCCGATGCAAAAACTACACAAAGAAGGTGAATGCGACCCCGAAGTGCTGAAATACCTCAACACCGAAGAAGAACAGACAGAAGCAAGCGAAGAGATCGACCCACGATGGGAAGCCCTCAAGCAACTGAAGAACGAAGATTAATCAAGAGTGAAAAGCAAAGAAGATTTCTATCAGTTCACTGGTCTCAATTCACAGATCACTCCAATTGAATAATAAACAAATAAAAATTATAAATTATGCCACATCCAAAACACAGATTCTCACAGACCAGAACGGCCAAGAGAAGAACGCACGACAGCCTGGAGGCAGCTCAGCTCACCACCTGCAGCAATTGCGGTGCCCAGGTAA
>JAZLKZ010000102.1:0-4586 GCA_045597845.1 Bacteroidales bacterium | reverse complement strand
GGAGTTGCTCCATTACTTGAACTAAGAGTGTGCTTTTTCCGCACCTTCTTATGCCTGTGACGATGTTGGCAAAGTTGGGAACATCGGTTATTGCGTTCAAATCCTCACGCCTTAATTCGTTGGTGCGCTTTCGCAAATCGTTGCTTTGCTGGGTTATCGTATGCTCTATTTGCTCTTGTAGTATCATGGATTTTCGTTATTTGTCATTTGCAAATGTAAGATTTTTTTTTTGATTGGGCAAGAATTTCTTTCGGTGGTGTCAAAAGATTTCTTTCGGTGGTGTCAAAAGACTTCTTTCGGTGGTAGCGAAAGAAGTTGCATAAATAGGGTGGTGCTGGTGCCGTTTCCAAAGGCTTGTTTGAAAAAAAACACTGCCAGCGAATCCGCTGGCAGTGGTGATGTTTTTTTTGTTGGGTTGTGGCTTTGGCAAATCGCGGTGAGGCTACTGATGGTGTGTCGGATTGAAGATTTCCCAATCCCTATTCCCCAGTCACTATTCACTTACTGCGGTATCCGCATTTAGGACAGACACCTTCTTCGTTGAGGGCGATGCCGCAGAGGGGACAGCGGTCCACCGTGCGAGACACGTCGAACTCCTGGCTGGCGGCGTTGACGCCGCTGGTAAAGGTGATTTTTGCGATGTTCAGCTTGTCTTTCAGCAGGTCGTAGGTTATCTTGATCATGCCTTCTACGGTCATGGTCTCTTTGGTGACCACGAGGCGGCATTCGGGATAGGCTGTAGCCCATGGGGTCTTGAAGGCGGCGCCTTTCATGGTGTTGCGTGGATGTCCGTGGCGGATGCCTTGCTTCTCATAGACGTCGAGTATGGCGGGCAGCAGGGGGTCGTCTTCCCTCAGGATAAGAGCGTGGTCGAAGTTCTTGAGCACGTCCCATGCCACTTTCTGGATTTCGTTGCAGGGATAGACCATGTTGACGCCTGGATTGACGCTTACGGTGTCTTCCACCTCGATGGTCATGATTCCCGTGTGTCCGTGAAGGTACTGTGCTTCGCCTTCGAAGCCGTAGAACCTGTGTGCATACTGCAATTGTAGTGTTGCAATGCTTCTCATAATTTGTTTCTCCTATTTTTGGTTGGTTTGGTAATGGAGTCCTCTTCGTTCCCGGACTCCTTGGGATTTTGTTTTTCGTTGCAAAATAACGCAGAAATTCTAAGCTACGCAAATTGAATGTGTCAATAGTTCAATTGAAAGAATGGATTGAATAGGAGAAAACATCAGGGGCGGCTTGCTTGCAAGCCGCCCTTGATGTTGTATTGGTAACATTCTGAGAGTGTTAGTCTTCGTATTCGTATTCGGTGACTACGCGTTCTATGTAGTTGATGGTGTTCGGTTCGTATTCTCCAGTTTCTTCGTTGTATTCCCAGTCATTGTAAGAAGTGGGTACTTCGAGTGTGGATTTTGTGGGCCATTTGCCATCATAGACGTAGGTGTAGGTGGCGGAAATCTCCTCGACCTCATCGCCGTCTTCTGAAAATGATCCCTTCAGGGTGAGTGGGTTGTTCTTGCTTAACATGCTGAAAAATCTTGAAGGGAGGATATTGTCCATCATAATGTCCATTATCATGTCGCAGGCGGTAAAGAGGCCGTGGAATGGGTTACGCTTCTTGTCGTAGGTATAGTCGAGTTTTAGGTTTTCGTCTTCCATATCAATCGAAATGGATTCGATGTTTTTCCCCTTCCAAGAAAGTTTGAATTTGAGGGATAGGTCTTTTGATCCTTTTCTGTTCTTTGCTTGCTCCAACACGGCATGGTCGATGGTTTCTACCGTCTGTGGCGGCAGGATTGTGCGCAAAGGATTTACGCGTTGCATTATTCTTTTGTCCATTAAAAAAATGTCATAAAGAGTAACTGTCACTTCGGATATTTTTCCGTCGCTGTGGGCGAATACAACATCCTCGGCAACGAAGTCGTTGTCTTTTAACGTGATTTTCTTGAGTTCCTTGCCGTCGTAGGTGTATTCCGTTCTAACACCAGGTTCGATGTCGTCTCCCGAGAAGGTACTGCCGGTGATGCGGTTTTTCTTGTCGTAGTTGAAGGTCTCGGTGAACATGAAATCGCCAAAGTCATAGTAGTTGATGCTGGCGAGCAATTTCCCATCCCAGTTGTAGGATTCGTTTAGGAAACGACCGTCGGACCGCCATGCTCCGCTTTCGTTGTCGGATTGTTCAACATAGACCGCCTTGATCTTTTTTTTGGGGGTAAATTCCCCTTCCTTGTCTCTCGAGCAGCTGCTGAAAGCCGCCACTGTGGCCAATACGGCCAGGATTAAAATGATTCTTTTCATGGTAATAGTGTTGTTGATTTTTATCTGCAAGTTGAGTGGCAACTCAAATAAGATAACGCAATAATTGTTGGATTATTGTATGGTTATGACTGTTTAATATTTGATAACCAATGGAAAAGAAACGAGGTGGGCGAATCATCGATTCGCCCACCTCGCATTGTTTATGATTTAAGAAAGATTATTTCTTGCCTTTCTTGGAGGATTTGGAATCGCTCTGGTCGATGCCGAGTTTCTTGGCGATTTCGGCGGGAAGTGCGTTTTTGTGGACCACGATGTTCATGGTTTTGTAGCGTACAAATGCCTTGCTGGCAAAGAACATGCCGTGATAGGGCTCGAAATCGGTGCCCCAGCTGTTCTTGACCATGTAGTATTCATTGCCCATCTGGTCTTTGGCGGTGCCGTAGATCAACATGCCGTGATCGTCGGTGGTTTCGCGGTTGTCGAAAGCCTGCTGACGTTCTTCCTGGCTAACCCAACGCTGAGGGGTGGGGTGCTTGGCTGCTTCGTCCTGGATGGCTTTGGCTTTCATACCAGTCCAATGTGCCATGTCGCTACCCATGGAGGCGCTTACCTCGGTGGCGGGCAATACGCAGAAACCTTTGCGGACACCCATACGGAAACCTTGTTCGCTGACGTCGCTACCCCAAGCAACAGTGTATCCGTTCTCGATAGCGTTGTCGAAAATCTGCATCATCTCATCCAATGTTACATTGTAGCAGGTTGCATGACGCCAGTTGTCCTGGATCTCGAGAACGAATTTCTCGTAGAAGGGATGGTGGGTGTAGCTGGTGATGCTTACGTAGTCGTCGGGATTCAAACCGAGCGATTCGTAGAAGCTCTGAGGAGTGTATTGTACGCCGTTGTAGTTGAATTTTTCGGGAGCCTGTCCCAAATATACAGAGTGTACGGCAGCGATGGCCTTGGCGCAAAGAAGACCGCCTTCGGGGGAACTTTGGAGTTTGGTCAGCTTGTCGTTCTTTGCAATGGCTGCAACCATTGCGTCGGTGAGGGCACTGAGCTCGGTGTGGTCGGAAAGGGTGTCGCCATACATGGCGCCGGGGCGCATAACCTCTTCGGGAACGAGACCGAAATGTTTCATGCCATAGATGACATCGTAGAACGAACCGCCTTGGCTAAAGCTGACGTCACCGTTGGTGCGGATGGCGGCAGCGGCGCGGTCGTTGTAGGTTTTCTCGACGATGTACATCTCGCTGAAGTCATATTCTCCTTTGTTCATACGGAGCAGTTCGGCTTCGATGAAACCCAAACCGCTGTAGCACCAGCAGGTACCGGCACGATGTTGGTCCTTGACGGAGGTTACGGGCAACTCTTTCACAATGGTGAATTTGTAGCCTTCCTCTTGCTCTTCGGCTTTCTGCTCCTGAGCAATCACGCTACCGCACATCAAAGCGGCAGTCAGTAATACAAATACTTTTTTCATTGGATATTTTTTTTGATTTATAAATTGACATTACACAATATCAGCCACTTTGTTGTTCCCGATAAGGCTGTAGATTACAATGTTGTTGCTATCGTTGATGCAGCGCAGACAGTTGAGCAAGTGGTAGATGGTTGTCCCACTGGTGACGATGTCGTCGAATAGCAAGACGTTGGAGTTTGTAAGAAGTTGGTATTGCTGTTCTTGCGATTTGTTCGGAAATTTGTAGAAGTTTTTAATGTAGTTGCGGTATTTTGATTTCTTGACATCTCGGGCAATGGAGAAATAGTCCTTTTGGTGAATTGCCTCCATTATCTCGTTGATGGAACGGAGTGTTTCTTGCTGGGCTGCAGGCGCAAAACGTGGTTGCCCGTTGGGCAGTTTTGAGTCCAAGACTTCCACTTGAAAGCGGTCGTAGTCAAACTGTATGTTTTGCGGCAGTTCTTTGAGCATCTCCATTTCGATGATGTCTGGGGATGAGATTCTTGCGATATTTGCCATCAGCCTACGGTTGATTTCCGAGAGCGATTTTGGATAGACAAATGCCTTGAAGGTCGTAAGGTTTACGTTCTGGTCAAGTGCGCCAATGGCATTGTTGAGCAACAAGGAGAAATCTTCGCTTCGTTGGAAGTTTTCTTCAAACTTGATGTGTTTGATGAATTGGGTGCGCAGGGAGGAGTCAACATCAGGAGCAAACTCGTAACTATAATAGTAGCAACGACCAAAAGCATTGATTTGGTGTATGTTCTGTCTGATGGATACGTTGCGGGTTTGTGCATCGTTGGAAAAATCGAATACAAAATCCCCTTTGTCGGCATCGTAAGTGACACCCTCGATGAGAATA
>JAZLKZ010000101.1:0-26439 GCA_045597845.1 Bacteroidales bacterium | reverse complement strand
GGTTTGAATCAGCGCACGATCGCTTCGCAGGAAACCCTCCTTGTCGGCGTCAAGAATGGCGACCAAAGAAACTTCAGGCAAGTCCAAGCCTTCGCGGAGCAGGTTGACGCCCACCAACACATCAAAAACGCCCATACGCAGGTCTCGCATAATTTCCACACGTTCAAGCGTATCCACATCGGAATGGATGTATTTGGTGCGAATGCCGAGATTGACAAGATAAGACGAAAGTTCTTCCGCCATGCGCTTGGTGAGCGTAGTGACAAGGATACGCTCGCCACGGTCAATGGTGTTCTCTATCTCGTCGAGCAAATCATCTACCTGATTGATTGCAGGTCGGACCTCCACAACAGGGTCGAGTAATCCTGTAGGACGAATAACCTGCTCTACCACAACGCCTTCTGCTTCCTGAAGTTCGTAATCGGCGGGCGTTGCCGAGATATAGATGGTTTGGTTGGTAAGTGCATAGAACTCATCATATTTCAACGGACGGTTGTCCAAAGCCGAAGGCAGACGGAAACCATATTCCACAAGGGCGGTCTTGCGACTGCGGTCGCCACCATACATGGCATGAATCTGCGGAATGGTGACATGGCTCTCATCAATAACCAAAAGAAAATCGTCGGGGAAATAGTCTATCAAGCAGAACGGACGGCTTCCCTCGCTACGGCCGTCGAAATAGCGTGAATAGTTCTCAATGCCACTACAATAGCCCAGCTCATGGATCATCTCCACATCGTAGTTGACGCGTTCTTCAAGACGTTTGGCTTCAAGAAAACGTTCCTCTTTTTGGAAATAGTCACGACGTTCGTACATGTCGCGCTGGATTTGGAGCAACGCACCTGCCATGCTTTCCTTGTTGGTAAGGAAATTACTGGCGGGATAGATGACCGCCTCTTTGAACTTTTCAATCACCTTGCCACTCACGGGGTCGAAGCTCTCAATGGAATCAATCTCATCATCCCAGAAGGAGACTCGATAGCAGAAGTCGGCAAAGGAGGGGAAAATATCGATGGTCTCGCCCTTGACGCGGAACCTGCCGTTGGTGAATTCTATTTCGTTGCGGACATATTGGGCATCGAGCAAGCGCATCAAAAAATCGTCTCGGCGCATGCGGTCGCCCACCTTCAGCGAGACAGTACCCCGTTTGAACTCTTCGGGGTTGCCAATACCGTAGATGCAGCTGACAGAGCTGACCACAATGACATCTCTTCGGCCACTCAACAACGCCGAAGAGGCACGCAGACGCAGCTTGTCGAGTTCGTCGTTGATGTCGAGGTCTTTTTCGACATAGGTGTTGGTAGCAGGAATATAGGCTTCGGGCTGATAGTAGTCGTAGTAGGAAACGAAATACTCGACGGCATTGTTGGGAAAGAACTGCTTGAACTCGCCATAGAGCTGGGCGGCAAGCGTCTTGTTGTGACTTAAAACCAACGTGGGACGGTTGAGCTGGGCGATGACGTTGGCCACCGTGAATGTTTTACCAGACCCTGTGACTCCCAACAGCACTTGGGCGCGCTGACCGGCATTGATGCCATCTACAAGTTGTTTGATGGCTTCGGGTTGGTCGCCCATAGGGGCAAAATCGGATTGGAGGTCGAAGTTCACGGTTTTGAACTTTAAATATTAAACTCTATTTTCTATTTTAAACTATTCGATATGTTTGTCTTCGTATTTATATACAACGCAGCCCGCCTCACTGGGGTGGTCGTAAACCTTTGCGGTCGCCAGTTCGTGACGTATTCCCCACACGATCAATACGTCTCCCATAGCGCTAGCAATAAAAATCGAACCCCATAAGATTAATGGAAACGAACCTGCAAGGACTCCTATCAGCCAAGGAATTACACCTAAAAGCCATAGGGGCATCAGTGCACCAATCACATAGCCCTTCTTGTCCATCGGCACATCAATATGGCAATATGGGTTGCCTTTCATGAAACCAAAACGAAGATGGTTCCAACCACTATGTGTTATCAACATCCAAGTGAAACCGTGGATGAATTCGTGAACCGCAACACCTAAAAATATCGCCACAATGAAAAGAATGCCTACTCGAGGAAAAGCCTCTAAATCACAGTTCGGATGAACCAACTTGCAAGTGATCAATCCAATTGCGAGCACAAGAACAAACGCAACTATTGCAAGAATGTTGGCCTTGATTAGGCTGACAGTTCGTTTCTCAATGGTGTATCCTGGTAATTCCGGAATAATTTCAGTCTGTCTCATGGTTGATTGTTGATTGTTCCAATTCCTTACATTGTTACGCTATTTCTGTTATCAGTCGGGAAACCGAATTTATGCCGTCGAGGGCGCTGGAGACGATGCCTCCTGCATAACCCGCACCCTCTCCACAGGGATAGAGGCCTGGCAATTGTGGATGTTGCAGGGAGGCATCCCGTGGGATGCGTACTGGCGAGGACGTGCGACTTTCCACCGCCAAAAGGGAGGCTTCTTGTGTAAAGAAACCATGCATCTTGCGGTCGAAGTCTCGAAAACCTTGTTGAAGACAGCGCACCACAAAATCGGGCAACACCTCGTGAAGCGGCGCCGAAACGCACTGTCCCATATAGTTGCTTTTGTTGAGACGTGTGGAGGTTCGGTTTTGACAGAAATCGGTAAGTCGCTGCGAAGGAGCGTCGATGCAACCACCCGCCGCCTCGAAGACCTTACGTTCAACGTCCTGCTGAAATTTCAACAACGAAAAAACACCATACTGTGCATAGTCAGGAACGTCTTCGGGTGCGACGGTCACTGCGATTCCACTATTGGCAAAAGGCGAATTGCGGTGAGAATTGCTCATGCCATTCACCACCTGCTGCGATTCTCCCGTAGCTGCAGGCACAATGATACCACCCGGGCACATACAGAAAGAGAAGACTCCGTGGCCATTCACCTGCGTGGTGAGACTGTAGGCTGCGGGTGGCAGGAATTTGGAGTAGTTTTGGGAATGGTATTGTATGGAGTTGATCAGGTGTTGAGAATGTTCGACACGTACACCCAAGGCGAAAGGCTTGGGTTCCAACTGCCACCCTTTCTCGAAAAACAACTGGTAGATGTCGCGCGCAGAATGTCCCGTAGCCAAAATGACAGCCACACCTTCGTAGGAAATTCCATCGGCGCAACGGACGCCACACACCCTTCCCTGCTTGAGAATCAAATCTGCAACACGGGTATCAAAATGATATTCACCCCCATAGGTTTCAATGGTATGGCGCATATTGGCGATGATGCGACTCAAACGATCGGTACCGATATGGGCATGGGCGTCAAGCATGATATCTGGATCGGCGCCATTCTCGACGAACTTGCGTAGCACCTCCTTGACATCGCCACGCTTTGTAGAACGGGTGAAGAGCTTGCCATCGGAATAGGTTCCAGCTCCGCCCTCGCCGAAGCACCAGTTGCTGTCGGGATTGACCTCCTTGGCTCGGGTTATTCTGGATATGTCGTATTTACGTTGCTCGACAGGTTTGCCTCGGTCAACAATGATAGGCCTGAGCCCCACCTCCAGCGCACGCAAAGCCGCAAAGAGACCTGCGGGACCCGCACCTACGATAACGAGCGGAGGCTTGTTTCTACAATCTTGATAAACAGAAGGCTGCAAAACTGAAGGCAACGGCAATTCGCCTTGAAGCGAGACCTCAAGTTGGACATGGTACTTCACATCACGCTTGCGAGAGTCGAGACTACGACGCACTACACGCACTTGCTGCAAGTCGGACACCGAAACGCCCAATTTATATGCCACAGATTCGCGAAGCAAAGCTTCGGTCCAATATTGTTCAGGGGAAAGATAAAGTTCGAGCAAGATAGTAAAAATTAATAGACTTGGGACATAAACGGCGCTTCTGAAGAAACATCAACTTTTTAACCTTCAAAGGTGAAGCTTAAAAGCACCGTGCGTGAGGTGATACGGTCCACCGCCAAAGTGTAGAGGTCGTTGTCGGGGACAGAGAGATCAATAAACCCTTGAACGAGTTTCATCTCAACGGCGAACTTGACATAACGCAAAAAAACATCAATGCCGATGCCCGCCGAATAACGCAAATCATTGGGATTGAGCCGGATGATGGACTCGTTATTGTTGTTCTTGTTTTTTCGAAGGGAAGCAAAATCGAAACCATAATCAACTCCCGCAGTGATATAAGGGCGAAAATTTTTCCAACGCAAAGCCCTGAATTTCAGTTCTACGGGAAACTCGCCATAGACTGATTCCACAGTACGTCCATCTTCCACCAAAGGATGCGTGGCGGCATAGTCGGAAGCCCACGAATACTTGACATCACGATTAAGAAGCGTAACGCCTGGCAAAATACGCAGATTGAGGAAGCGGTTTATAGTATAATCTCCAATTACCGAAATGTGGAAACCCGCAGCATTGTAGGAAGCGACGCCTTGCATGGCGGCACGAATAGAGTCGTCCCAAGTGTAATCAACGTCAAACTTGGACTGCGTAAGTCCCACCTGGATTCCAAAATGGAGAGGACGCTTGTCGTAGGACATGAGATGCCCTATCTGCGCCTTTGCCCCCCAAAGAGAGCAAACCATAAGACCGATGAGAATGAACCTCTTCAAAGAAACGCAAAAACTATTGATTTGTTGAATTGTTGATTTGAGTCTTAAACCCTAAAAACCTTTAAACCCTTAATCGGTCAATTCGCCACGGAGGGAAACCGAAAGACGTTCTTTGACGTGCTGCTTGTCGTTGGGATAGCAGCCCAAAAGATACATCAGCTTGGTGACTGCGGCCTCAATGGTAATGTCCTTCGCTCCCACTACACCAATGCGGTCCATGTCGCACGAAGCGGCATACTGGCGCATCTTTACGGCTCCGGCCTTGCACTGGGTTACGTTCATGAGAATGATGCCACGTTGGGAGGCCGTCTCCAACTCATCGATAAACCATTTCTCGGTTGGCGCATTGCCCGATCCATACGTCTCTATAACCAGTCCCTGCAAGTCGGACGTACTCAGCACTGCATGAACGACCTCGCGCGTAATTCCAGGGAAAAGTTTCAAAACAGCCACCCTATTGTCGAATTCGGTGCGAATGGTAAGCGGGCCTTCGGGAACGGGAAGAATCAGATGTTCCTTAAAGCTGATATTGATTCCCGCCGTGGCAAGCGATGGATAGTTGTAACTGTTGAATGCGTCGAAGTTCTCGGCGCTGACCTTGGTACTGCGGTTGCCACGATAAAGATGGTCTTCAAAGAAAATGCAGACTTCGGGGATATTGAGCTGCCGCGCCGACGCTATTTCAAGAGCGCAGATGATGTTCTCGCGACCGTCGCTTCGCAACATACCCAAAGGCAACTGACTACCTGTAAGCACGATAGGTTTGGCGAGATTTTTAAACACGAAACTCAAAGCCGAAGCCGTATAAGCCATGGTGTCGGTACCATGAAGCACCACAAAACCATCGTAACGGTCGTATTCTCGGGCAATGATATTGGCAATATCGCGCCAAAATGCGGGAGTCATGTTCGAAGAATCGATGATGTTCTCAAGCTGACAAGAATCAATGCCGTAGGCACAATTTTTCAACTGCGGAACAGCGTCATAGATACGATCCAAAGCAAAGGGATGCAGCACGCCCGACTCATCCTGAACCATACCGATGGTGCCTCCTGTATAGATTAACAGTACTTTGTTTTTCATAATTAATGATATAACGCAAAGGAACGATTGATTATTGTGTAACACTATTGGAAGGTGGGGCTTTTCATCAAGATTCATAATAAAAATAGGAATATCGACCACATCTATCGCATTTTTTCTTCTCCAAATCTAAAAAAATAATTATTTTTGCAAAAGAAATTCATCTGGAATAACAATTATTTTTTATTAACTAATACCTTTTTATTATGAAAAAAGTATTTATTACAATGCTACTATGCAGTCTCACATTTATGGGAGTTGAAGCACAAGTGGTTGACAGCCTGGAACAAAACAGAATGCAGCAGGAAATGTTGCAGCAACAGGAAAAAGAGTTGCAGAAACAGCTGAAGCAAGAGCAGAAAGAGCAAGAAGCTCAAGAAAAGGCGATGTTGAAACAGCAGAAGCAGGAACAGAAAGAACAAGAAGCCTTGGAAAAACAGCAGAAAAAAGAAGAGAAAGAAGCCGCCAAGGAGGCAAAGGCTCAGCGCCGAGCCGAAATCGGACGTGGACTGAGTTTCTCGATTGATCCCGCTTTGGGAGTAGGCATCACGTCCATTTTTACCGAAGCCGCAAGCCCCTACTTCTCTAACAATTTTTCGTTGGGTCTCACTGTCAACTTACACTACCCTATCGCAAAGAAATGGGATGTGAATTTTGGCGTGGGCTACCAGATGGCATATCACGAGTACTATAACGACATCACCTACAACGGCGAGAACAAAGATTTTGTCCTGAACGACTATCTTACTCCGTTGTACGCCACTCCGCACACTTTCATTCACACCTTAGAGGTGCCCATCACCATCGCACACGTCAGAACCAACAAAGAGGGCAAACGTTCATACCTTTACGCTGGTTTGTGCGTTGGATACAACATCGCATCCAACTTTGCAGTCTCAATGGTTCAGTCCGACAACTCGACATCAAAAATGTACGCCGAACCCAACATTGAGAATGTAAACAAATGGAGACTTGACGTTGTCGTTGGATGGTCCAAGTCTTGGTTCTTGTTCCGTTCAGGCGCTCAAGTATATTTCAACCTGCTGCCCACCTATATCAAAGGCACGAACGATGGCAACCCCATCCACGAATTCGGCATAAAGCTCTCTCTATAAAACATCCTCCAACAGCCACATACGCGTGCCGTTGGAACCTTTAAGCAACACGGTAGCACCACTCAAAGGATTTTCCTGAAAGTGGTGCTTCGCTTTTTCCACATCTTCAAAAAGCATCACGATGTCAGGATTGGGAAATGTACACTCAGAGAACTCATTTCCCACAAGCACAATACGTTCAAAGTCACAATCCTTGAAGCAATCGACCAATTGCTGGTGCTCTTTGGCACTCTCGGCTCCCAGCTCTTTCATACCACCAAGCATCGCCACCTTGTGGGAAGCCTGCATCGCGGCAAAATTTTCGACGGAGACTTTCATACTTGAGGGATTGGCGTTGTAGCAATCCATCACGAGGGCGTTGTATTTCCCTTGCTTATACTGGGAACGATTGTTTTGGGGAGTATAAGACTCCAACGCCTCTTTAATGTCGAACATATCAACGGAGAAGAACGTACCAACTGCAACTGCCGCCATGGCATTGTCGAAATTGTAGTTGCCCAACAACTTCGACTGGATGGTATATACATTGTCCCCTTCCTCCACATAAAACTTCATATAGGGATTGCTTCCCACAAGGGAACCTTTGACTTCGGAAGATTCATTGCTTCCGTATGTAACGACAGACAACTGCTTATAGGCATTGCAAGTTCCAACAGGTGCCGGCGAACCCGGAATATAACCGGGAACAAACGACGGGATGTCGGAAACGGTTGACATTCGTCCTGCCTGTTCCATCAAAATGGCATTGTCGGCATTGACAAAAACGGTTCCTTTTCGCACATGAAGAAAGCGATACAGTTCCGTCTTGGTGCGCACCACGCCCTCGAAACTTCCGAAACCAGCAAGATGTGCCTTCCCCACATTGGTTATCAATCCATAATCCGGATGCGCGATATTGCACAAGAAATCTATCTCGCCAGGGTGATTGGCGCCCATCTCGATAATGGCTATTTCAGTATCCTCCGGCATGGAAAGTATCGTCAGCGGAACGCCCAAATGATTGTTATAATTGCCTTTCGTGGCATGTGTGCGATATTTCTTGGAAAGGACAGCATTGACAAGTTCTTTTGTGGTGGTCTTGCCATTGGTTCCCGTGATGCCAATAAAGGGAATGGATTGCTGGTCACGGTGATAGCGAGCCAACTGCTGCAAAGTTTCCAACACATTGGGGACGAGAATGCAACGGGAATCTACACAATAATTGGGATCATCGATAACACACAAAGCCGCACCTTTGCTTAAAGCCTCTGGAGCAAAAGCGTTGCCGTCGAATTTCTCGCCTTTGAAAGCGAAAAAGATACAACCAGCGGTAATGGCACGGCTGTCCGTAACCACGTTGCGCGTACGTAAATATTGCCTGTAAAGAATATCGATGATGGGTTCCATAACAATTAGTGTTTTCAGTATTAACTATCAAAAGCACATTTTATTGCATCTTTCATAAAAAACGTATAGTCGGACCGAGTGTTTTCCGACAAGCAAAAAAGAAAGGGAAGTCCCTTAGGACTTCCCCATTCTTTTGGACTGATGGTGAATATTATTTGTATTCAGCAACAATGTCGCGAACCATGTCAGGAGTCAAACGGCCATAAACCCTGTCGCCAATCATGGCTACAGGTGCCAAACCGCAAGCGCCAACGCAACGGAGGGTGTTCAAAGAGAACTTACCATCGGGAGTGCATTTGCCGACTTCAACATTCAACTCACGTTTGAAAGCATCGAGAACCTTCCCGGCACCACGCACGTAGCAAGCGGTACCCAAGCATACATCGATGGGATACTCGCCCTTGGGCTCCATGGTGAAGAATGAGTAGAAGGAAACGATACCGTAAACGCGAGATACGGGGATATTGAGTTCGTGAGCCACAACCTCTTGAATTTCAGCGGGGAGGTAGCCGAATTTACCCTGAACCTGATGAAGTACATTGATAACCTCACCGGGACGATTGCCAAAGGATGCTGCTATCTCTTTGACGGTCTTGATTTTATCTTCAGATAACTTAATATTAGCCATATTCTTATTATTTTAGTCGTAAATGGGTGATTGCAATGGATTGCATTGCAATCACCACTTTACATTCCACATTCTAATTTATTTTGTTGCTTCAATCTTGTCAGATTTGTCGAAATAATGAGTGTGGAGCTGCTCGTGACTGAGGTGACCACAGGGTTCGCCATAGTACTCTTTGTAGATCGCGATGATATCGGGATTTTCATGAGACTTGCGGATGGGCTTGCCAGCGTCTTCACGATAGGTAGCTTCCATACGTTTCTGGATGATGTCGCTGTGACCGTGGTGATAGGGCTGGCCTGCACCACCGATACAACCGCCAGGACAAGCCATCACCTCAACGAAGTGATAACCATTGGGGTTGCCATTGCGAACCTCTTCCATAAGTTTGCGAGCGTTGGAGAGACCGTAGCAAATAGCCACCTTAACTGCCAAACCGTTGAAATCGACGGTAGCGGTACGAACGCTGTCGCCATAGATGCCACGAACTGCTTCGAGGTCGATCTTGGGCAGAGGTTTGCCGCAATAGATTTCATAAGCGGTACGAACGGCTGCTTCCATAACACCACCAGTAGCGCCAAAGATAACAGCAGCACCTGTTGACTGGCCGAGAGGACTGTCAAAGTCTTCCTCAGGCATGTCGTTGAGGTCGAGGTTGCACTGCTTGATCATGTGCGCAAGTTCGCGAGTGGTCAAGGAGAAGTTTACATCGGGATCACCGTTTACCTTGAATTCGTCACGAGCGCATTCGCTCTTCTTGGCCAAGCAAGGCATGATGGAAACAACAACGAGGTCTTCGCGTTTTACGCCAATCTTCTGTGCGAAATAGTTCTTTGCTACAGCGCCGAACATCTGCTGAGGAGATTTTGCGGTCGAAGGATAGTCGAGCAGGTCGGGGAAATTCTTCTCGTAGAAGGTAACCCAACCAGGACAGCAACTGGTAAACAAAGGCAGTTTGACGTTCTTGTCGCCAGCGAGGAAACTCTTTACGCGGCCAAGAAGTTCGGTACCCTCCTCCATAATGGTAAGGTCAGCGCTCCAGTCGGTATCGAACACATAGTCGAAACCAAGGCGACGGAGAGCGGCAGCCATCTTGCCGGTAACGATTTCGCCGGGCTGCATGCCAAATTCCTCACCCAAAGCAACGCGGACTGCGGGAGCGGTCTGCACAACGACTTTCTTGGTAGGATCGGCGATAGCCTTCATAACGTCACCAATGTTGTCAACGAGGGTAAGCGCGCCAACGGGGCAAACCTGTACACACTGACCGCAGTTTACACAGCTGCTGTCGACAAGGTTCTGATCGAAAGCGGGAGCCACTACGGCCTGGAAGCCACGGTTAACACCGCTCAAAGCACCAACACTCTGGAATTTGTTGCACATGGTTTCGCAACGACGGCACATCACGCACTTGTCCATATCACGTTCTACGCTGAGGGTAGCATCTTTGCGATATGTTGATTGAGCACCCTTGAAAGGAATCTCCTTGATGCCAAGTCTCTTGGCGAGAGCCTGCAATTCGCAGTCACCGTTCTTCTCGCACTGGAGGCAATCGTTCGGGTGGTCGGAGAGGATAAGTTCAACAACAGTCTTACGAGCGTTGATAACGCGTGCACTGTGGGTGAACACTTCCATGCCTTCCATACAATCGGTAGCACATGCGGGAGCGAGGTTCTTACGTCCTTTTACTTCAACAACGCAAACACGGCATCCACCGGGTTTGTTTTCAAACTTCATACCATTGAGCTCGAAATAGCACAAGGTAGGAATATCGATACCGGCCTGACGAGCGGCTTTCAAAATCGTAGTACCTTCCTCGACTTGAACCGGCTTATTATCTATAGTTAGATTAATCATTTTGTTTCTTTAAGATTTTGAATATAGTCTGCTGCAAAGGTATTTGCCACAAGCTATATGATGCATTTAACGATTATTATTTAACTGAAATGGCACCAAATTTACAGCCACCGATACAAGCACCGCACTTCAAGCACTTTTCGCTGTCGATAACCATGGAAGCGAGTTTGTGACCAGGAGCAGTATAGTCGGTACGGGTGATGGCCTCAGCGGGACATCCCTTGGCGCACTTACCACATCCAACACATTTTTCGCGGTCGATTTCGTATCTCATAAGTTTCTTGCAGACACCGGCACGGCATTTCTTGTCAACAACGTGCTCAACGTACTCATCCCAGAAGTTGTCGAGGGTAGAGAGTACGGGGTTTGGTGAAGTCTGTCCAAGTCCGCACAATGCGGTATCCTTGATAACTGCTGCAAGGTTGCGGAGTTCCTGGAGGTCTTCCATTGTACCACGACCGTCGGTGATCTTCTCAAGCATTTCGCAGAGACGTTTGTTACCGATACGGCAGGGTGAACATTTACCACAACTCTCTTCGCAAGTGAATTCCAGATAGAACTTAGCGATAGCAGGCATACAGGAAGTTTCATCCATAACAACCATACCACCAGAACCCATCATGGAACCAGCAGCCACGAGGCTATCGTAGTCAATAGCGGTGTCGAGGTGTTTTGCGGTCAAGCATCCGCCGGAAGGACCACCGGTCTGAACTGCCTTGAACTGACGGCCACCCTTGATGCCGCCACCAATTTCATAAATAATCTCACGCAAGGTGATTCCCATAGGAACTTCGATCAGACCTACGTTGTTGATCTGGCCTGCCAATGCGAACACCTTAGTACCTTTGGATTTCTCGGTACCAATCTTGCTGAACCACTCAGCACCCTTGCTGATGATTACGGGAACGTTAGCGAAGGTCTCAACGTTGTTTACGTTAGAGGGCTTGCCCATGTAACCACTAACAGCGGGGAATGGGGGTTTCAAGGTAGGTTCACCACGCTGACCTTCCATGGAGTGGATCAAAGCGGTTTCCTCACCGCATACGAATGCGCCAGCACCGTAACGGAGTTCGATATCAAAGCTGAAGTCGCATCCGAGGATGTTCTCGCCCAAGAGACCATATTCACGAGCCTGGTTGATGGCGATTTTCAAACGGTCGATAGCAAGAGGATATTCTGCGCGGATGTAAACCAAGCCCTTGGTAGCGCCAATAGCGTAACCGCAGATGGCCATAGCCTCAACGATACTGTTGGGGTCGCCTTCCAAGATGGAACGATCCATGAATGCGCCGGGGTCACCCTCATCGGCATTGCAGATGACATATTTCTGATCTGCCTTGTTCTTGGCGCAGAGTTCCCATTTCAAACCAGTGGGGAAACCAGCACCACCACGGCCGCGGAGGCCAGAAGCCTTCATTTCGGCGATAACCTGTTCGGGGGTCATTTCGGAAAGACACTTTGCCAATGCCTCATAACCACCACGAGCGATGCTCTCTTCAATGTTTTCGGGATCTACGAAACCGCAGTTACGCAAAGCGATACGAATCTGCTTTTTGTAGAAGTCCATGTGCTTGGAGTCGGAAACGTGCTCTTTGTTTTCAGGATTCATATAGAGCAGTTCGGGCACCTTACGACCTTTAACCAAGTGCTCTTCAACGATACGACGAACGTCTTCGGGCTTTACCTGGGTGTAGAAGGTATTGTCAGGCATAATCTTGACAATGGGACCCTTCTCGCAGAAACCGAAGCAACCAGTCTTGATGACCTGAACTTCGTCCTGGAGACCTTTTTCCTTCAAAATATTGTGGAAGTTTTCAATAATCTGCAAGCTATTGGAAGATTTACATCCAGTACCGCCGCAGATGAGAACGTGCATTTTGTATTTTGCCATGTTGTTTCTCCTCCGTTTTTACTTATCGATAGTTTCGTAGTTGACAGGGATGATACCCTCGACCAATTCACCGTTCTGAACATACTTGGTCAGAATTTCATCGGCACGGTTGTTGTCAACGTGACCGAAAACGATGGGGTCTTTACCGGGAACGCGGACCTCAAGGGTGGGTTCTGCATGGCAGTAGCCCATGCAACCAGTCTGAGTAAACACGGCAGCAATGCCCAACTCAGACGCCTTAGCCATCATGTGTTCCATAACTTGCTTAGCGCCAGCGGCAATACCACAGGTAGCCATAGCTACTTTGATTTGCACAAGCGACTCGGGGTTTTCAGCCTTTTCGCGAACATCCAAGGTCGATTGAAGCTTCTCTCTCATGGCTTTCAAATCAGCCAGTGATTTTACTTTTGTCATGTGTTATCTCCTTTACTTTAGGGATTAATATTATATATTTAATTCTTAGAAAATTAGAATATTCCGACATGGTATATCTAGAAGTGCAAATATACGCTTTTTATTTTAATAAACAGAAATTTGCCGAAAAGATTTTCTATTCGTTAGCGCCAATCTCATCCAAATTCTCACGAATCATCTCTTTCAGATACGAAATAATACTCAAATCATTCATCGACATCCCATCCAAGGCCTCTTTAATCTCATCTGTATCAAATACATACTCACCATTATCGGTAATATGTTTATAGACGAAATGGATATCCTCATGCTGAGACACCAACATTACGATGGTTCCTTCCAAATCGCCCATCGGCGGACGGTCCCAGTGGTCGTGCTGAAACCAAAACTCCAGGGTGGTTCCCACTCCGACCTCGCTGCTCAACTTCATTCCGCCACCACAATGTTCGCTGTTCATCTTTATAAGCGGCAGGCCAAGACCCACTTTTCGTGTCGTTCTGGTTGTGGTATAGGGGTCCGTAACTTTTGCCATAAACTCCGGCGACATGCCCTTCCCGTTGTCTTGGATAGTAAAATGATAGTCATTGTCTTTCAAACTATCACGAATGGTAAGATAAACATCCTTCGCATTGGCGGCGATGGAGTTTTCCATCAAGTCATATACATGTAAAGAAAGTTCCTTCATAAAGAGCTTAAGTTAATACGAACACTATTCCGTTGGGGTTCGCGCAAAGGATCACTTTTGTCGAAACGCCATCGTGTCAACATAGCGCCCATCTTCGCCGGCAAGTGCCTTTCTGAATTCGTCAAAATTCCTGTGCGCCATATAGATGACATTATATACATCACCGATATTATCCACAAAATGGGCATCGCTATCGGTGATAAAATTAAAGCGTTTCAGATAGGCATTCTTACGCAAAAGTTCTTCCTTCGTGATGAATTTATTGATTTCCAACCCATCTGCACGCAAATCGGGCGGCACAAATCCCAACTGGCTGGTCAACGAAGTGGAGCCCTTGTTGACATGGGCGGGCACAAACAATCCGCCTATACCATGGACCACTTCATAGATACCATCCACATCAACGTCGATGGCATTCAAGAGATGATATTCTTCCTCTCCTACGATTTCTTCGTTCTCATCCACAATCAGCTGATAGCCAAAACGGTCTTCGTCATTAGGAATCTTAGGCAAATGCAAGTCTAGAAACTCCTGAAACGCATCCAGTTGTGCATCAGTCTCAAAATAAGCCAAGCAGTGAGCCTCCTCCTGCGAAGTCACCTCCACCCCACCCAGAACAAACAGGCCTTTCGCCCTGCCAATTTTCTGCGTCACCTTGACTTGTCGCGTGGTGTTGTGGTCCGAAATGGCAATCATATCCATTCCGCGCGCCAAAGCACGGTCCACAATGTTGCTCGGACTCATCTCCAAGTCGCCGCAAGGTGAAAGCACGGTATGAATATGCAAATCCGCCTTATATGGATGCAAGGTGTCCGACACTATTTCAGCAAATCATAGATTTTACCAACCGTCTCATAGGTCTGCATGGTCGTGCTCAGGAATGGAATGCCCTCTTCGTTGCTTTGTTCCAAAGTTTCTTCCGAAGCCGTTTGTCCCTTTACCAAAATGACGCAAGCCAATTCCTTAAGCGATGCAATAGCCATCACATTCTTATGGGTTTGCAGCGTTACCCATACATTATTGATTTCGGCATTGCCCATCACATCACTCAACAAATCGGACACATAGCATCCTTCTATTTCACGATTTAGTCCGTTACTGCCCGAAAGCACTGTCAGATTCAAGGCATTTACAAGTTCTTGTACAGTCATAGAAAGTTTATTATAGGTTAATTATCTTTTATTCTATCTTCTCCCCAGATGGATTTCATTTTCTCTACGCTGTCCGCCACCGTCATCTTTCCCAGACTTTCTTGATGACGTTGATAGAAGAGGCATTTTTCCAAGCACGACTCTCCGCACACGACATCGCTGGCGAAGGCCTCGCAAGAAGGTGCGCCGCACACGCCGCAATCGATCTTGGGCAGATAGCCTTTCAGTTGCTCAATCCGCTCCATTTTCTCCAGCGCCTTCGACCTGTCTTTATCCAAAATCATCATGGAACGGGGCTTCACTGGTTCCACCATTGAGTTTTCTATTAAGTATTCTTTATAGATGTCCATCTCTTTGTCGCGCGGCATCTCGCCATTACGCTCCCGTTCCGCCGCTTTTCGGGCACGGGCATACATGCGTTCTCCGCAAAGGAAACGATTGTCGCATGAGAACAAAGCTCCTGCACAAGACTGGTCGCAGGCTCGGAGTTCCAAAAATTCAACGCCTTCAACCTCATCGTTTTCAAGTCGCTCCAAGAAATCCATCACATTCTCGATGCCATCAATGGCATAGGAACGTTTGGCCAAGCAAATTCTTCGTTCTCCATTGGTTAGAGTTGAAAGAATGGCATCAGCCGACAATCGCGGCGTACGCAACGACGGGAAGATATAATTTTTACCTTGTTCTTTGATTTTCTTGAGTACTCTGTTATACAGAGAATCCATATTGATAACTCCATCAATAATAGACTTTTCCTCTCCAACAGGAGCCTTGACGGCGGCAATCTTAGCCGCACATGGCGTTATGTAGAACAAGCCGATGGACTCTCTCGGAATACCCTGATCCATAAGGGTTTTTTGCGCATACATGGCCGAAATGTCCAATGGCACCTTGATAGGCATGACATTATCCACCAAGGCGGGGTATTTTATCTGTATCAAGCGCACAATGGCAGGGCAAAAGCTGGAAATCAACGGCAGCTTGTCCAAATTCTTATCGGCATACCGATGCTTGGCCTCCGCATAGATGGCTGCAGCCGACTCCACTTCAAACACATGGCGAAAGCCGATGTCCTTCAATGCGGCATAAATACGCGACACACGCACTTCATTCTGGAACTGGCCCAAAAAGACAGCAGGAAGCAACGCTACAGAATGTTCATATTTATGGATGTTTTCAAAGTCATCTTGCTGCACATAGATGGCTTTCTCAGGGCATATCTCATGGCATTTCCCACAATCAATGCAACGATTCTCCTGGATATATGCTTTGCCATTGCGAATACGGATGGCCTCAGTCGGGCACTCCCTCAAGCAGCGAGAGCACCCAATACACTGTGTGTCATCTATTTGAATGGCATGATAAAATGTCATAGGGCTTTCCATACGCAAAATCTTTTAGTGTTTTCGTTCTCAAAACATCACGCAAAATTCACTTCCATCTCTACCGTTGTGCCTACGCCAACTTCGGAAGTGACATTCAGTTTATCGACATTCTTTTGCATATTTGGCAAACCCATTCCGGCGCCAAAGCCCATATTTCGCACCTCAGGACGAGCCGTCGAATACCCTTCCTGCATCGCCAAAGCGATATCCGGTATGCCGGGACCTTTGTCCGCGACAACCATCTTGATTTTGTCGGAGTCAATATCGACAAGCACCTTGCCTCCATAGGCATGGGCAATGGCATTGACCTCCGCTTCATACAACGCCACCACGACTCGTTTCACAACTTGCGGTGAGACATTCAATTGTTTCAGCGTCTTCTTTACTGAGCTGGACGCCGTTCCAGCATTCACAAAATCTCCCTCCACCACAGTAAATTCCAAATGCATAACTACCCTTTCTCTATATGGTTAAACAAAAAATGCGTTTTGCTTAGTTTATTAGTAAAGTGGGAGTATGCCCGCAGCATACAATATACCGCATGCCTTGAACATTGAGTATTCGGAAGTAATCACCACCATGTCACTGTCTTCTGCCAACTCCAACATTTCCTCTGTTGGTTTCTTGTTGCGCACTATAAGCAAATATTCCAAATTTGCCATATCACAAGTTCTGATGGTCTGCATATTGCACAATCCCGTAATCAACATCGGCGTTTCCTTAAGCGTAAGTACTTCACTCATCAAATCTGATGCGAACCCTTTGGTTACTTCTTCATCCAAACGGGTCTCGCCCAAAAGCACTTGTCCGTTCAACAACCGAGTTATTTCTCTTAGTGTCATGATTGTTTTGTATTTACAAAATTCTTTGTTGCAAAGATATACATTTTTTTTCATGCAGAAAAATAATTCAGCCATTTTTTTTAGGGAACCGAGCACTCACTCTTTTTCAGAACCCATATTCCCGCTAACCTAAAGATGCACACGCTTCATTTCCCCGCGCATCATTTCATTCGCATTTCCGACGAAAACACAAGGACGCCAAGTAACCTTTTTCTCTCATTTGCGTATAATTACAAAATAGTTCGATTATATCTTTACGCCATATTCATGCCATACGTATTCCAGGTCTTCACCAAACAAGATGCCGGCAGACAGAAGTAGCAATTTGCAATACAACACAATGAACCAGCCCAAACTACTACAACCAGGCGACAAGGTCAGCATTGTAGCAACCGCAAGAAAAGTATCGCCGGCAGAGATGCAGCCTGCCATCGATCTGTTTCGCTCATGGGGGTTGCAGGTAACGCTACCCAAAGGTTTATTCGAACAAAACAATCAATTTGCCGGGGACGAATACAATCGCGCACAAATGTTGCAAGAAGCCTTGAACAACGACGAAATCAAGGCAATTTTCTGCGCCAGAGGCGGATACGGCACTGTCCGCATCATCGACATGCTGGATTTCACCTCTTTTGCGAAAAATCCCAAATGGATTATTGGATACAGCGACATCACAGTATTGCACAGCCACATACAGCGACATCTTGGCATTCCCACGCTGCATGCCATCATGCCCATCAACATTCCTCAAGACGCAGCCACCGCCGCACACAAATCCTATCCCGCCATAGATTCCTTAAAAGACGCATTGTTCAACGGGCCGCAAACCGAAATCAGAGGCACTGCGGGCAACAATTTCGGAAGGCGAGGCGAATCCTACGCTCCCATTGTAGGCGGAAACCTTTCCATTCTATATAGCCTCATGGGGTCTCCATCAGAAATAGACACCGACGGCAAGATACTATTTATCGAAGACTTAGACGAATACCTTTACCACATCGACCGCATGATGCAGAACCTAAAACGTGCCGAGAAACTGACGAACCTCAAAGGACTTATCGTTGGTGCCATGAGCGACATGCACGACAACCAAACTCCTTTTGGGAAAAGTGCGGAAGAAATCATCTGGGACGTCGTGAAAGACTACACCTATCCAGTATGGTTCCATGCACCCTACGGACACATCGAAACCGACAATATCGCGCTGTGCCTTGGCTCCCCGATCAACTTCTCCGTACAATAGACCAACCTCAACGCTCGTTTCATGATACTCATCCACATCCCTCGAATCACCAACCGACTTGGATATACGCTCAACGTATTATTTCACAATATACTACAGGCGGAATATTCATTCACCACCAATGCCGATGAGTTCGCCAAGCACGAGGGCGCCAAGTTCGCCTACGGCCCCGAAAGAATCTGCCAAGCCCCATTTTTCAAGGCGAGCAAGCTGCTGTTTCAAACCACTATCGAAGAACAAGACTTGAGCTATTTCGAATACAAAGGTCTGCCAGCCCTGTTTCCCGTATATGGAAAAGAAACCGACCTCCCTTTCGACCCATTCGCAGCAATCTTCTACATCATAACACGATACGAAGAATATTTACCGCACCTCACCGACCCGCACGGTCGTTTTTCCGCCACCGACAGCGTCGCCTACCAATATGGATTCCTACAGATTCCCATAGTAGATCATTGGGCGGCACTCATCAGAAACGTTATCCTAAGCCAATACCCCAGCGAACACATAGATCCGAAGGTCTATGAATTCGAACAAACCATCGACGTAGATGCCGCTTATTGCTATCGCCACAAAGGGCTTCCAAGAACTATCATGGGAGCGCTTCGCGACGGAATGGTCGCTCACGACTCCAAGCTGATAAAGCAAAGACTCCAAGTGCTGCGTCACAAAGAGAGAGATCCTTTCGACACATTCGACTACATCCTTTCTTTTAAGGAGAAGCACAAATCAATGAAAATCATATTTTTTGTGCTTTTGGGAGACTATTCGAATTTCGACAAGCCCATTTCCTACAATAATTCCGAGTTCCGCAACCTCATACAACACATCGGAGACTACGCCAAAGTAGGCATTCATCCGTCTTACGGCTCTTTGGAACACCCCGAAAACATCGAAAAAGAGACGCATCGGCTTGAGAGCATCCTTCACCGCACCATTGTGAGGTCACGCTTTCATTTTTTAAGGATACAAATGCCCCGTTCATTCCGATCCCTAATTCACGCAGAGATACTCAACGACTACAGCTTAGGCTACCACGACGAACCCGGGTTTCGAGCCGGAACCTGTGTACCGTTCCCCTTCTACGACCTCGAAAGCGACCAAGAAACGCCGTTGATGCTGCACCCTTTTGCCGTAATGGACACGACCCTTCAGAAATACAAGAAAATGGATGTCGAACAAGCCTGGAACGCCTACAAAACCATCATCGACGCCACACGCCAAGTCGGCAGCACCTTCTGCGCAATCTGGCACAACCAAAACCTATCCGATTCCGAAGGCTGGGAAGGATGGAAAGCACTTTATGAAAAAGTGCTCGAATATGCCGACCCGCAACGGAGCAATCCCATTGAGCAAAACTAACGACATTGCAATTTTTTTCATGATTAATTACAAAGAGAAACTACACAAAATCAAAGCCTTCGTATTCGATTTCGACGGCGTAATGACAGACGGAAGCGTTTGGACCTACGCCGACGGCGAGACAGTGCGCGCCGGCAACGTCAAGGACGGATACGCCATCCAATACGCCGTGAAAAAAGGATACACAGTGGCTGTAATATCTGGGGCCACTTCCGCCAGTATCGAAAACAGGATGAAATCGCTCGGCGTCACTCAAATCTATATGGGCTGCGCCAGCAAGATCGACACTTTTCGCTCATTTCTGGAAAAGAACGGACTTTCGGAAGAAGAAGTACTTTGCATGGGTGACGACATTCCCGACTATGAAATACTAAAGGCCTCGGGCGTGGCAACATGCCCCGCTGACGCCGCCATCGAAATCAAAGACATCGCAGACTACATATCCATTTTCCCAGGTGGACGTGGCTGCGCTCGCGACGTCATCGAGCAGACCCTACGACTCCACCAAAAATGGTTCCAACAGGATGCACTCGACTGGTAACAATAAAAAAAATCATATGGACAAATCAAATCCCTCCACATGCGGCCTCATTCACCACACTATGCGAGAGGATATTTCCCGTCATACCAAGACAACAATCGCTTGTTTAACTATTGCCTTTCTAAGCATACTACTCCCAACGCCACTCTTCGCGCAATCTTTTCAATTAGATGACACAGTAACAGAATATCCTCATCATGGCACCATCTACGCCAATATGTTTGAAGGTCGGCGAACCTCCAGCGGTGAAATATTCCGTCAATCCAAGTTCACCGCCGCACACTGGAAAATCAAACTGGGCACATATGTGCTGGTAACCAATACCAAAACTGGTTTGCAAGTAGTGGTAAAAGTCAACGACCGATGCCCCAAGCGAGGTGTTTTCGACCTCACGCGCACCGCAGCGCACGCCATTGGCATCCGCGGATGCCAACCCGTCAAAGTAAGGATTCTGTCGAAGGAAGAGCAAGCCTATTGGGCGGAGCATTGCGAAAGCCAAGACCGGACCGACCACACAAAAAGTCCGAACAGCATCACGCCCAAAGGAAACAGCGTCCCAACAAAAACCACACAAACGAACTCATCTACAACCAATACTCAAAGCAGACCATCGGTGCAACCAAGCAAAGACAGCTTGCTTTACGACATCAAACTATGTGTTGTACCAACACTTGAGCAAGCACGCGATACTATTCGGAAAGTGCCCACGCCATACCAAGACATGGTAGAGGCACGTCCCAGTTCAAAGAACTCTTCCATTGAGGTCGTACTGAAACTGGCGCAACACAAAGAAGGCGCCGACAAAGTGAAAAAAAGCCTCTCAAGCACCTTTCCCAATAGCACCTTGATAGAAGTTAAAAAAAATTAATTTGCAAATGACTGAAAATCAAATCCAGAATAAATTTGCATCAAAAAAAAATCAGAAAAAAGTAGCATAAGTAAATATTTCTTATTATTTTTGCAAGTCAAAAAGTATGTCCTGAAATAGAGACAATACTCATTTGTTATACACGAATCCATTGATACTGTGCATTGTAGGAAACAAAATACAAACTCTGCAGTAAATACGATATTTAGAAAATCCATCGTATTGCTAATCATATTGACAAGTTTTGCCAATATGGGCAGGGCGCAACAAGAAGCGCAATTCACCCAATTCATGTTCAACCGATTATCCTACAATCCCGCTTATGCCGGTAGCTCTGGATCCATCTGCGCATCCTTGATGTATCGCAACCAATGGCTCGGGCTTTCGCTTGACTCCCCCTCCGCCGACGTTGAGTCAGGTTCTACTCCTACAGATTATTTGTTTTCATTCGACATGCCCGTAAAATTCCTCCATGGTGGTATTGGTATTTCCGCCGTGATGGATCAAATCGGATATCATCAAAACGTTTCCGCCAGCTTAGATTACGCATTTCGCATGTATTGGGGTAGCGGAAACTTGGCCGCCGCCATTGAGGTGAATTTGTTTAACAGCACCTTTGATTATTCCCAATTGCGTGGTGCCGACGACCTATCGGGCAACTACACCGACCCCAATTCCTCTTCAGGAGATCCACTTATTTCAGCTGGAGAAGAAGAGTCCGATTTCCTGTTTGACCTGTCCACAGGTCTGTACTACCAAGTTCCCGGATTATGGTACGCAGGTGTGTCGGTAAAGAATCTGCTCGCATCCCAAAGCGATGTCTTGAATTACAGTAACGCCCGTATAGTCTATTTTATGGGCGGCTACGATTACACATTACCGTTCAATCCCTCTTTCAAACTGAAATTTTCTGGTTTGGCAAAGACAGCCAATTTCTCGGTATTTCAAGCCGACATTGCAGCGCTGCTCGACTATAGAAGCCTTCTATGGGGAGGTTTGAGCTATCGTGTCACCGATGCTGTCGCCATTCTGGGCGGCGTAAACTGGAACAAACTCCAATTCGGACTTTCCTACGACCTCACCACATCGAAGCTCGGCGTTTATAAACACGGACGCAGCCAAGGCACACTTGAGGCCTATTTACGCTACTGTTTCAAGGTCATCATTCCTCAAAAAGCTCCTTCGGTTTACCGAAACACCCGATATTTGTTCTAAACAATAACGAAACATTTTTTTATTTTTTCCGTATAAAAACAACAATACCGCCTCAACAGGCATAAATAAGAATAGTTAAAACAATCCAGATATGAAAAAATTGTTCCTTCTGCTATCAGCGTCAGTATTTTTGCTGTACGGTTGTGGATCTTCAGAAAAAGGTGAAGTGATTGGCGTTCAGAATCGTCCAGACTTCGAAGATCTCGACCTCAACGGAATGGTATTTATCAACCAAGGCAACTTCACCATGGGAGCCGGTGCGCAAAATGAAGTTTACGGCACCGAAGAGCAACCTCGCACCATGCAGGTTTCATCATTCTTCATGGACGAAACCGAGATCACCAACAACGAATATCGTCAATTCGTATATTGGGTGCTTGACTCCATCGCTCGTCGCAAACTTGGCGAAGCTGGCATCGAAGGTTATCTCATAGAAGAGGATGACTATGGCGAGCCCATTGATCCTCCATTGTTGGACTATAGCGAAGACATCGAATGGGACGAGCAAGAGACCCGCGAGGCCCTCGAAGATCTTTACTATGCCGAGAAAGACCGTTTCTACAGACGTAGAGTTGTCGATCCTTCCAAGTTGAACTACGAATACTACTGGATTGATTACTCGGATGCAGCCAGAAAGGAAAAGGCCGCCAATGTAAAGGATGAATACGAAGGCACTATGTTCGCAAGCCGTCCGAAGGGCTTGAACAACCGTTCCAATTTCATCAAGAAAGAGGTGGTGAACGTCTATCCCGACACACTCTGCTGGGTACATGACTACACCTATAGTATGAACGAGGAATTCACCCGCCAATATTTCACATCAGTAGCCTACGACAACTATCCCGTAGTCGGCATCAGCTGGATTCAGGCAAAGGCCTTCTGTGTATGGCGTTCAAACTTCCTCAACAACTATCTCGAGTCTATCAACTACCAGCAGATGAACGAATTCCGTCTGCCCACAGAATCTGAATGGGAATATGCAGCACGCGGTGGTATCGCAGGTGAAGCATATCCTTGGGGCGGTCCTTATGTTCGCAACCCGAACGGCTGTTTCTTGGCAAACTACGAACCTTTGAAAGGTGCCTATGACGACGATGGCGGCGTAAAAACCTTGATGGTTGGACATTACGCTCCTAACGACTATGGCTTGTATGATATGGCCGGCAACGTTGCAGAATGGTGCTTGGATACCTACAGTGAGACCACATATACCGTAGCCAGTGCATTGTCACCTTACTACAATTATAGTGCTTCCAACGACGATCCACAGGCAATGAAACGCAAAGTTGTCCGTGGCGGTTCCTGGAAAGACCAGAAATACTTCATCCAAGTACAGACCCGTACCTACGAATTCCAAGACACCTCCAAGTCTTACATCGGATTCCGTTGCATACAGCAGTACCTTGGCCGTGTGAAAGGCGACAACCTCAAGTCCGCTTCCAACGTAGCGCACTAAAAAATTGAAATTAATACATCAAAACAAGTAACACACTAAAAAACACACATCATGGGATTTATTGATAAACTCGTTCGCAGTAAAGGTTATAAAAGCTTTATGGCAAAGCTTTATGGTTGGGGCGCCGCCGTCGTTATTATCGGTGCTTTGTTCAAAATCAACCACTGGGAAGGTGCAACATTGATGCTGATTCTCGGTATGGGTACCGAGTCAATCATCTTCTTCCTCTCCGCATTCGAACCACCACACAAAGAATGGAACTGGAGTTTAGTATATCCTGAACTGTCAACAGGCGAAACCATAGAACACCAAACGGGCGAAAAACTCCTTGCTGGCGCTTCTTCGGATCCATTGACCCAACAATTGGACAAGATGTTGGCAGACGCGAATATAAGTCCAAGTCTTATAGAACGATTGGGTCAAGGCATGCAGAATCTTGCCGATTCAGCAAATTCCATGAACAACATGGCGACTGCAGCTGCCGCTACCGACAAATTCGTTTCCAACATGGACAGCGCCGCTGAAGCCGCCGGTCACTTGATGGAAAGCATGCATGGCGCTCCCGAAGCTGTTGCTACATTGACCAACATCTACAATGAGACCGCACAAGCCTTGTCAACAGGCGATGTATCGTATGCTGCCGAAATGAAAAAGATGGCCACCAGCCTCTCCTCCATCAACGCGATGTACGAAATGCAGTTGCAGAATTCCACCAGCCAGTTGGATGCAACCAAGGAAGTTCAAGAGCGCATGCAGGCAATGATGGGCAACTTCTCAGAATCCGCAGAATGTGTTCTCAAATACAAAGAGCAAGTTGACGCTCTCGCAAGCAAAGTATCTGAACTTAACAATGTTTACGGCAAGATGCTGGCTGCTATGCAGACAAGAATCTAATTCTATCCTATAAATAAGTATTTTGTTTAACTAAAACTTAAAAAAGATAGAATATGGGTGCAACAAACTGTCCGGAAACCCCGCGACAAAAAATGATCGGCATGATGTACCTTGTGTACACTGCCCTACTTGCTCTGAACGTTTCCGCTGAAATTTTGGACGGTTTCGTTACCGTAGGTGACGCAATGAATCAGTCCAATGAGAATATTGCAGTGAAATTGGATGACTCTTACAGCCGTTTCCAAGCCGCCTATGTGAACAATCCTGAAAAAGTACAGGAGCAGTGGAACAAAGCGCAAAACGTACAGAAACTTTCCAACGAGCTGAAACTTTTCATCGACAGCACACAGTGTGACTTCCTCGCAAAAATGCAGAAGAAAGTGTCATTCATCAACCACGAGACTAACAAGCCACGCGAGATTGTCATTGTTGACGCTAGTGGCAAAACAATTTACGACAGTGCTCGAGTAGCCTTGGATGAAGGCGGTTTGGGCATTATTGACGCCAAAGACAACGTCGATATAGGAACCAACTTTTTCTATGGCACTAATGAAGTACCCGATGGTGCTGGCGTGACCTTGAAGAACAGGATTATTGATTACAAAAAGAAATTAAAACAAATTCTGGGAAGAGATTCCTCAAACCTGAAAATTGGCCTTGACGTAGAATCTGAGTATTATAAAGAACATGACGGCAAATCCGTAAGTTGGGAATTCTTCAACTTCAATCATACCATTGCCATTTCCGATATGGTTGTGCTTTCCAGATTGAAAGCAGAGATCATGAATGCCGAATTTGACGCCGTCAACAACCTTTACGCACAAATCAGTGCCGACGACTTCAAGTTCGACCATGTTCAGGCATTGGTCATCCCGAAATCGACCTATGTGATGCAAGGCAACCGTTTCGAGGCAGACATCTTCGTGGGTGCCTACGATTCCAAAGCCAAGCTGAGCGTTGAAATCGGTGGTCAGAAACTTGAAGGCGATAGCGTGGTACACTATGCCGTTGGCGCTGGCGGAGTTGGTCCCAAGAAATATAGCGGTAACATCTACGTCAAGAAAGACAACAGCGTTCCCAAGGCTTATTCCTTCAGCGGCGAATACTTTGTTGCCCAGCCCGCAGCAGTTGTATCGTTGACCAACATGAACGTTGTCTATTCCGGAATCGACAATCCCGTAAGAGTTTCCGTACCTGGAGCAAACACACGTGACGTAGTACCTTCCATCAAGGACGGTAGCGCTACAATCACCCGTGATCCAGAAGGAAAAGAAGGCGACTATATCATCAGAACCACACAGAAGGCCGGCAAGATCCATGTCCAGATCAGTGCAAAGATGGACGGCAAGATGCAAGCCATGGGTGTTGAAGAATATCGCGTAAGAACCATTCCCGATCCCGTCATCAAGATTAGCAAATATAAAAACGGCGAATCCATTCCTTTGGCAGAACTTCGTGCACAATCTGGCATAAAGGCCGCCATGGAGAACTTTGAATTCAAGATGATCGCACCGAAGGTTATCAGCTACAGCTTCAACTATTCCAACTCTGGCAAGAGCGAAATCATGGTCAAGGGTAGCAACTTGAGTCCTGAAGTAAAATCAGCATTGGCCAAGGTAAAAGCCGGCAACAAGATTTACTTTGACGATATCGTAGTAAAACTCGCCGACGGTAGTACACGTAAGTACAGTGCTACATTCAAAGTTGGAAGATAACACAGACTAACAAATACTTTCACAATATGAAAAGACTTCTTTTATGCATCGGCTTATTCTTTTGCGTAGCAACAGTAATGCCTGTACAAGCACAGAGTATCGTTGACGCTGACGATGAGAAAAATTTCAGCGA
>JAZLKZ010000100.1:0-4646 GCA_045597845.1 Bacteroidales bacterium | reverse complement strand
TTGTCTTCCATCTTGTTTCCAGTGAGGATGACTTTTTCTGCATTGATGACGATGACATTATCACCACAATCGCTGTGGGGAGTATAGCATGCCTTCCTTTTACCACGCAGAATCAAGGCAATCTGTGATGCCAGACGGCCCAAAATTTGGCCTTCAGCGTCGATAACATACCACTGTTTGTTGGCATTTTCCTTGTTGACGCTTACTGTTTTGTAACTTAAGTAATTCATTTTGTTGTTATTATGTTTATCCAATTCAATAAAACACTACCCTTTATAAGAGCGTGCAAAATTACACCTTTCTTCGATACGAACAAACTTTTTTGTGCAATAATTCATCTTCGCCCATAAATTAATGCATTTGAACTTACCGAAGTCAGATAATGGACTAGTTCTAACGAGGCCACAAAAGTACAACTTTTTCTCTTACAAATAGCAATTTACGATTTTTTTCGCTTTTGACAAACTACTGAATGGACAGATTGGATTTTTTATGAAACCGCAGATTATAAATAAACTACAGATTTGACAGATTGCACAGAAATTTTTGATGCGCCTGCGCATAAATTAGCACAGATTGGTTGACACACATCAAATCATGCGAAAGCCAAGTCGGGCAGCAGTACCTTTGCCGTGTGATTTCAAGGCAGTCCTACCGAACGGCTACCGAATGGCTACCGAAGGAATGAAGTCAGAAAAACAAGCGACTGTCAACAGAAAACAGTCCTAAATTATTAACCCGTCAACTTGGACCAGCCCTATGACACAATTGTGACAACCAAAATCAGCAAATCACAACGAAGAAAGTGCGGCCTTGGCTACTTGTTAGCATTTATTATAAGGAGATGTCAGCCCAACAATTCAGGATGCAAGAGGAAATCAAAGAGTGAAAGGGTGAGGATGCCATCATCATTATACCAAGGCTCTACCTCGTTCTTCTGAATCAGTATTTTTCGGAAAGAATCATCGATGTTCTTCAGCGAGAGTTGTTCCTGTTGCATCTTTTCATGCGTTGGCATTTCCGCTGCCGATTGGATATACAAACGCTGACTGCCTCGGTTAGCAACAAAATCGACTTCGGCCTGTCGTCTCACTGCATGATGGTTCTCGTTGATGGCTATAAGCTCCACCATTCCCACATCTACAGAAAAACCTCGCACCAATAGTTCATTATAGATGATGTTTTCCATTATGTGGCCTTCCTCCTGCTGGCGAAAACTCAATCTGGCATTCCTCAGTCCAATATCGGTGAAATAATATTTCATTGGCGTACCAATATAACGGCGTCCCTTGACATCATAGCGTATGGCATGTGATACCAAAAACGAATCTTCAAGATAGTCAAGGTATTTGTCAACGGTATTCTGAGAGATGGTCTTGCCTTTGACCGTTTGTATCGTGTTAGCAATACGCAGAGGATTAACCAAAGAGCCAATGCCTGATGCCAGCACATTGGTTACCTCATTCAATTCAGCATTGCCCCGTAACCCATAACGTTCCACGATATCCTTAATGAAAACTTTTTGGAAAAGGTTTTTCAAATACTGTTCCTTTGCCTGCGGTGAATCACGCTGCAAAATGAGAGGCATTCCTCCATATTTGCTGTAAGTTTTCCACGCCGCCATCTTATCACCTTCAAATGCAGAGAAGTACTCGGAAAATGTCAAAGGATATAGTCGTATCTCATCACCACGATCACCAAACTCAGTAGCGATGTCGGACGACAAGAACTTACTATTACTTCCTGTGACATAGACATCAACATTATAAATATGAAGAAATCCATTCAACACATCTACAAAGTTGTCAGCTTTCTGAACCTCATCAATCAACACATAATAGCGACCTTCATCCACAATTCGTTCCGTTACATACCGATACAGGTTCTCAGGCTGACGACACGAGATGAATTTGTAGTCATCAAGTTGCAACCGTATCAGATGTTTTTCATCCACACCCTGCTGCATAAGGTAACGGACAAACATTTTAAACAACAGATACGATTTCCCACTTCTTCTGATTCCTGTCACCACTTTTATCTGTCCATTCCATTGTTTATCAATTAGTTGATTGAGATATAAATCACGTTTTATCTCCATAATCCGAATAGTTTACTGAAAATTTTTGCAAAAAAATGTATTTTTTTTCATTATTACAAGCAAAATCAGTTTTTTTAAGATATAAAAGGCCTGTTTCAGGCAAAACCCTTACCTTTGCACCCAAATTCATGCAAATGGCTATCGAAATCAATCACATCACCATGCAATATGGCGATCAGCTCGCCCTCAACGATGTCACACTGAACGTCAACAAAGGCATCGTGGCTCTCCTCGGTCCGAACGGAGCCGGCAAATCAACCTTGATGAAAATCATCACCTGCTTCATTCCGCCTACCTCTGGCACGGTGAGCGTCAACGGCTTCGATGTGATGGACAACCCGATGGAAGTGAAACGCATCGTGGGCTATCTGCCTGAGCACAACCCACTTTATCTCGACATGTACGTACGCGAATACCTTGAATTTGTGGCGGGCATCCACCAGCTGAAAGGCCAAGCGGCCCACAAGCGCATAGAGGAGATGATTGACGAGACCGGGCTTAGCATTGAGGCACACAAGAAAATCGGTGCGCTCTCGAAAGGCTACCGCCAGCGCGTCGGCCTCGCGCAAGCCATGATGCACAACCCGCAAGTGCTCATCCTCGACGAACCCACTTCGGGCCTCGACCCCAACCAACTGGTCGATATCCGCAACCTCATCTCCAACCTCGGAAAGGAAAAGACGGTGCTACTCTCCACCCACATCATGCAGGAAGTAGAAGCCATCTGCGAACGCGCCATTATTATTAATAAAGGTGTAGTGGTCGCCGACGACAAGATCGAGAACCTGAAACAGGCCAATACACCGAGCAACGTGGTCATCGTGGAATTCGAAAGCGAAGTCACGGAACAGCAGCTGCGCCTCATCCCGATGGTGAGCAAGGTGCAACACGTCAAAGGCAACCATTGGATCATCGAACCTCAAGGCGACGCCGACATCCGCGCCAACTTGATGAAATGGTCAGTCGAGAACAACCTCATCATCAAGACTTTACAGAAGGAAGACATCAGCATCGAGGAAGCTTTCCAGAAGCTGACAAAGGGTTGATTTGTTTATTTGTTGAACTATTGAATTGTTGTTTTTTTTGCAATTCAACAAATAAACAACCAACAATTCAACAATTTTCCTTATTTTTGCCGCCGCAAACGTGGAAAGATTTGATTTGATTGCAACCACAAGAAAAAATGCTAAAACAATATTTTTTCCTACCTACACAATCTCAACAAAGCTTCCCGCAAATTATTTAATCAACATTTAAACAATTTGTTATGAGCTATTATTTTACCTCAGAATCAGTATCCGAAGGACATCCCGACAAAGTTTCCGACCAAATTTCGGATGCCGTGTTGGATGAAATCTTGCGTTATGACCCTACCTCAAAGGTAGCATGCGAAACCCTTGTCACCACTGGCCTTGTGATGGTCGCAGGCGAAATCCGCACCAATGCCTACGTCGAAATCCAAGATGTGGCCCGCCGCGTCATCAACCGCATTGGCTACAACAAGTCGGAGTATCAATTCGATGCCCAATCATGTGGCGTCATGTCGGCACTTCATGGCCAGTCGAACGACATTTACATGGGTGTAGGTCGCGAAGACCCTGAAAACCAAGGTGCTGGCGACCAAGGCATGATGTTCGGCTTCGCCTGCAAGGAAACCGAGAACTTCATGCCACTAACCATCGACCTCTCGCACCGCCTGTTGCGCGAGTTGGCTGCCATCCGCCGCGAAGGCAAGCAGATGAAATACCTCCGTCCCGACGCCAAGTCGCAAATGACAGTAGAGTATGAAGAAGGTTGGAAACCAATGCGCATCGACACCATCGTCATCAGCACGCAACACGACGAGTTCATCAAGCCAACAGGCGAGATGACCCAGGATGAAGCCGATCAACTGATGTGCGACACCATCGAGCGCGACGTGCTCAACATCCTCATCCCACGCGTAAAGAAACAACTTCCTGCCAAGTTGCGCAAATTGTTTGGCGACGGCATGAAGGTGTTCGTCAACCCGACGGGCAAGTTCGTCATCGGTGGCCCTCACGGCGACACCGGACTGACAGGACGTAAGATCATCGTCGATACCTACGGCGGTCGTGGTGCACACGGCGGCGGTGCCTTCTCGGGCAAGGACAGCTCGAAGGTTGACCGTTCGGCTGCCTACGCTGCCCGCCACATCGCCAAGAACATGGTGGCTGCCGGCCTTTGCGACCAAGTGCTGGTTCAGATTGCCTACGCCATCGGCGTGGCTGAACCTGTTGGCTTCTACGTCAACACCGAAGGCACGGCCCATGTCAAGATGAGCGACGCAGAAATTGCCCAAAAGATTCAGAAGATGGTTGACCTTCGTCCCTACTTCATCGTGAAGCGCTTCGGACTCACCAATCCTATCTTCGAGGAGACAGCTTCATACGGTCACTTTGGCCGTCAACCCGAAAACCGCAAAGTGGAAGTGAAATATGAAGACGACACCACCTTCCGCGAAGACGATAAGATTTACAAGAACGTCGAGTTCTTCGGTTGGGAACGCCTCGACTTGGTCGATGACATC
>JAZLKZ010000099.1:0-35225 GCA_045597845.1 Bacteroidales bacterium | reverse complement strand
ACATTTCCGAGTTATCATTTAAATGTCGTTTTCTCGCCTCGGAAGAGCCTGCAAGCAGTCTTTTCTCTCGGCTTAACGAAAACGTTCGTTGACGAGATTTTTCGAGAAACGCTTGCAAATGTCAAGAAATTTTTCGTATTTTGCATAAAAGTTGTGCATATTGATGTTTTTTTTTGTAAAAAACTGATTTTCATTACAAATATACGAAAAATTATTGGCATGTACAACTTTTTTTTGAAAGAAATTATTAATAAATTAATTCATCCAACAGGTCTCCGCAATATATTTGCCGCAATATCGTTATATAAAGAAAAATCTCCAATCTTCATAATTTTACAAAAAAACTGACATCATGAAAAAAACTATTCTTTCGCTATTCGTTATTGCGGCAATTGCATTCTGCGGTTGCGAAAAAGACAACGCTAACGACACTTCTAACGATTCCAACAATGGCAACACCACACCTGACCGAATCGATGTCTCGCCCTATCTGGGTAACTATCTCGTCACCCGCACGGCAAACATCACAGTCAATGTCATGAATATGTACAACATCCCTGTCGACCGTGACTTCGATATGGAAACCGTAACGGTAAGGGTCGATCCCATTCGGGAGAATGGTGTTATCATGACCAGCAGCGATGGTATGTATTTGAAAGGTGTGGTGGACGATAAAGGACTCCATCTTGACAACGACACGCTGTCGTTCGTTGTAGATACCATGGGTGTCAACGTGTCTCTGAACATGACAATGGTACATCCCGTTATTGCGCCTCCCGTTGATGGGGTCTATGATTGGACCTCAACGGCAACGGGAACTGGCAACGCGGTAGTGCCCGTTTTGGGCAACATCACCGCCAGCATTACTGGAGACATGCATTACCATTCCATCTTCGCTACAAAATAATGGTGTTGTATATCCTTTAAAAAGAGCGGGACCTCATCGAGGTCCCGCTCTTTGTTTTGACATGGAATAGCGTTTCGGCTACCGCTCGGCGCGCATGGGGTTTTCGAGGAAATCCTTGTAGGCCAATCGGATGCCGTCTTCCAGTTCGGTCTTGTAGCGCCATCCCAAGCGTTCCGCCTTGCTGACATCCAATAGCTTTCTTGGGGTGCCATTCGGACGCGAAGCATCCCACTTAATAGCACCTTCATAGCCGACAACCTTGGCGACAAGTTCAGTAAGCTGTTTAATAGTGAGCTCCTTGCCTGTACCTGCATTCACAGTCTCATTGCCACTATAGTTGTTCATCAAGAAGACACACAGATTTGCCAGATCATCCACATAGAGGAACTCACGCAACGGACTTCCGTCGCCCCAGCAGGTGACCTCCTGCAATCCATTTACCTTCGCCTCGTGGAAACGGCGAATCAATGCGGGAAGCACGTGGCTGTGTTCTGGATGATAATTGTCGTTGGGACCATACAAGTTTGTTGGCATCACGGAAATATAGTCTGTTCCATATTGGCGGTTGAGGAACTCGCAGTATTTCAATCCGCTAATCTTTGCAAGGGCATAAGCCTCGTTGGTTTTCTCAAGTTCCGAAGTCAACAAACACGATTCTGGCATGGGCTGCGGAGCCATGCGTGGATAGATGCAGCTGGAACCCAGGAACTCAAGTTTTTTGCAGCCATTTTGCCATGCAGCATGAATCACGTTCATCTCCAATATCATGTTGTCATACATGAAATCTGCCAACGCCGACTGATTGGCGACAATGCCACCAACTTTGGCGGCGGCTAGAAATACGTATTCGGGTTTTTCCTGGGCGAAGAAATCATTCACGGCCTGCTGATTGCACAGGTCCAGTTCTTTGTGGGTTCGGGTGATGATATTGGTATATTCTTGGCGTTGCAGTTCGCGCACGATGGCGCTTCCCACCATGCCTCGATGCCCTGCCACATATATTTTCGCTGTTTTTTCCATTATTTCACAATTCCTTTTTCAAGATATTCAACAAGATTCATCTTTACCTTTGCAGCGGCACCTTCCGATGCGACTTTTGCCATGTCGGACTCCACCATTAACTTGACAAGTTGCTCGAAACTTGTCTTGCTGGGATTCCAGCCCAGCTTGGCTTTGGCTTTGGTAGGGTCGCCCCACAGATTGACAACATCAGTGGGACGGTAGAAGTCTTCGCTTACTGCCACGAGGACTTTTCCGATGAGGCTACGGCTGACATTGCCCGAAACGGAGACGCATTTGCCGACCTCTTTCATGCCTGTGCCTTCGAATTTCAACTCGATGCCGGCGTGTTTGAATGCGTAATATGCGAAGTCTCGCACACTGTGCTGCACTCCCGTGGCGATGACAAAGTCTTCGGGTTTCTCGTTTTGCAAAATAAGCCACATGCACTCAACGTAGTCCTTGGCGTAGCCCCAGTCTCGGAGCGACGAGAGGTTACCCAGGTAGAGTTTGTCTTGGAATCCTTGTGCGATGCGGGCTGCCGCCAAAGTGATCTTGCGCGTCACGAATGTCTCGCCTCGACGTTCGCTCTCGTGGTTGAACAAGATTCCGGAACAACAGAACATCCCATAAGCCTCTCGATATTCCTTTACAATCCAATATCCATACAGTTTGGCAACGGCATAAGGACTATAGGGATGGAACGGAGTGTTCTCGTTCTGAGGTACTTGCTCCACTTTTCCGTACAATTCAGAGGTGGATGCTTGATATACGCGGCATGTCTTTTCGAGGTGGCAGGCTCGCACGGCTTCCAGTACGCGCAACACGCCTGTGGCATCAACGTCGGCTGTAAATTCCGGTGAGTCGAACGACACCTGCACATGACTCTGTGCGGCGAGATTGTAGATTTCGTTGGGGCGAACCTTGTCAACAACCTTGACAATTGACATCGAGTCGCCTAAATCTGCATAGTGCAGGTGAAAGTTTGGCAAGCCTTCGAGATGGGCGATGCGCTCGCGATAATCTACCGACGAACGGCGTATAATGCCATGAACATCATAGCCTTTCGAAAGCAGAAATTCGGACAGATAAGATCCGTCTTGTCCTGTGACTCCTGTTATTATGGCGGTCTTTTTAGAGTCGGCCTCCATTAACTTGACACCTAATGCTCGTTCTACCATGGTGATGCTGGCGTCGGACATGCCAACCTTTCCTGATATCCAACGGGATATTTCTGTTTCGCTCTTGCCTAACAATGAGGCTAATTCGCGTTGTGTCAATCCTCTGTCGGATAATACTTTCTTGAGATTTTGGATAATTGTAAGTTTCTTCATAATGGTTGCAAATGTACAACTATTTTTTCAACTTGACAAAATTGAAATGGCGAAAGAATTATGTGAAATATGTTATTTGTTGATTTTTAGTGGGTAATTGATGTGATGAAAATGTAAAATAATAATGCATGAATATGAATTTGTAAAATATTGAGTCAAATAAAAGCATTGCTTTACATTTTTTTTGAGCTTGTTGTGGGGGCTCTATCAAAGGATTCGAACCTCTTTTACGATGCCGTCGATGTCAATGCCGCATTTGTGCTGCAACTGCTCGACGCTTCCGTGAGGTACGAAGTTGTCGGGAACTCCAAGCATCGCCACCTTCACAGTGGCATTCACAGAAGCGAAATGCTCAAGTACTGCCGAACCAAATCCGCCTGCTACGACTCCGTCTTCAACGGTTATTATTTTTCTATAGCCTTTACTTAACACCTCGTTTAACAAATCTGTGTCTAATGGCTTGAGATAACGCATGTCGTATACTGCCACCGAAAGTTCTTCGATAGTCTCGGCTGCCGCCATGGCGTTGTTTCCGATGTGCCCTAGTGACAAGATGGCGACATCCGAACCTTCGCGTACGCAACGCCCTTTCCCTACGGGAATGGCTTCCGCTTTGTTGTGCCAGTCTTTCAATACGCCTTTTCCGCGAGGGTAGCGTATCACCACTGGGCCTTGGTTCGGCAATTGTGCGGTGTACATCATGTTGCGCAACTCGTGCTCGTTCATGGGTGCGCAGATTGTCAGCCCGGGTATCGGGCGCAGGTAAGCCAAGTCGAACACACCATGGTGCGTGGCGCCGTCTTCTCCCACCAGTCCGGCTCGATCCAGACACATTACCACGTTGAGGTGCTGTAGTGCCACGTCGTGGATTACCTGGTCGTAGGCGCGTTGCATGAAAGAGGAGTAAATGTTGCAGAACGGCAGCAGTCCTTGTGCCGCCAAACCCGCCGAAAACGTCACAGCATGTTGTTCAGCGATGCCTACATCGAAAGTGCGCGACGGCATTCGTTCCATCATCATATTGAGCGAGCAACCCGTAGGCATTGCGGGGGTTACTCCGACGATGGCGCTGTTCTGCTCTGCCAACTCTATGATTGTCTGTCCGAAGACGTCTTGGTATTTGGGTGGTTGCGATTCTCCCGAAGTCGATGCGATCTGCTTGCCTGTCTCCACGTCGAACTTGCCGGGAGCGTGATAGGCCACGGGGTTGCGCTCCGCCATGCGGAGCCCTTTGCCTTTTTTCGTCACGATATGAAGCAGTTTTGGCCCGTTGATCTCTTTCAGCTGCTCTAACACCGACACCAGTATCTCGACGTCGTGTCCGTCGATGGGGCCGAAATAGCGGAAACCCAACGATTCAAACAGATTGGTGCCGCCCATCAGCACAGCCTTGGCAGTCTTGGTGAAACGCGACATTCTACGCACTACTTTCTTGCTCTCTTTGTGCTTGTCTTCGACGGAATCTCCGCCCATCCGCCTCCATACACGCTCTTTGAGACGATTGAAGCGGCGCGAAGCAATTACCCTCACCAGGTAGCGGCTCAATCCGCCCACGGCCTTGTCTATGGAGATTCCGTTGTCGTTGAGTATCACCAGAATGTTGGACTTCGATACACCAGCGTTGTTCAGAGCTTCAAAAGCTTCTCCGCCCGTCATCGATCCGTCGCCAATTACGGCAATATGCTGCCGTACCGAATTGCCTTGAAGTTTTGAAGCGGTGGCCATGCCTAATGCTGCGCTGATGGACGTGGAACTGTGGCCTGTGCCGAAGGCGTCGTATTCGCTCTCGTCCATTCGGGGAAACCCGCCGATGCCGCCATAGGTGCGGATGGTTCGGAAATGCTCTCTACGGCCTGTCAGAATTTTGTGGGCGTAGGATTGGTGCCCTACGTCCCATACCAGTTTGTCGTCGGGAGTGTTGAATACGTAGTGCAGCGCCACGGTCAACTCCACCACGCCAAGCCCCGATGCAAGATGTCCGGGGTGTGTTGCCAAAGTGCCAATGATGTATTGGCGCAATTCTGCGCACAGTTGTGGCAAATCCTCAACGTGCAATTTCTTCAAGTCCTTGGGAGTGTCAATTCCCGACAGTATTTCGTTTTTCAAGTTTTTGTTACAAATAATATGTTAATGGGAGAATGCCGTACTTTCTCGGATTTCTAACGCACGGGCAATTTCTATTGTTTCTTTTTCTGTTCGAATTTATACGAAGGTTCCGCCTTTTCCATTGGGGCGAATTCCTTGTTCAGGCGCTCGTTGTCCACTCGTCCTTGTGCGTTGTTTTTCAGTTCCCATTTACCCTCTGTCCACACATACGATAGCTCTACGCCTGAAGGGACATAGTATTGAAAAAGACCATCCATGCCTGGAATCTGCGGGGTTACCTCGTCGAAGATGATCATTTCGCAGCGCTCGTCGTGGTTTTCTTGTGCCCATGTGGTTTTTTTTGATCCTTTCACCTTCACGCGCTTGCGCTCAACAGTGCGGATGGTCTGTTCTTCGTAACGCAGATTGACCATTGCTGAGGTGGAGTACTCCAACACGACGCGCCTCCGGTTGCGGTCGCGCTTGAAAATGGGTTGCCCAAACACGGGTCGAGAACTGTTGGATTTGAAGCAGATGGGTTCGATGACCTTGCGTTGCGTCAAGGCGTCAACGCCGGTCCAACCCAGCAAGGTGTAATAGGTGTGTCCATCGTGACGGGTTTGTATCAATTTTTGGTATACGGCGCCAAGCCAGGTGCTTGGACCCAGAATGGATTCTTCCAGGTTGAAGAGTTCGCCCGATTTGTCGTTCAACTCATACACGTCGTAGGTTTCCTCTTCTTCGTTATATGACTGTACGAATCCGAAACACTCGTATTCGCCGTTGTCGCGCACCACGCGCCATGTGATTACACGCAGACGTTTGTCGGGCGAGGTGAGTGTCGACACGCGGTTGCCCAAGTTCCATTTCCAGTTGATGGACTCCTCCGTGGATAGGGCTTCCTGGAACAGCTGCGCTGCCGTTTCGCTGGCAAGATAGCGCCTGTTGTCGGTTACTGCGTTGTAGACCAGTTCCATCTGTTGGCTAATCTGGGCCTCGAAATTGCGCATTGCCTGCGCGTTTTGGGATTTGCCGTCAACGACAAATAGACAAAATGCAATAAAAACAAAAGCAAAACGTTTTATCATAAGATATAATTATTCCCAAAAACATAACGTAAGGAATAAATAATTATTATACCAAACGCAGAGAAACGAAGAAATGATGATAAAAATGCATAAGTCCAGGCCTTCGAGCCGGTCTTTGTTTTTTGACAATAAGATTTGATTTCCAATAGGTATAGTCGTAAAACTTTCGAAAACTTTCCAATACATCAACTCATTTAAATCCCTTTTGCATACAATGATTGAAACAATTGAGCAAGCCTTTGAGCATCGCGAACTCCTCAACGAGTCTCAGACTCGTGACGCTGTCCTTGCCGCCATTGAGCAGCTGGACAAAGGTGAAATCCGTACCGCCGAAAAAATAAACAACCGTTGGGTCGCCAACGAATGGGTCAAGAAGGCCATTCTGCTCTATTTTGCTATACGGCAGATGGATACCATAGAGGTGGGGCCTTTCGAATATCACGACAAGATACCTTTGAAAAAGGACTACGCCCGTCAGGGCGTTCGTGTCGTTCCGCACGCTATCGCGCGCTATGGCGCTTTTTTGGAGCCTGGCGTAGTGATGATGCCGAGCTATGTTAATATCGGTGCCTATGTGGGTGGCGGCACCATGGTGGATACGTGGGCAACGGTGGGCAGCTGCGCCCAGATTGGCAAGAATGTCCATCTTAGTGGCGGCGTGGGCATTGGTGGAGTGCTTGAACCATTGCAGGCCACTCCAGTCATTATCGAAGACCATTGCTTTATTGGCAGTCGCTGCATCATTGTGGAGGGTGCCGTCATCGGCTCCGAGGCTGTGTTGGGTGCCAATACCGTCATCACCGCATCTACAAAAATCATAGATGTCACAGGCAGCGGTCCCGTCTATCATCAAGGCTATGTGCCGCCGCGCAGCGTGGTAATCCCGGGAAGCTACACCCGACACTATCCCGCAGGCGATTATCAGGTAAGCTGCGCACTCATCATCGGGCAGCGCAAGGAATCCACCGACAAGAAAACTTCTCTCAACGCCGCGCTCCGCGACTTTGACATTGCCGGCTAAAATAATTAACCTTAAAAAACAGAATTACAATCATGGGTGTATTCTTTGAATCAAAAAATCAGCGAGTCGGCAAAATGACCGTTACGCTGACGCTGCTTTGCCTTGTGCTTGGCATGTCGGCCTGCAAGAAAAAAGTGGATGATTTCGAGTTTTCGGGAACTGCGGTTGGAGGTGGCTATTACTGTGCCAAGGATGGTATGTTTGACGAGTTTTCGTATCCTATCGTCGTTAGCGAACCCGACAGTATCGGGGTGGATTTCACCTTCGATGGCGTAACATATCATAACGTTGTCAGGCTATTCAACGCTGACTACTATTTGAAAGATGGCGAGAAAGTCAGTGGTCGTATGTATTTAGACGACGAATACGACCAATCTTATTGCACGCTGCATAGTATGGAGCCGGAAGTAAAGAAGTTGCCTCAGGCAGTGTGTACCCATCTCGATAGGTAGCACGGGCGGAGGTGCGTAGTAAAAGGTCTTTCGTGTCCGATTAGGGCCGTTGGACCTTTTTTTTGTTTTCTGCCAATTTGTCAGTATCGCTTGCCGTATTTCCGTTTGGCACTGTTGTTGTTTTATTGTCATTTGTTGAATCAAACAAGACAAAAAAATCGAATAACTAAAAAAACAATAATACTATGGGAAAAATCATCGGAATCGACTTAGGAACCACCAACAGCTGCGTAGCAGTTATGGAAGGCAATGAACCCGTTGTTATCGCCAACAGCGAAGGCAACAGAACCACCCCGTCCGTTATCGGATTTATCGAAAACGGCGACCGCAAGGTGGGTGACCCTGCAAAACGTCAGGCAATCACCAACCCCAACAACACCGTTTATAGTATCAAGCGCTTCATGGGTGAGACTTACGACCGCGTGCAGAAGGAAATTGCCACCGTGCCTTACAAGGTGGTGAAGGGCGACAACAACACGCCCCGCGTCGATGTCAACGGACGCCTCTACACCCCGCAAGAAATCAGCGCCATCGTGCTTCAGAAAATGAAGAAGACCGCTGAAGACTACCTCGGACAAGAGGTCACCGAAGCCGTCATCACCGTACCCGCCTACTTCAACGACTCCCAGCGTCAGGCCACCAAGGAAGCTGGCGAAATCGCCGGCCTCAAAGTGCGTCGTATCGTCAATGAGCCTACCGCAGCCGCATTGGCCTACGGTCTTGATAAGAAAAACCAGGATATGAACGTGGCCGTCTTCGACCTCGGTGGCGGCACCTTCGATATCTCCATCCTCAACCTCGGCGACGGCGTATTTGAAGTGAAGTCCACCAACGGCAACACCCACCTCGGTGGCGACGATTTCGACCAGAAAATCATCAATTGGCTGGCAGACGAGTTCATGGCCGACAAACATATCGATCTCCGCAAGGATCCTATGGCAATGCAGCGCTTGAAAGAAGCCGCAGAGAAGGCCAAGTGCGAGCTCTCCAGCAGCCAGCAGACCGAAATCAACCTGCCCTACATCACCGTGGCAGACGGCGTGCCTCAACATCTTGTAAAATCCCTCACACGTGCCAAATTTGAGCAGTTGTGCGACGACCTCATCCAGGCCACCCTCGAACCCTGCCGTCAGGCCATGAAGGACGCAGGTCTCTCCAATAGCGACATCAACGAGGTGATCCTCGTGGGCGGTTCCACACGTATCCCCGCCATCCAGGCCATCGTAGAGAAATTCTTCGGCAAGACCCCCAGCAAGGGCGTCAACCCCGACGAGGTCGTGGCCATCGGCGCAGCCATCCAGGGCGGCGTGCTCACCGGCGAGGTGAAGGACGTGCTCCTGCTCGACGTCACCCCCCTGAGCCTCGGCATTGAGACCCTCGGCGGCGTGATGACCAAGCTCATCGACGCTAACACCACCATCCCCACCAAGAAGAGCCAGGTCTTCAGCACCGCTGCCGACAACCAGCCCGAGGTGGAGATCCACGTGCTCCAGGGCGAGCGCCCCATGGCCAACCAGAACAAGACCATCGGCCGCTTCCACCTTGCCGGCATCCCGCCAGCACCCCGCGGAGTGCCCCAGATTGAGGTGACTTTCGACATCGACGCCAACGGCATCCTCAACGTCAGCGCCTGCGACAAGGCCACGGGCAAGAGCCAGAACATCCGCATCGAGGCATCCAGCGGCCTCAGCGACGAGGAAATCAAGCGCATGAAGGCCGAGGCCGAGGCCAACGCCGACGCCGATAAGCGCGCCAAGGAGGAAATCGAAAAGATCAACAACGCCGACGGCATGATCTTCCAGAGCGAGAAGAACCTCAAGGAATATGGCGACAAGATTCCCGCCGACAAGAAGGCTGCCATCGAGAGTGCCCTCACCGAGCTCAAGGCAGCCCACAGCGCCCGCAACGCACAGCAGATTGACGCTGCCATGGAAAAGATCAACGCCGCATGGCAGGCAGCCAGCGAAGACATGTACAAAGCCCAGCAGCAGGCTGGCGGCAACCCGGGTGCCGGTTTCCAAGGCAACCCTGGAGGCTGTGACCCCAACTGCAACGGCGACTGCAACCAGCATGGCGGCAAAGGCGACGATACCGTCACCGACGTTGACTATGAGGAGGTGAAGTAAACTCTAGCCTATATGGATATTTTTTCGCGGGCGCTGCATTCGCAGCGCCCGCTTTTTCGTTGAGCTTTTGGGAATTTTCTACATTTTGTGCCACTTCAAGACGCCTGTTGGAGTAATTGGATTCCCTGGTCTTTTCAAGATTCCTGTTACAAAAGTTCCTCAAAAATTTGTCATGTCAAATGAAAAGTTTATTTTTGCAGACGGAAATCAAACGTCACATGTCTCGATATCTCCTCATAACAATGGCATTGCTGCTGTTGCAGTCCTCTTGCCACACTACGAAAGAATACGCCTATCTCGTGGATGCCGAGCGCGACAGTGCAATACGTATTCTCAACACTTACACCAATACCATCCATCCAGGCGACCAGCTCTATATCCAAGTTTACAGCTCGTCGCCCGAGAGTGTCGTACCCTTCAATCAAGAAACCAACAAACTCGTGCCCGCGTCGGCTAAGATGCTGCAAGAAAGCGGCATGGCACAAACATTGGGTGAGGGTGCCGCGGAAGGCGTTCAAAATATTGAATGTTATCTTGTAAGAGAAAATGGTACTATCGAGTTTCCAGTGCTGGGTCGCGTTCCCGCCGCCGACCTCACGCACGACAGTCTTGAAAGCTATTTGCAGAGGCGTCTCGTCTCTGAACGGTATGTTGCAGATCCCATTGTCGATGTTCAGTTGATGAACTTTCGTGTGGCGGTTGTAGGGGAGGTGAACGCACCGCAGGAACTGCATGTAGAGGGCAATAGACTGACCCTTTTTGAAGCTTTGGCGATGTGTGGCGACATCACGCTGTATGGCCGACGCGACAATGTTACGGTGTTGCGTAAGGTCGGCGACGCCGTTACGCCAATTCTCTGTAACCTCCAATCCAAAGAGTTTTTGGACTCTCCCTGCTATTATCTCAACCCTAACGACATCATCTATGTCGAGCCCAATAAGAAGAAACAGAAGCAAGCTTACCGGAATGAAAAAATTCCAAGTTATATATCGCTTGCCGTTTCGATTGTTTCTCTTTCTCGAACAATCCCTCGAACCATTCAAACAATCCAGTCCCACTAACCATGGGTGACGTTTGATGTTTTCGAGATTTAAGCAAAAAGTCATTCTCGCGCTCGAAACCTTGGCTCCCCCCCCGAATTTTAGATGCCCCATCTTGGCAAGAAAAATTTTCTTGCCTTTTTGCTTGGCTCGTAAAATAAAAAATAGTAAATTTGCAAATCTTTTCGCCAAAAGCAATGCGATGCGCTATCCTTTTGTAAGAAAAACAACTGGTCTTGAATTGTATTAATATATATATATATAATTAGGTAATATGAAGCCTTTTGAGTCGCTGTGGAAATGGTATTTCTCCAAGAAAACGCTTCCTTATTGGGGCGTATTGGCCATTGACTGTGCCATAGTGCTTTTTTCTGGTTATCTCGGAAGCTATATACATATAGGTGGATCTGTTTTTGTATCCTATTTCTGGCCACTTACCCGAGGTCTGCTGATAACATTGTTATTCTGTATAATCGCCTTCAAAGTGTACCATACTTATAAAGGCATTATCAGATATTCTACCTTCATCGATTTGTTCCGTGTGTTCTCGGCGCTTGTTACGGGAACCGTCCTGTCGGGAGTGTTCTCGGGTGTAGTGCGCAAGTTCGACCTTATCCCCAATGATGTCATTTACACTCCTTGCTTACATACCCTCTTCTATATTGTCATTTTCTCCACGCTGCTGATGTGGATGGAGCGCATTTTTGTCAAGCATATTTTCGACCAGTTTAGGTTGTCCGCTACAACCAAGAAAGCTTTCATCTATGGCGTAAAGGCTGGAGGTATCGCCTTGGCAAAGAGCATCTACAATCAGCATCCGCAGGAATACACCCTTGTCGGTTTTGTCAGCCCCGAAGGTGACCTCCAGTCCAAATACCTTTTGGGCATGCAAGTCCGCCGTGATGGTCCAAACCTTGTCAAGCACATGCAAGAAGCCGGTACCACGGATTTGTTGGTATCGCCTTTGATGGTTGACCGCTTCCGTTCCAACGAGGAACAGATTGACAAGATTATCGCCGCAGGCATTCGCATCCTGATGATTCCTTCCGCCGAGGAGTGGGACGGCAAGACGCCTGTTCAGCAGAACAGACTTAAGGAGGTGGAGATTGAAGACTTGCTTCCTCGAGAGAAGATAGAGGTTAATATGGACGCCATAGGGGCGCAACTTACAGGTCGAAAGATTCTCATTACCGGCGCTGCCGGCAGCATTGGATCGGAAATGGTACGGCAGGTTGCAATCTACCATCCCTCTGAGATGATTTTAATAGACCAAGCGGAGACGCCTATGCACGACGTTCGGCTGTTGATGGCCAACCATCACCCTGATGTAAAGGCGCAGACTATTGTCGCCACTATCACCGACCAAGGGTATATGGAGCAACTCTTCTCCGCACACCGTCCCGAATACGTTTTCCATGCCGCAGCCTACAAGCACGTACCCATGATGGAAGACAATCCAGTGCAGGCAGTGCGTAACAATATCAATGGAACCCGCATCATAGCCGATCTCGCAGTCAAGTATGGCGTAAAGAAATTTGTCATGATTTCCACCGACAAAGCGGTCAATCCCACCAACGTAATGGGTTGCTCCAAGCGCATCTGCGAAATCTACTGTCAGAGCCTGAACATGGCAATTCAAAAGATTCAAGATGGTGTTGCAGAACCCTCGGATGCTCTCCGCCAAGTCGATGGAAGTATTCCTGTTACTCAGTTTGTTACCACCCGTTTCGGGAACGTGCTTGGCAGTAATGGATCGGTCATACCTCTTTTCAAAGAACAGCTTAGGCAGGGCGGACCTCTTACGGTCACCCATCCCGACATTATCCGTTATTTCATGCTCATCTCGGAGGCCTGCAAACTTGTGTTGGAGGCTGGCACGATGGGCAAAGGAGGCGAAATATTTGTCTTTGACATGGGTAAACCTGTGAAGATAGTGGATCTTGCGAAACGTATGATTGCATTGTCGGGTGCCAAGGATGTGGAGATTCGCTACACGGGCCTACGCGACGGCGAAAAACTCTACGAAGAAGTCCTTTCCGACAAAGAAAATACCATTCCCACCAATCATCCGAAGATTATGGTCGCTCAGGTACGCGAATACGACTACGAAGTTGCGTTGCAGAACGAAATCGAGTTGCAGGCGCTCTCGGGTTCGTTTGATAACCTTGCCATAGTCCGCAAGATGAAAGAAATAGTACCAGAGTACATTAGCCGAAATTCCATTTATCAGCAGTTGGACCAAGAGAACGCCTGATCTTCGACGCGAATTTGCTTGGTGCAGGACTTATGGACGTTGTGTTTTGCCGATAGGGACGCTTCTCCATACGGGCAGGTGGTCGCTTACGCCGCCTTGGTAACGAACTCCGAGATAGGACCGGTAAGGCTTTTTTCCCATGTGGGTTTTGTCTTCGGTGAGCAGCCATTCGAACTGGTATGCTTTTGTGGGTGTTTCTCCGCAACGGCATTCTCCATATAGGAAAATGTTGTCTATCCACGTCCATACTCCTTGGTATTTGTAGGATCCAAGTCCGTCTCCTTGCGCCAGTTGCGAGTTGAAATCGCCCATGGTCACTATGGTTGATAGAGGGTGCTTGTCGGCCAGACTGTCGCAGATTTCGTCCAACTCTTTGGCAATGCGGTCTCGGTGACGTGCGGCCCTTTCTCCTCCCAGCTTTGAAGGCCAGTGGTTGACAAGCACAAACAGTGTGTCGGCCGAGTCAACGACACCGCCAACCAACAAGATGTCGCGCGTAAAAAACGAGTTGGCCGAGTCCGACATATTGCAAGGGCGAGATTCCAACACCTTGAAACGACTGCTTCGGTAGAGCAGTGCGCAATCCACTCCACGTTTGTCGGGAGATTCGTAATGCACAAACTCGAAACCCAGTTTGCGAAGCGGCGTGCCTTGGCAAAGCTCTTCGAGTACATGGTCGTTCTCCACTTCGGCGAGTCCTATTACTATTGGATCCTCCATCGCCACGATGGTCTTGTAGAGGTTGTTGCGTTTTGCGTAGAACCGTTTGGGAGACCAGTGGTAGGAACCTTCCTGTAAAAATTCGTAGTCATTCTTGAGCGTGTCGTGCCGGGTGTCGAAGAAATTTTCGACATTCCAAAATGCCACACGGATGGAGTCTTGCGCGGCGACTTTGATTGTCAGTAGAACAAGCAGAACAAGTATTGGAAACGATTTCATGGTGATGGCGTTTGTTCTTTGATGTTGCAAATATAGGCTTTTTTTGTGGAAGTGAAGCAATAAAACATGGGTAAGATCGTTATAAAAATTAGTTGCGAGTTGTAGAATTGCGGTTTGCTTGCAATCCATAAGTCGGAATAAAGACTCAGCTCGATGTTTATAACATAAAAATTAGAATGTTGCCGCCATTATTCTTTGATCTTGCCATCATACTTGTTACAGCTGGAGTCATTACTGTGATTTTCAAGTGGTTGAAACAGCCGTTGGTGTTGGGTTATATTGTGGCGGGTTTTTTCATAGGTCCCTATTTCCCTTGGTTCCCGGCTATTACCGATGACGCCAACATCCATGTTTGGAGCGATATCGGAATCGTGTTCCTCATGTTTGCCTTGGGTTTGGAATTCAGCATCAAGAAATTGAAAAAAGTGGGTGGAACGGGTGCAATTACGGCTTTGACGGAGCTTTTCTTGATGTTTCTCATCGGCTCTTCGTTGGGCAAAATCTTGGGCTTCGCCCAAATGGATTGCATTTTTTTGGGCTGCATGCTTTCGATTTCATCCACAACTATCATTATCAAGAGTTTCGATGACCTGAATCTGAAACAGCAGAAGTTTACAGGTACGGTTACCGCCGTATTGGTTGTGGAGGATTTGATTGCCGTGTTGCTCTTGGTGGTGCTGAGCACGATTAGTGTGAGCAAAAGCTTCAACGGAGGCGAGTTGGGCATGAGCCTTGTCAAGTTGGTGTTTTTCTTGATAGTGTGGTTTATGTTTGGCATCTATCTTATCCCAACTTTTTTGAAATGGATGCGTAAGTGGATGACCGAGGAGACTTTGTGCATCGTTGCTGTGGGACTCTGTTTTGGGATGGTTGTGTTTGCCTCCTATGCAGGCTTTTCTTCGGCTTTGGGTGCTTTTGTGATGGGCGCTATCCTTTCCGAAACCATCGAGGCGGATACCATCCATAGAATCATCACCCCATTGAAAAACCTTTTCGGCGCAGTGTTTTTTGTGAGTGTGGGTATGTTGGTGAATCCCGAAGTTCTGGTGAATTATATTGTTCCAATCTTGGTTGTTGCCTTGACCGTGGTGCTGTTCAAGTCGAGTGCGGCAACGTTGGGTGTTGTTTTGAGTGGCAAGTCGCTCAAGACTGCTGTGCAGAGCGGATTTTGCTTTTGCCAGATTGGTGAATTCTCGTTCATCATTGCGGAATTGGGCCGAGATTTCGGCGTGATTGACGCGAACTTATATCCAATCATTGTTTCGGTCTCCATCATTACTACTTTCGTTACACCTTATATGATTAAGGGTGCATTGCCGTTCTATGACAAGATATATCCTAAAGTGCCCGATAGATGGAAGGAAGCTCTGGAACGCTATAGCGATCAGTCGAAGAGCGTTGAGCATGATATTTCGGTGAAAAAGTTCCTGAAGAAACAACTGTCGTCCATTCTGATATATGGTGCCATCCTTACGGCGCTTTCGTTGCTGTCTTTTTCGTTGTTGGGCCCCTTTGTCGACAAAACCTTCGCTGAGGCGGGATCGGGAGCTTTCTGGGGCCGACTTCTGGCTGCATTTGTCACCTTGGTAGTGATTGCGCCTTTTGTTTGGGCAATGGCGATGAAGAACGTGAACAGAGACCGCATCAAACGTCTGCTGAGCGCCTATGGGCATAGTCGTGCCGTTGTGGTTCCCGTATTGCTGCTGCGCTACTTTATGGCGACTTTCTTTGTGGGTCTCACCATAGCACATTACATCAATATGGCGTTGGGCTTTGCCATCGTACTGGCGGTATTCTTGCTCTTCCTTTTTCTTTTCTCTCGCCATGTGATGACTTTCTACCATCGCATCGAGGACCATTTCGTATCGAACTTTAACAAACGTCAGGCGCAAAACGCTTTTAGGATTCCGAAGACTCTGGAGCAGTATTTCTACATGGAAAAAATGGTGCTGACGCCTTATTCGATTTTGGTGGGCAAACGCCTTTCCGAGTCGAGGCTAAGACAGGACTATGCCGTAAATGTGGTGTCGGTGGAGCGTGGAGGAAAGATTTACGACTTGCCGGACAAGGATTTCATATTGATGCCGCAGGATAGGCTGACGATGATTGGGAACGAGGAACGGCTGGCTGCTTTCCGCAACATTGTAGAGGTGGAGCCTGAAATGCTGGTGAACGACTACTCCGACCACGAAATCAACATCTATCGATACGAAGTGGTGGCGCATGGTTCTTTGTGTGGAAACGACTTGATGCATGCCGATTTCCAAAGAAAATATAACGCTATGGTAATCGCCATTGAGCGTAGAGGAGACTATTTGCTCAATCCTCCCGCCAGGACTATCTTTGTCGCAGGCGACATCGTGTGGTTTGTTTCTCCAGAATTGATTAGCCTGCAACGTTTTGAAATGATGTAATTTGTGATGTGTGGACTGTAATCAGGGAACTGTCAATTATCAACTGTCAATTATCAATTATCAATGAAACGTCTTTTTGTTATTTTCTTGATTTGTGTTTTGGGATTGCAGGCTTTTGCCCAAGAGGATAAGGGCTTTGAAATCGCCAAGAATCTGGAGGTATTCTCCAACGTTTACAAGAACTTGCACCTCTACTATGTGGATGACGTGGACCCAGGCAAGACTATGAAGGTGGCTATCGATGCCATGCTTTCCTCTCTCGATCCCTACACAAACTACTATCCCGAAAGTGATATGGAGGATGTAAAGCTTCAGCTGTTGGGGCAATATGGTGGCGTGGGGGCTCTCATCCATCAGAATGGCAAGAATATCTACATCGCCGAACCTTATGAAGGACTGCCTGCCGACAAGGCTGGACTGAAGGCGGGCGACCGTATTGTGGAGGTAAATGGCGAAAGTACCGAAGGCAAGAGCAATGCCGACGTGAGTGGCGCCATGCGTGGCCAGGCTGGAACACCTGTGGTTCTGAAGGTTGAACGCAATGGGGAAATGATAGAACGTACCATTACCCGACAGGAGATTTCTTTGCCCAACGTGCCTTATAGTGGCATGGTCGGTGCATCGGTGGGTTATATCAAACTCAACGAGTTTACCCAAGATGCCGCCAAGAATGTTAGAGAGGCGTTCGCGAATCTTAAAAGCAACAACCCCTCTATGAAGGGAGTTATACTCGACCTTAGAGGCAATGGTGGTGGGTTGATGAATGAGGCCGTGGATATCGTCAATATGTTCGTCAAGAAAAACGAATTGGTGGTCGAAACCAAGGGAAAGGTGGCGTCGAAGACTATCAAAAGCTATACACAGCGCGTCCCCGATGATTTGAATATTCCTGTGGCTGTGCTTATTGACGGCTATAGCGCTTCGGCTAGCGAGATTGTGAGCGGTAGTTTGCAGGATTTTGATCGCGCTGTTATTATTGGCTCTCGTAGCTATGGAAAGGGGTTGGTTCAGAATATTTTGCCCATGGCATACAACAACCAGATGAAGATTACCGTTTCTAAATACTACATTCCGAGTGGGCGTTGCATCCAGGCCATAGATTACAGCCATCGCGACGAAAATGGCAGGGCTACGAAGGTGCCGGATTCGCTCAAGACAGCCTTCAAGACTCGTAATGGTCGCACCGTCTATGACGGATTTGGAATTGACCCCGATGTGGAAGTAGAGCCTCGCTATATGTCGAACATTGCTATCGGTTTGATGCAGAAATTCTTGGTGTTCGACTATGTTACTGAATTTGTCCGTACGCATGCTTCCATTCCTTCGGCAGATGTTTTTGAGATTACTGATGAGATCTATGCCGACTTTGTGAATTACCTTTCCGATAAGGAATTGAATTATTCTACGGTCACGGAAAAGGTTATCAAAGAGTTGCGTGAGGTCGCTAAGGAAGAAAAGTATATCGAGTCTATCCAAGACGACCTTGACGCCATGGAAAAGAAGTTTCGGGAAGAGAAAAAAGGCGATTTGGAGAAGAATCGTGAGGAAATTTCCGAGATGTTGAAGTCCGAAATACTGGTGCGCTACTACTACGAGAAAGGCCGTCTGCAAGGTATGCTCAAGTCCGATCCCGAAGTGCTCAAGGCTATAGAAATATTGAGTGACAAGACGCAATATGAGAAACTTCTGGGCAAATAACCATATGAGATTGAATTATTTTGAAGGTAAACCGCTATTCCGGAATTTTTAGTCGCCAACCAATAAATCTTTTATCGGCTGAACCATTTATCGCTAAATCCATTGTCAATCTCTAGAACTGTTTATATTGCAATTCTTTGTCTGTTGGCAGTAAGCATGACTACCTCGACATTTATGACCAACTTGGCATGGGTGTTGTTGGCTGCCAATTGGATTTTGGAATGGAATTGGAAGGACAAGTTCTGTTGTTTCAAAGACAATCGGCTGTTGCATCTCTGCGTCGTGTTTTTTCTTTTGCACTGCGTGGGTTTGCTGTGGAGCGACAACTTGATATATGGGTTGGATGACATTCGACAGAAATTGCCTTTGCTGGTAGTTCCTTTGGTTGTGTTGACTTCCAAGCCACTCTACCGAAAAGAGTTGTGGTATATTGGAGGATGCTATGCAATTACTGTCTTGGTTGTCTCCGTTATTGGATTGGTGCGTTACATCTCCATCCCGGACTTGCCTTATCGCGAGATTGTTCCTTATATCTCTCATATCCGGTTCTCCCTTAATGTCTGTTTTGTCATAGGATTGTTGATTTGGATCTGCATCCAGCAATGGACTGGAATCCATAACAGGTGGTATCTTCTTGGCTCGTTGTGTGTCGTTTTGATTTGGTTTGTGGGATTCTTGCTTTTGTTGCGTTCCTACACGGCATTCTTCGTCTTGCTGTTGATGCCGGCATTGTTCCTTTTTTGGGGGAAGGCTTGGCGTTCGTGGAAGGGCTTGCTCTATGGTTGCATTGTGGCTTTGCTCGTAGGTTTGGTGGCGGGCTTCGCTCGTGGCTATTTCGGCTCTTGCACCCGAGGGGAGGATGTCATAGAGAACGGTTCTTATATCAATGTCGGCGTTTCGGAGTCTTCTTTGCGTGCCCATTGGGGCGATGTGAGTCGAATGCCTGTTGATGCTTTGACCGCCAACGGCTATGCTGTTTATCCGACCTTGATACGTTACCTCAACAGTTGCGGCTATCCAAAGGATAGTTCGGGTATTGCCATGTTGAATGCTGATGATGTGCGGAATATAGAAAAAGGCATTGCCAATAGGGTATATGCCCAAGGATTGAGTCTGCGAAGCATGTGTTATGTGCTTTTCTATGAGTTTGAATGCTATCGCGTTACGGGGTCGCTGGGCGAGTCTAGTCTCTTGCATCGCATCGCTCTTTGGCGGAATGGGTGGTCGGTGTTCTTGCAGCATCCAATATGCGGTGTAGGAACGGGCGATGTGGTGGATGCTTGCCATGCGCAACTTGAGATTGAGGGTTCTCAACTTATAGGAACTGGAAAACATGCTCACAATCAGTATTTGACAATTCTGATTGCATTTGGTTTGCTGGGGGGAGTGCTGCTGCTTTGTTTTTTTGTGCGCATACTTATGTGCCATTCCTACCAGAAGTCATTTCTTTTCCTCCTTTCAATTGCCATCGTATTGCTTTCCTGCCTCTCGGAAGATACTTTCGAAACGCTTGCAGGCTGCCTATTTGCATGTATTCCATGTCTTTTCTATAAAAGGAGGTGATGTGTCAAAAAAGCTAATCAACTGCCAATTATCTATTCTCCAATTGCCAATAAAATAAATGTATCAATACCATACTTTGACTAATGGAATGCGGATTGTGTTCCGCCAAACTGCATCAGACGTCCTTTATAGCGGTGTTTATGTCGGAGTGGGATCGCGTGACGAGCAGGGCCCCGAAGAAGGTATCGCGCATTTCATAGAGCACTCTATCTTCAAAGGCACAGAACACCGTCGCTCCTACCATATCCTTAATCGTATTGATGGGGTCGGGGGCGAACTCAATGCTTTTACAACCAAGGAGGAGACGTGTATTTATGCCACATCTCTTTCTGGACATTTGGAGCGTTGCCTTGAATTGTTCTCGGATATTTTGTTTCATTCTTCGTTCCCTGAACAGGAATTGCGCAAGGAAAAGGACGTTGTTCTTGAGGAGATCAATAGCTATAAAGATGCTCCGGCAGATCAAATCTATGACGATTTCGAGGAATTTATCTTGCAAGGACATCCCTTGGCGCATAATATTTTGGGATCTCCCAAGAATGTGCGTCGTTTTACGCCCAATGCCATTAGGGATTTCATGCGCAGGAACTACACCACCGACCGTATGGTTATTGCTGTGGTAGGCAACGTTAAGTTCGACAAACTGATTCGGCTTTGTGAAAAGTATTTCCAGCAATATCCTCGGGTCTCTTCCTCTTTGCTCCGCAACAATCCTCCCGAATACCACCATTTCGAAACGCACCTCAATCGTCATACGCATCAAGTCCACATGCTGTTAGGGTGTCGGGCGCCTCATTGTTATGACGAGAAGAAGGTTCCATTTACTTTGTTGAACAATATCCTTGGCGGTCCCGCCATGAATTCCAGACTGAATGTCTCAATACGAGAAAAGTATGGTTTTTGCTACACTATTGAGTCTCAGTATGTCCCCTTTACCGATGCTGGCCTTTTTTACATCTATGCAGGGGTGGATGCTGATGCTTGGCAGAAGGCTACAAAGCTGGTTATGGATGAACTTGACAAGTGCTGCCAGTCGCCGTTGCATCCTCGCCAACTCAGAGCCGCCCAGCAGCAACTAATCGGTCAGATGACAATCAACAACGATTCGGGTCTCAACGAGATGCAGTCTATCGGCAAGGCGTGCCTCAACTACGACCATGTTGATACGCTTGAGGAAATGAACCGTGACATACTTTCCGTAACTCCCGAAGATATCCTCTCCGTTGCCCAAGAACTTTTCAAACCAGAGGATGTCAGTATGTTATATTATAAATAGATGGTTATGATAAAAAGACTTTCCTTTATTGTTTGCATGGCGGTGCTTGTCTGCTTTGTGGGGTGTGAACCTGACCCTTATCGTGTTCGGGTTCAGGGACATCTCTATACCGACAGCACCTGTACGGCTCCTATAGCCAACGATACGATTCGGTTCTATCATGCCCACGAATTTTCGCCTTTCGGACTCTCCGTGACGGATACTTCGGGCGCTTTCGCCTTCTCGTTTTGGTCCAACGATGCCGATGATTGGGATGAAACCTATCAGAGCAAGTTCCAATTCAACTATTACGACCAGTATCTTGTTTTGTACAAAAAGGATACTTTGTGGAGTTCGGGCAGCTCGTGTTACGATCTCAAACTCTATCCAGGTTGTTATAAAAACAGCTATTATTACTATGAATAATCCAGGAAGGTTATGAAAACGAATAAATTATATATAATCTTGGTTTTGGTGTTTCTGACGGCCACCTCTTGGGCGCAGATGCCAACCGATAGTGTCTGTTACGTCAAACAGTCGGTTGTTCCTACCCAGCTTCGAGTGGTGGTTCCTGAACCTTTGGGACGTTCCCGCAATGATTTGAAGGTTAGTTTGTTTCCTCTGGTTTATACTGCTTTTCCAAACATCAGCTACGAACGTGCGTTACCGCATCGCTCGGCTGTAGAGGTGGGGTTGGGGGCCAATTTTCCTGAGATGCAAGATGATTACACCTCCACAGAGCGTGATTTTTATGACTATGGACGACATGTGGTGACGCTTTCTGCGGGCTACAAATTCATGTTGTCGGTGAGCAAGTTCGACCCCACAACCAAACCTAAAGGCTACTATTGGGTGCCGCCACTTCTTCGTGGTGAAATTTATGATTATGAGGACTATCCATTTGTAGAACCTCAGTATCGTCGCGAAACGCAGCGCAAGGCTATGGTTGAGGAGGGCTATCTGGTGAGTGGGTGGTATGCCAAGGCGCAGCTGAACTATTATCGCGTGTGGCGGACTTTCGATTGCTTTGTGCGCAACGAGGGCTCTCGGATTATCACCGAAAACCGTACTTTCCACGAAAACGACATCTCTTTGGCGCTGGTTTTTGGATTCCAGTCAGTAGGTCGGAGGGGTTTTGTGGCTGACTATTTTTTAGGGTTTGGTGTTCCCCTATTGCAAAGCGGACCATTCCATAACTTGAGATATTACAACTATATTTCTTGGAATGTCTTTACGGGCGGTATTCGTTTGGGTTGGGCGTTTTAGATTTGTGATTTGTGTGATTTCCTCCCGTTGACGTGACCTCGTAACAACCTTAATTCTTTCCTTTTTTGATCTCTCTGACCTTTGCGTATGGCGCTTGGTCGAGAAGTTCGATTTCGTAGCGGTGCTTGCCGTCTTTGCTTTGCGTGTAGCGCAGATTGCCTTTTGAATGGGGTGCGCAAGGTCGGGTTCCATATATGGCGTAGCCGTTCTTTTTCAGCCAGTTGCCTATCTCTTCCATCCTCTTTAGCGCTTCTGACGGTAGTTGTCCGTCTGCGTCAGGACCAACGTTAAGTATCAGATTTCCGCCTTTGGAAACGATGTCTATCAAAGTATGGATGAGCTGCTTGGTGGATTTGTAGTTGTCGTTGGGTACGTACGACCAGCTGTCGCCCATGCTCATACAGGTCTCCCAAGGGTAGGGGAGCACGGTGTCGGGCACTTGCTGCTCGGGGGTGCGGTAGTTCTCATATTTGCCGTGTACGGTGCGATCAACAATCAGTAGGTCTTTGTTGTTCTCTCGTGCCATCGCGGCAATCTTCGGCATATCAATGTCCTGTATGCGTTGGTAGCAGCCCAGCCATTCGCGGTATTCGTCGTTGAGGCTGTATTCAGGACGCACCCAGCCGCCGTCGAGCCAAAGTATGTCGATGTCGCCGTAGTTGTGGGTGATCTCTTTGATTTGGTTATAGGTGAACTGCTTGAAACGTTCCCAACGCTCGGGATGCTGCGCAATGTCGTAGTTTACGTTGCGGTCGGGTGTTGCCCATTCCTTTGCCCAGTAGTCGCTGTGGTGCCAGTCGGCTTTGGAAAAATAGAGTCCTATCCAGAAGTTGTTGGCGCGGAAGGCATTGACGATTTCTTGCGTGAAGTCTCGCTGGGCGGGACAATCATTTCCCATGGTGGTGTAGTCGGTTTCTCGGCTGGCGAACATACAGAATCCGTCGTGGTGTTTGGTGGTGAAAACCATATACTTCATACCCGCCTGTTGTGCCGCTTTCGCCCATTGTGTGGCGTCGAAATGCTTGGGGTGGAATGTCTTGTTGAGGGCTTGGTAGCGTGCCACATAGTCGTTGTAGTCGGCGCCGCCACGGTCAATCCACGGTTCGTTGCAGATGCTCCACGACTCCACCACGCCCCATTGGGTGTACATTCCCCAATGAACCATAAAGCCGAATTTCAGGTCTTGCCAAGCGTCAAGACGGGCGTTGATAGTGGTGTCGGTCTCAGGCTGTTGCAACTCCTCGATGTTGTATTCCTGAGCAAAGAGCGTCGCACTCCAGCATGATAGAAGAACAATAATCCATTTTTTCATAGTGCAAAGATACAAAATTATGGCTGATTAGGACAATTTTCGTGTGTTGTTGGAACGTATATAGGGTCTATTCGCTAATCGCCAATTTACTATTCACCATTTTTTCGTATCTTTGCAAAAATTTTAACCGAACTAATCTATAACACAATGAAACGTAAATTATTTGCAATCGTACTGATGCTGGCTTGTGTGGCTACTGTTTCCGCACAGAAGAAATGGTCCTATACTTTGGGCTTTGGTGGCGAACTCAAGAGTGGTAACGTCAATTCTTTGACTTTCAACAACAATGGTGGTATCGAGCGTAACGACAGCGTGTTGTCGTGCAGCGCCGACTACAGCATCATCTATGGTGAAAAAGATCAAGTCAAATACGATGAAGGTTTCACCGCCAATGCAAAAGTTGACCTCTGGCAGTATGACCGTTGGTCTCCTTTCGCATCTGTTTCCTACATCAACAACAAATTCAAGGGTTACGAATATAAGACCAGTCTCTTGCTTGGCGCTAAATATCGCATCTACACCCTCCCTGGCGTATGCGACTACTCTGTAAGTGCTGCTTTGGTATATGATTTTGTACAATATACCGTTGAAGATGAGGCTTTGAAACCTCAGGTGATGCGTCTCTCTCTGCGCGCCAAGGGCAAGCACAAAATCAGTGATGCCGTAACCGTCAAGGCTACAGTCTTCTATCAGCCTTCTTTCTATGATTTTGCTGGGGACTACATTGTTACGGGTATTGCTTCCCTCGAATCCAAGCTTTCCGCTCACTTGTTCTTCGACATCAACTTCAACTACGAATATCGTAGCATCGTTCCTGAAGGTATCAAGAATCAGGATATCATCACTACGGCTTCTTTGAAACTGAAATTCTAAGCTTGCGTAGCTAATCTACCAAGTTATAGGAATATCAATCAAATCGCGGTTTGCGCTGCTAAACCCTACTTGCAGCACAAACCGCGATCCTTTTTTAGGTGCGATGGGTTGCTGCGAGGCTTCGTCGAATTGGAGGAAACAGTCCGATTCGAGGGGGATGGAGAACGATATTTGCTGGCTGGACTGCGTGTTTGCTGTCACTTGCTTGAATCCTATAAGGCTTTTCTTGGGAGCCATGCTGTCGTTTGGATTTTGTAGATAGACTTGTACGCAGACGCACTCTTGCGATAGTTGGGGATGCGGTTTTAGGGAGATGTTTCCATTCACGGTGTGTGTCGCACTGTCGTACCAAACGGTATCTAATTGGTGCTGGCTGTAGCGCAATCCGTAGCCAAAAGGAAAAAGTGGCTCATCCTCCAAGTATCGATAGGTGCGCCGTTGCATGCTGTAGTCGTCGAAAGGTGGCAATTGTTGTGTGTTGCGGTAGAAGGTAATGGGCAAGTTGCCGAAAGCGGCATTGGTGGACGCTTGTCGCACTCCGTCGTAGCATGTCAGGTTCTCCCATAGCGCCTGTCCCATGGCTTCTCCGCCATACCACGCTACAACTATGGCGTCCACGTAGTCCTTTACGGCTTCCAGCCCGATGGCACTTCCTGTACATAGTACCAGGATGATGGGCTTGCCGGTCTTTTGTTTGATTGCTTGAATCAACTGTACCTGAGTTTCGGGCAGTTCGATTTTGGTGCGGTCGCCACGATAGAATCCTGGCAGATCGACTTGCAACTCTTCGCCTTCCACGGCAGGAGAGAGTCCTCCGACAAAAATCACTGCGTCGCTCTTTTGTAGTTGTTTCCAGAATTTTTTTGATGCTCTGGTGTTGTTTGTCACAAGTCCGCAACCTTGCTCATGGAACAGTGCGATGTTGTTGGGGCGGTTTTGTAGAAATGCCTCTTTGATGCTGGTGAGGAGAAAGTGGTTTGGCGCGCCATTGTAGTTGCCCAAAACCATGGCGGAATCGTCGCTGTTTGGACCTACCAACGCAAAGTTGCGTTTCCCCGAAAGGTCTAAAGGTAGGATGCCGTTGTTTTTGAGCAGTACCATGCTTTGTTTGGCAACATTGACTTCGAGGCGATGTGAATCGTTTGCTTTGTTGTAATAGTCAGATAATGATTGCGTTGCAGCCGGATCCAACCTTGTGGTTTCGCGAAAGTCCCGAGCGGTGTTGCAGTTTTGTGGTATGTCGTCGATTCCCAATTCCATTCTTGTGGAGAGAATTCTGAGAAGGTGTTCGTCGATTTCTTTCTCTGGAATATAGCCCGAATCTACGGCATCGCGCAAGGCTTGCAGTCCGCTGCCGCATTCCAGGTCGACTTCCATTCCGAAGGCGTCTTTTGCCGCCAGTGTGGCGGTGGAATGTGTTTCGTGTCTTGGCGTTTTGCTGTCTCGTTCCCAACAGTCGTTCAGCGCCCAGCAGTCGGTTACGATGATGCCGTTGTATTGCCATCGGTTGCGCAGAATGTCTTCCAACAGCATTTCGTTGGTGCTGCAAGGAATGCCGTTGAGTCGGTTGTAGGCGCTCATCACTTGCTTAATGTCGCTATGTTGGATGATATAGGCGAAGGCGGGGAGATAGGTGCTGTAGAGGTCTCGCTGTGTAACTTGAGCGTTGAATTGGTGTCGCGACCCTTCGGGGCCGCTGTGGACGGCGAAATGTTTGAGGCAGGCGGCGGTTGCGAGTTTTCTTCTGAATGGATTGGGAGCATCGGAGGGTAGGTGTTGCAATCCCATGACTGCAGCCAATCCCATTTGGGCTGTAAGCCAGGGGTCTTCGCCATAGGTTTCCATTCCTCTTCCCCAACGAGGGTCGCGGAAGATATTGATGTTGGGTGCGAAAAATGATAGTCCTGTATTGTCAATCGGCAGCTGAGCGGGGTGGAGCTTTGTGCTGTCGGGCATTTGAATGAGGTCCGACAGTATCGTCTCGATGGATTTGCCGCTATTGTTGTAACTACTATCAACCAATGAAGCGAGATACTTGATTCGTGCTTCGAGAGCTACGATGTTGAAGCTTTTGCGAACCAGTGCAGTGTCCCATGTGGCGGCAAGTGCGATGGGCATGGGAAACACTGTTGCGCGTCCATTTCGTGCCACACCGTGCAGTGCCTCGTTCCACCAGCTGTAGGCTCGCAGTCCAAGCCTCGGAATGTCTGGGTTGCGATGCTCCATCAGCGAGAGTTTCTCGTCTAAAGTCAGTTGCTCCAGTAGCTGATTGGCGCGAAGGGATTGTTTTTGCGTAGTGTCTCGGTATTGCTGCGCCGTGCTGCTCCACGACACGGCAACAATGCAAGACAGTATGACAAGTGCGTGCTTCATAATGGGATATGTACGTGTTGGAGATAATTACAGCAGAAACTCTTCGATGTTTTTGGGTGTGATGATTTTGAACTCGTGGTTAGGGTAGGCTTGCTTGAACGATTCGGGCAGTCGTGCCTTTCTCAAAGGATTGAACTTCATTTCGTAGGCACGCAGTATGCCGTCCTCGTCCTCCACGTAGTCTATCTCTGTTTGGTCTTTGGTGCGCCAAAAATATTTGTTGCACCAAATGCCGTTGTACTCAATCATTTTCATACGTTCTGCGATGACAAAGTTCTCCCAAAGCGCTCCGTTGTCGTTGCGGAGGTCGATGGGGGAGAAGTTGGAGATAAGTGCATTGCGGACACCATTGTCGTAGAAGTAAATCTTGCGGCTGTTCTTGAGCTCGCTGCGCATGTTGCGCTTGAGGCTGCTGAGGCGAAACACAATGTAGGCTTTCTCCAACATGTCGATATAACTTTCTACGGTTTTTGCGTCAAGACCTACGGTCTGTGAAAGTTCGTTGTAGGACACTTGCGAGCCAATCTGATAGGACAGTGCTTGCAACAGCAACACCAGTTTCTCGGGCTTCTTGATGCCACTCAAGGCGAAGATGTCTTTGTAAAGGTAACTGTCGGATAACTGCTTCAAGATCAGCCTCTCTTTCCCTTTTGCGGTGACCACTTCTGGGTAATATCCATAGATCATTCGGTGGGGCAACATGCGCATCTCGTTTTGTAGGCCGTGATGGTCCACCATCTCCCCAAATGAGATTGGGTAGATGTGGTTCTCCCATTTTCTGCCGGTGAGAGGTTCGTTGAGCCTATTGGCGAGTTCAAACGAAGAACTACCTGTTGCAAGAAGCCTAATGTCGGGCATCTGGTCGGTGATGATTTTCATACGAAGTCCGATATCGGGTATGCGTTGCGCCTCGTCGATGACAATGGTCTTTCGGTTGCCGATGATGCTACGCAGTTTGGGTGCTGTCATGTCAGAAAACAATAGTTGCGTATCAACATCGTCTCCGTAGAACCAGAAATTTGAACCATTTTCAGGAAACATCTCTTTGAGAATGGTTGTTTTCCCGACTTGCCTACAGCCAATGAGTATGATTGCTTTGTTGCTATCAAGTTGGTCTGTAATGATTTGGTTGATTTTCCGTGTTACCATTGTTGTTGCTATTTTGGCGCAAATTTACGTATATTTTTTCAATTAATTCCTAAAAAGTGGCGATATTTTTGGAATATATTCCTAAAAAGTGGCGATAATTTCGGAATATATTCCTAAAAAGTGGCGATAATTTCGGAATGCATTCCTAAAAAGTTGCGGTATTTTGGGGCTATATGCGTGGGGATGTTTCTTTAGAAAAACCATTAGGGTCGTTTGCGAGGATTGGTAATTGATGGAGCGTGAAAAAAATGAGGCTCCGCCATGGCGGAGCCTCACGACTATTGTTGTTTTGCTGAGTCTCTTATCATTCAAACGAGGCGATGGCCTTCTTGATGATTTCCATTGCTTCACGCAACTGCTCTTCGGTGATGACCAGAGGAGGAGCGAAGCGGATGATGTGCTGGTGTGTGGGCTTTGCCAAAACGCCCATGTCGCGCATCTTCAAGCAAACGTCCCAGGCTTCCTTGCCGTTGTGGGGCTTGATGATAATGGCGTTCAAGAGACCCTTTCCGCGAACCTTTTCAATCATCGGGCTCTTGAAGTTGCTCATCTCTTCGCGGAAGATCTTGCCGAGACGGTCTGCGTTCTCCATCAGTTTCTCGTCCTTGATAACCTGGAGAGCGGCGATGGAAACCTTTGCTGCAATGGGGTTGCCACCGAAGGTGGAGCCGTGTTCGCCGGGCTTGATGTTGAGCATGATTTCGTCGTCGGCCAAAACAGCGGATACGGGCACTACACCACCACCGAGGGCCTTGCCGAGGATAAGAATGTCGGGACGCACGCCTTCGTGGTCGCAAGCGAGCATCTTGCCGGTACGAGCGATACCACACTGCACTTCGTCGGCCATGAACAATACATTGTATTTCTTGCAGATGTCGTAGCATTTTTTCAGGTAGCCTTCATCGGGTACATAAACGCCTGCTTCGCCCTGGATGGGCTCCAACAAGAAACCTGCAATCTTGTCGCCGTGTTCGCTCAAAACCTTTTCGAGCGCAGCGGGGTCGTTGTAAGGAATGCGCATGAAACCGGGAGTCATAGGGCCGTAGTTGGCATAGCTCTCGGGGTCGTTGCTCATGGTGATGATGGTAATGGTGCGACCGTGGAAGTTGCCTTCGCAGCAAACAATCATTACTTCGTCATTCTTGATGCCTTTTTTCACTACACCCCAACGACGGGCGAGTTTCAGCGCGGTTTCGTCAGCTTCTGCACCAGAGTTCATGGGCAGAACTTTTTCGTAGCCAAAATATTCGGTAACGTATTTTTCCCATTCGCCGAGGCAGTTGTTGTAGAAGGCGCGGCTGCTGAGGGTGAGCTCATGTGCTTGGTCGCAGAGAGCCTTGACAATCTTGGGATGGCAGTGTCCTTGGTTGACTGCAGAATAAGCTGAAAGGAAGTCAAAGTATCTTTTGCCTTCGCAATCCCATACGAAAGCGCCTTCGCCCTTGGCGAGTACTACTGGTAGCGGATGATAGTTATGGGCGCCGTATTTGGCTTCCATTTCCATGAATTGTTCTGATTTTGTCATAATGTTAGTGTTTTTATTAAGTTTAACTTGATTCGATTTTGCAAATTTACACAATTTTTCTAATAAAAAAACGTATTTATAGTAAAAAAATTAACGTGGACGCAAACACCCCTACATCACTGCAAAACGACAATGCTGTTGTTCTTCGGGTAGAAGGACTTTCGGTGGATTTTCTAAGAAACGGAAGCTATCAGACGGTGGTGAAAAATGTTTCCTATCGTCTTTTCCGTGGCCGTACCTTGGGCATTGTGGGCGAGTCGGGGTCTGGCAAATCGGTCAGCTCGATGGCTGTGATGCAACTGCTGCCACGGCCGCAGTCGCGCGTCTCATCGGGGAAGGTATTGTTTTCGCCATCCAATGGCGCTGCGCCAATTGACCTGCTGCAACTTTCCGACAAGGAGATGAACGCCTATCGTGGCAGCTGTATTTCGATGGTGTTCCAGGAACCCATGACTTCGCTCAATCCCGTTCAGAAATGTGGTGCGCAAGTGATGGAAATGTTGTTGTTGCACGAAAAGGTCACTCGCGAAGAGGCGCGCCAGCGTGTGTTGGAACTCTTCGACGAGGTGATGCTGCCGCGCCCCGAGAAGATTTTCGACAGCTATCCTCACGAAATCAGTGGTGGCCAGAAACAACGCGTGATGATTGCCATGGCGTTGGTGTGCCACCCCGACATCCTGATAGCTGACGAACCTACCACGGCGTTGGATGTCACGGTGCAGAAAACCATCCTCGAACTGTTGCGTTCGCTGCAGTTGAAGTACGGCATCGGCATCATTTTCATATCCCACGATTTGGGTGTCATCGCCCAGATTGCCGACGATGTGGCGGTTATGTACAAGGGGGAAATCGTAGAACAGGGTACGGCCAAGGACGTCTTGCTCAATCCACAGCATCCCTACACCAAAGGGCTTTTGGCGTGCCGTCCTCCGCTGGATGTACGTCCTCGTCGATTGCCTACGGTCAAGGATTTTCTGGCCCAAGTTGTCCATCCAGAGGAACCAATGCCGAATGAATTTAACGAAACGGTCGTCCCTCGAGTTTTCGATCCAGAGGAGCAACCTTTGCTTTCGGTACGCAACCTTGAAGTGGTTTATGCCTTGAAAAAGAATCTCTTCGGCAAGGTTTTGCAGGAGTTGAAGGCGGTCGATAAGGTCTCGTTTGATATCTATAAAGGTGAGACTTTGGGCTTGGTGGGAGAGTCGGGCTGTGGCAAAAGCACTTTGGGCCGCGCTATTATGCGCTTGATTGACAGCCATTCGGGTGACGTGCTTTTTAATGGTGTTTCGCTCCGAGATCTATCCTTGGGTGAGTTGAAAAAGCTTCGCCCCAAGATCCAGATTGTGTTCCAAGATCCCTATTCGTCGCTCAATCCCCGTATTCCCATTGGCGAAGCCATTCTTGAACCGCTCAAAAATTACCATATAGGCAAGAACACCCAAGAACGGCGTGCTATGGTGTTGGAACTGATGCAGCAGGTGGGACTTGAACAGGAATGGTACGGACGCTATCCGCATGAGTTCTCGGGTGGTCAACGTCAGCGTGTCTGCATCGCTCGTGCATTGGCGTTGCGTCCCGAGTTGGTCATCTGCGACGAGAGCGTTTCCGCGTTGGATGTCTCGGTGCAGGCGCAGGTGCTCAATTTGCTCAACGAGCTGAAGGAAAAATACAACTATACCTATCTCTTCATTACCCACGATTTGTCTGTCGTCAAGTTTCTTTCCGACCGTATCATGGTGATGGAGAAAGGGCGTATAATAGAAATGGGGACTGCAGATGAACTCTATGCAAATCCCCAAAAAGACTATACCAAGAAACTGCTTTCGGCAATACCTCGAATTGGTTGACGGCATTGCCTTTGTAGGAGGAGAGTGAATTATTTCTTCTTGTTCTGCATCTCCTTGGCTTCAATGGTCATGGTGGCGTGAGGCACAACCATCAGGCGCTCTTTTGGAATGAGTTTTCCTGTAACTTTGCAGATGCCATAGGTCTTGTTCTCGATACGAATCAAGGCGTCTTTCAGGTCGCGGATGAATTTCTGTTGGCGTGCTGCCAGACGTGCGTTCTCTTCTTTTGCCAAGACGTTGCTGCCTTCTTCAAGGGTCTTGAAGGTGGGGGCTGTGTCGTTCACATCATTCTCGTTTCCTGCCAAGTTTGCTTTTAGTGCTTCCAAATTAAACTCTGCCTCTTCGATTTTCTTAAGTATGAGTTCCTTGAATTCTTGTAATTCCTCGGCAGAATAGCAGTTCTTTTCGGTGTTTGCGCTCGTGTTAGCCATAGTAATAGATTTTAATTAATGGGGCAAATTTACAATTTTTTTTATGCTTGGTTGCCGATAAACTATCAACAATTTGTTGAAAACGCATTGTGAGATTGATAAATACAAGCATCCACAAGTATGGGTTTCTTCGCTTTCAGGTTGTGTAGAGTTCGATGAGACCTGCCGGAGCGGTGATGAAAATCGTCTTTTGCGCTCTATCCACTTTGTCGATTACCTGGTCTATCAGAGGTATGAGGATTTCTGTTTCGCCCTTCATGATTTGGAACAAAGGCTGGGCGGGGTAGTCCAGGACGCTTTGCAGTACGCCAATGTCTCCATGCTTGGAATCAACGATTCTGAATCCTGTAACTTCGTGATAATAGAATTGGTTGCCTGTCAGTTTTGGCAAGTTGCTCAACGGCAGATAGAGTTCGCAACCAACCAGACTCAAGGCTTCTTCTTTCGAGATGTCTTCAAATGCAATTGTGGCCTTGTCCCCGTTGATGTTTTGGATTTGGAAGAAATAGGGGATGAGGTTGCCTTTGATTTCAACGAATGCGGAATCCAGGTCGGCGTATTCCTCGGGACTATCTACGTCAAGAAACAGGATGACTTCTCCTTTTAATCCGTAAGGTTTGGTAATCTTACCTAAATAGTAGCATTCCTCTTTGTTCATTATTCATTAAGATTCTTTATGTTGAAAATTGATGATTTGGAGATTTGAAGATTAGAAGATTTGGAGATTGTCGAATTGAGAATGGTTCAATTAGATATTAGACAATGGTTCAAATGGTTCAAATAGTTCATCTGCAATTGCATGCTTGGTTCCACATTTTTTTTACGTTCGGGAGCATCTGGCTGATTTTTTCCTGGTCGTCGCGAGTCAATGAACAAGCCCTCATGTCAAGCAGCTGCAAAGTCCCGTCCAAAGCCTCAAAGCTCTCAGGTAGTTGCTCGATGCCTGTGCCCCACAGTATGAGTTTTTCCAAGTTGTTGAGATATCCGATAATGTCGGGGAGTTCCGCTACGGGATTTCTGTTGACGTCTAAGGTCTTGAGTTTTGGCAATAGGCCTATCTCCAAAGGCACGGCCTTGATAAGGTTGCGTCCCAATTTCAGCTCCTCCAGGTTTTGCAGCTTTACGATGTCGGAAGGAATTTCGCTGATGTTGTTCTTTCCCAGGTCCAGCACCCTCAAATTGGGGAATGTGAAGACCTCCGCAGGGATTTCCTTGAGCCGTTTGTGGTTCAATTGCAAGTGATATACATCTTCTGGCTTTTTGACATCCTTGAGCGATTTATAAACCTTTCCCGGCTGTGCCACCATTGTCAGGCAACAACCTAAGTAAATGATAAACAATAGCCATTGGGGGTGAGTTCGGTTCATATAGCTGATTTTGGTGATTTTGTAAGAGCTTTTATTCCCCGGAACGCAACAAATCCTTGCAGCTTTTTGCGTCTTGCTCCAGTTGCAAAGTTAGCGCTTCCATTGTGTCAAAGCATTTTATGTCCCTGATCTTTGAAATGAATTGAACGTTCAAGGTTTGATCATAGAGGTCTTCGTGCATGTCGAAGAGATGCACTTCCAGCACATTGCTGTTTCCTTCGAAAGTGGGTTGCGGACCCAGATTTGCCATTCCGTCCCAGCTGCCGCCCGACGGACTCGAAGCCTTGATGGCATACACCCCGTTGGCGGGTATCGCTTTCCAAGGGTCGCTGATGGCGATATTGGCGGTGGGAAATCCCATCTTTCTGCCTACTTGCTTGCCTCTCACAACCTCGCCTTCCACGTGAAAGATGTAGCCCAACATGCGGTTGGCACGTTCCATGTCGCCGTTTCCAAGTGCTTTGCGTATCTGGGTGGAACTTATGGGCGTCTCTTCGTCATATAGGGCTTCATCGTGAATCAACACAATGCCTAACTCTTGGGCAACGGTCTCCAATTGGCTGAAATCGTTGCGTTGCTTGTTTCCAAAGGCGTTGTCGTAGCCCATGACCAATGCTTGGGCGTGTAACTTGGTGGCGAGTTGGCAGCGCAGGAAATCGCATGCCGAGAGTGAAGCTGTCTCTTTGTCGAAATGCAACACCTCTACGTGTTCGATTCCGCTTTCTTTCAAAAGTTCGATGCGCTCCTCCGTGGTGGTCAGTAGTCTGAAATCGTCACCCGTTTTGCCCAAAACAATACGCGGGTGCGTGTCGAAAGTCACCACGCAGGGCTCCAATCCGCGACGCTCCGCTTCGGCGCGTAACAATTTCAGAATGTGGCGATGTCCCTTGTGAACACCGTCAAACATTCCTACCGTGGCAACGCAATCTCGAGTCATTTTCTTCGCATCAATTGATTTTGCAAAGATAGCGAATTTTGTTGATTTGTTAATTGGAAGAATTGAGAATGTAAAGCATAGTTACAGATTACAGATCACGGTTCACGGTTCACAGGTCACAGATCACAGTCCACAGATCACCTTAAGTTCCAATAAGAAATGCAACTTTTGAGTCAAACTAACAAGATGCTAAAGGTAAAAAAACAGCCCCCAAAAGAGTCAAAAGACACGATCAAGGGCTGAATGCGGGAAAAAATTTTTCTTGCTGTGCGCTCGGTTTACGAAAAAAGTTGTATCTTTGCAAGTCTTTTGACAAATAAATTTTTTATTAACAACATTAAAAACAATTAATTATGCCTGCAAGAATTAGATTACAGCGTCATGGTAAAAAGAATCAACCCTTCTACCACATCGTTGTTGCGGATGGTCGTGCACCTCGGGACGGAAGATTTATCGAGAAATTAGGCACCTACAATCCGCTGACCAACCCTGCCACCATCGTTCTTAACACAGAGAAAGCCTGCGAATGGCTCAAGAACGGTGCCCAGCCCAGTGATACCGTGCGTCGCATCCTCTCCTACAAGGGTGTGCTGCTGAAACGCCACCTCCAGATTGGTGTTGAAAAAGGCGCCATCAGCCAGGAACAGGCCGATGTGAAGTTCAACGAATGGCTCCAAGCCAAGGAGAACAAGATCGCCAACGCCAAGAGCGAGGCCGACAACAAAGTCCGCAAAGCCAAGAAAGAGCGTTTCGAAGCCGAAGTGAAGTTCAACGAAGCCAAAGCCGCTGCCATCGCCGCCAAGCGTCAGGCTGCCGCCGAAGCTGAAGCTGCCGCCAAGGCCGAGGCCGAAGCTGCTGCCGCCAACACCGAGGAAGCCCCCGCTGAAGAGGCTCCCGCCGAGGCTTAATCATTGTACCACACAAAGATAAAAAAGGCGTCCCCATCGCGGACGCTTTTTTTATCTAATCA
>JAZLKZ010000098.1:0-33770 GCA_045597845.1 Bacteroidales bacterium | reverse complement strand
TTGGTAAGGGTTAAAATGCTTGAGTTGGCGCTTAACTCGAAATGTCTTGTTTTCTCTTGTGCAAAACCAGATAGCGCCACGAAGAACAGCAACATCAAAGTGATTGACTTTTTCATGTTTTTTTTGGATTTTGAAGGTTAGGAATTAATGAAGAGTTGTACAATATGAGCAATACTTATTATTGTTGGCATCTCCAACATACGGCCAAGCAAGTTGACCAATGTATGATGTTATTTACATTAAGGCAACATAAAGGAGACCACTTGAACTCTTCTATGCTCCGACCTCCATATTGAAAGTCCATAGTTCTTTCGAATATATACTTGAAAGTCAGAAAAATCAAGAGAGTCCATCACCTTGAAAAGTGGTTTATCTTGACAGATTGGAAATTCCGGATTCATAGCTCCATCAGACTGTAATGGAATATCGTATTGAATCCATACATCATAAAACAGTTCGGAGATTGGTGACGTTCCTTGACGAGACAACAAAAGCGAATCATCCGCAACACTTAAAAAGTATAAAGGTTCATAAGTGGTGTCGATGTCGAGAAACCCTTGTTTTTCAAGTTCCCTCACAACATCATCGTACAAGATTTTTTCTTTTGCCTCGGCGCCACAAGTCGGACTTGCGGAGCGTTGAGTCATTTTAGGAACGATTCTCAATTCATACGGGGCAGATAAAACACTGTCTGTCCGATAAAAGATGTTTGCATTCCACGAATCAATCGAATCAGAATGCCTTTTGTCAATCATCAAGAAATTGGCAATTTCTGGAAGAGAACTACGATAAACCAACGTGTCACCCTGCTGTTCTTCACATGCATATCCGTTTCCAAAAAACTCTTTCAGCGAAAATTCATAGTTGTCGCTTTGGAACGTCAGAGGAACAAACGAAAGCAATAGTGCCATGACGTTGTTTGCAGAATGAACCACCATCGCCCAACGCAAGCCCCAAAGGAGCGCTATAGAACAAAGAATCAGCGCCAATCCCATCAACTGGAAACTCGACAGCAACATTCCAATGGAGAAATAGCCAAATCCATCGAGGTGCATAGCGGCAAACACCACGGACGAGAATACCGCCATCAACAGTATGCGACAGTTTCTCTCTTTAACACAGCAGATTGCCCAGAACAGCGCAACGACGACCAAGGCTAACCACCACGAGAAGAAAAGCCATGCATAACCAGCCATCAATATCGAAGAGATGACGTATGCACTTTTTTTCCCTATGGTCCAAAAACGAAAAGCGATTTCTTCAAAACAAGGAAGCAACACTCCGACAAGAAGAACCAGCGAGATTCGTCCAAACAAAGAAGCGAACCGATTCATTAGCAAACCCAGCATATACTGATGCCCAGAATCAGTGTCAAGCACCAACAACAAGACGACACTTATCACAAAAAGCGATACACCAACCCAAAGCAATCGATAAATATTTTTTTTCAGAGTCATAGATTGTTCTTTCATAGTGCTCTTTATTTAGTAACAAAGTAACTTCGTTTGCATCACTTTTATTATCCCTCATCCAAAATAGTGGAATTGGGCACAATCAACATCTGATGGGGTCTCTGGCTTTCGCATACACTCTACAGAGCAGGTCCCCTTTCTAGGCAAACAATCATTTTTTTTGCATTTTTCCGCCCAAGATTCCATTTCTCGTTCACATTTGACATCTTGATGACCCTCGAACACACTAACACCTGTCGTAACTAATTCATAAAGGAACCTAAGTATTGGCCCTATTGGAAGTTTTGCACTATCAATAGTAGCAATACTTTTGCCATCAAGTTCTTTGATAACCTCCATGAAATTGAACTCTTTCATAAATGTAATTTTACATTTTAGAATAGAATCGTTATCAGCAATCGATGAAAATTCGACCCTGTTTCCATTGTCCCTAACATTTCCAATCAATATTTCGCTTCCATCCTCGAATAAAACTGAAAATGTTTTTTCATCGATATACTTAAACATTTCAACACTTTTTAATTCCAGCAAGACATCAATATCCATCACAAAATCGTTATTTTCAAACCTAACCCATCGCCATAAGTTTTCCTCCATATCCAAAAGAGTATACTGGTTTACAATGCCTGTACACTCCGTTTCAATCATCAGTTCAGAATTTTCCTCCTTTTCGTTGACAGGAGTACCACCTTCAATTTCTTGATTTTCTTTCTTGCAAGCCACAAAAAGCATTGCACCAACTGCAAACATGGCCACTACGAGGGCCATGATATATCTTGATTTTTTCATAATGTTTAAGTTTTGGATTTGAGCTTTGGCAGCACTTGTCTGCCGAGAATTGTTTTGAGGGTGTGCTTTGCCGTTTGAGTTTTTTCGCTGGCAAAATAAGGTCGTGCTTGGATTGCATGCCTTATACCTTTCTGTCAGTGGGAAGCAATTTCTTCGCATTGGAGCTTCCCGCTTCCGTAAATTCGTCTGCTGGCGGCGGTGCACTCACGCCAGCAGACTTTGCTTGTCCAAGTAGTGGATCTTGCCACGGTGGCAAGATTCTAATTTAGCTCTCTCAAAAGCAAACTTTCTTCTTGCCGGTTGATGTAGTTCTTGTATCAAAAACGTTAACATTGTATTTTTATTTTTTATACTGATACATTTGTCGCAAAAGGAATCATGTTCATTCATTTCTTTTTTACTACTTATTTAGATACAAAATTTTTGGATTGTGTGACAAGGAAGAGAAATTTAACATTAATTTAACATTTTTTTTTTGCAGAGATATATTTAACGGAATATGGTGATGTAGTTTGCTTTTCAAGTTTCGCGTGGTTGTTTTTAGTGAATTCTCTTATTGTTCTCCGCTTTACTTCGCTCTGCTCGTAATGCCCAAGGGCACCGCTATCGAAAGCCACAGGCTTTCTTCATAATAGAGAAACGAAGCAAATATAAAGAAAATGCCAGTGGCATTTTCGACAGCAAAGCCCAGCGCGAGGTTCTTCATTTCTCTTTTGCTTGAGCAATAGAGAAACGAAGCAAAGAGAAAACACACCGGCTGCAGAAAATTTGCTAAAAAATGAACTCCGAAAGCTAAAGCGCATGAACTCGCTTTGCTCAAACACATGCGCTTCTTAACGCTTTCGCAATCCATTTTTCTTCACGCAAATTTTCTAAGGCCGGACCTGCGACCACACGGCTTATCACACTTGCTTATCTCATTGCCTTTTCTATTGTTGTCTGAGAAGAATCAATTATATTTGTTTTGTTGAGACGGATATTGTTTGGGATTCCTGACTCCGCCAATGCGGACAGATGTCCGCGCAAAGTGCGCCCTTGGGAAATTTGCGTCAAGGAATTCTTTTCTTGTCAGGCGTTTCCATAATTTGCACCTCTTCCCCTCTTTCCACACGACAAGGGCTAGGCCGAGAGGCCGCCCGTCGATACTAAAAACGCTATTACTTCTAATGCTTCGGATTGCAAATTATAGACGGACGAAAAGAATTCTAGCAAATTTACCGCAGGCGCTGGCCTTTCTTTTCAATACTTCTTTCTGCCAAGAGAAAGAAATATTGCGGTGGTTTGGAGACCTCCAATTCTTCATTTCTCTTTTGCTTTATTGTTCTACGCTTTACTTCGCTCCGCTCGTAATGCCCAAGGGCACCGCTATCGAAAGCCACAGGCTTTCTTCATAATAGAGAAACGAAGCAAATATAAAGAAAATGCCAGTGGCATTTTCGACAGCAAAGCCCAGCGAGAGCGCTTTGCAGAATGCTTCGGACTTCACATAATACTCAAAATGCTATATCTTCAACCCCGGCTGCAGGAAATTTGCTAAAATTTCCTAAGGCAGGAACTGGCGACCACACGGCTTATCACATCGATTTTCCGACTTGCCCAATGCGGACAGATGTCCGATCTGGCCTTTCTTCTCAATACTTCTTTCTGCCAAAAGAACGTGAAGAAAATCCATGGACTTTGGATAGCGAAGCGGAGAACTAATTGCGGAGGCTTGGAGGCCTTCCAATAGAGAAAAGAAATGCGCCAAATTGCCGAATGAAAATACGCCAAATTTCCGAATAAAAATGCGCCAAATTGCCGAACGAAAATGCGCCAAATTGCCGAATAAAATAAAAATAATTTTGATATTCAAATAATTATTTGTACTTTTGCAATCACAAAACAAGACAAAAAAAAGTATGACAAATTCATACAAAAACAGAATTGCAGACATCGTATTAAAAGAGCAACTTTCTTGCATGGGAGCCGTGCTAATTGAGGGTACAAAATGGTGCGGCAAAACCACAACGGCAGAACATCAAGCCGGGAGCGTCTTATATATGAACGATCCCGAGCAAGAAGTCCAAAACCTTCAACTGGCGGAATCCCAGCCTTCATTATTGTTAGAGGGAGCGACGCCAAGGCTCATTGACGAATGGCAGTTGGCACCAAGGCTTTGGGACGCAGCTCGTTTTGCAGTTGACAGGAGAAAGGTTGCGGGACAAATCATCTTTACTGGCTCTGCCGTTCCCGCCGACACATCTCGAATTCACCATTCTGGTGCAGGTCGATTTGCCTGGGTGAAGATGCGCACAATGTCGCTATATGAGTCAGAAGACTCGAATGGCAGCGTAAGCCTTGAAGAACTATTCAACAGCGGAACACCTTTAGCCGCCGTAGCACCCAAAAGCGACTTGCAGCAAATGGCAACCCTTATCTGTCGAGGAGGATGGCCCGGGGCTATAGAGAAGACCGAACGTCAAGCCGCAAAAATACCCTACAATTACTTGGACGCTGTTTGCAACACCGATATCAGCCGCGTGGATGGCATTAAACGGGACGCCTCTTTCACACGCCGACTCCTACGTAGTTATGCACGACACCAAGGACAACAAGTCAGCATCTCGACATTACTGCAAGATTTGAAAAACAACGAAGGATCCTCCCTTAGCGAAGACACCATCACTTCCTATATCCAAGCCTTGAAGAAGATATTTCTTATCGAGGATATGGAGTCGTGGAATCCCAATCTAAGGAGTAAAACCGCCATTAGAACCAGCGACACACGCTATTTTGTTGATCCGTCCATTGCAGCCGCCGCCTTGGGTCTTGGAGCGCAAGACTTGATGCACGACTTAGAGACCTTTGGACTACTGTTTGAAACGCTCTGTGTGAGAGACTTACGAGTCTATACAGAGGCCATTGGCGGCAATGTATATCATTACCGTGACAAAAGTGGGTTGGAATGCGATGCCGTCATCCATCTAAACAACGGACGATATGGACTTATCGAAATCAAACTTGGAGGTGAGACGCTGATTGAAGCCGGCGTGACTACACTAAAAAAACTTGAGCAGAAACTTGACACCAAGAAAATGGGAGAACCCGCTTTCAAGATGGTTTTGACTGCAATAGGAGACTATGCCTTTCTACGGAAAGACGGAATTATGATTGTGCCTATCAGAAGTTTAAAGAACTAAGAAATTGTTTTGAATTCTTACAACAATTTGGAAGTAATTGTGTTTTCGATTTTTTGATGCTCTTTTGGCTCTCTTTAGCCAACTTTCTGCAAGCCGAGTGCAGAGCCAAGCTTGCTTGAGCTATGCCGAGGCAAAGGAAAGTCCTCAATCCTTTCGCTCAAATAGTCCGCGACTTGTTCTCCGCTAAGCCTCTTTGGAGCATCGGCTTTGCCTTCGGCACCGCTATCGAAAGCCACAGGCTTTCTTCATTTCTTTTTTGCGTGTGCAAAAGAGAAACAGAAGCAAATATGAAGAAAATGCCAGTGGCATTTTCGACAGCAAAGCCCAGCGAGAGCGCTTTGCAGAATGCTTCGGACTTCACATAATACTCAAAATGCTATATCTTCAACCCCGGCTGCAGGAAATTTGCCTAAATTTCCAAAGGCCGGAACTGACGACCACATTGCATACCACATACTTTTTTTTCATTGTTTTTCGGATTATTTATAAGTGGTAGTCCAAATATTTGCTGGTTTGTGATGAATATTGTTTGAAATCTCGACTTTCCCAATGCGGACTGATGTCCGCGCAAAGTGCGCCCTTGGGAAATTTGCGTGAAAAGAAACAAGGTGAGTTACAAGATTGTCGAAGATGGATCGAAGAAGGATCAAAGAGGGATGATAAGCAAGTCGCTATAGGATGCCTTTGGACATTGCCGTCGAGAAAAGTGCAATTCTCTTAATAATTATCAATTATGCACCGCAATTCTCAATTATTTCGTATCTTTGCTTTTGCTTTTGTATTGAAAGCAACCGTCTATCAACCCATACACTATTGATTTAGTGGTAATTCTAATCAAATTAAAGCCTATATGGAAGAACTGAACCCCATGCAGCAACCCGTCGCAGACGAAATGCCGCAAAACATTGTCCCAGAGACAAACACTGAAGAAAACAACATGTCGGACAACGCCAGCGCTGAAGAAGCACAGGAACCGACAGCAAACCCCACAACCGAACAGATCGAACAAGAGACCGAACCCGACACCGACTACTCGGGAATGAATCGCGAAGAGCTGCTTTCGGCATTCAACGAGCTGATGCAAGACGAAGTGCAAAAGATCAAAAATCGTGTAGGACGCATTCGCAACCAGTTCACCACCCTCACCAAAGAGATTCAAAAAGCCAACTACGACGCATTCATCGCCGGCGGCGGCCTCAAAGAAGACTATCAAGAGATTACTGACGCCATTTCTACCGAGTTCCAGAAGCTCTACGCCATTTTCCGCCAACGCCGTCAGAAATTCCAAGACGACCTCGAAGCACAGAAACAGAAAAACCTCGAGTTCAAGCAAGGCATCCTCGAAGAGCTGCGCCAACTCATCGACCGCGATGAAGAAAACATCAAGAAAACCTACGACGAATTCAACGTCATCCAAGATAAATGGAAATCCATAGGCGACGTACCCCGCGAGAAAGTCAACGACCTGTGGCAGAATTATCATTTCCTCATCGAGCAATTCTTCAACAAAGTTAAGATCAGCAAAGAACTGCGGATGCTCGACCTCAAACGCAACCTGGAGCAAAAGATTCAGCTCTGCGAGCAAGCCGAAGAACTGATTGTAGAAAACTCCATCACCAAAGCCTTCAAGGGACTACAAGAGCTGCGCGACAAGTGGCGCGAAATAGGTTCCGTTCCCACGGAGCAGAACGAAGACATCTGGCAACGTTTCTGCAACGCAGCCAACAAGATTGACGAGCGCAGAAAAGAATACTACGACCAACGCAAAGAAGAGTACGACCGCAACCTTCTCGCAAAGCAAGCCCTTGTAGAGAAAGCCGACGAACTGACCCAATCGCTTCCCGACAACGTAAAGTCATGGAACGAAACCACCGACCAACTCGACGAGCTTCTCAAGGTTTGGAAGACCATCGGACCCGTTCCCAGAGACGTGAACGACGAGATCTGGATCAAGTTCAAGAGCATGATTGACAATTTCTACACCGAAAAGAAGAATTACTTTGGCAAGCTGCGCGACGAGCAATCGGAGAACTACAACAAAAAGATAGATCTCTGCCTCAAGGCCGAAGCCATCGCCAAACGCGAAGACTGGAAGAAAGCCACCGCAGAACTGCTGCAACTGCAAGAAGAGTGGAAACAGACAGGTGCCGTAAGCCGCAAGGTGAGCGAGAAAATCTGGCATCGTTTCCGCAGTGCCTGCGACGAGTTCTTTGCAAAGAAAGGCGAGTATTTCAACAATATCCACGGCTCGGAACAGGAGAACCTCAAACTGAAAGAGGCTATCATCGCCGAGTTGAAAGAGCACCAGTTCGGCGACAACAAGGAAGAGAACCTCACCGCCATCAAGGACTTCCAGCGCAGATGGATGGAAATCGGCTTTGTTCCCATCGCTGAAAAAGACCGTTTGCAGAAAGAGTTCCGAGGCATTATCGACGGATATTTCGAGAAATTGAGAATCACCGCACGCGAAGCCGAAGAGACAGCCTACAGAGAGCGCATCCGCAACATCGCAGGAGACTCCAAGAAATTCGTCCACGGCGAACGCAAAGAGTTCCAAGAAAAAATCGACAAGCTGAAGAACGATTTGAACGTATGGGAGAACAACCTCGGATTTCTCGCCAACAGCAAGCAAGCCGACCTTCTCAAAGAAGAATTTGAGAAAAAGATGCAGGCCGCGCGCCAACAAATTGCATTGCTGCAAGCAAAGTTGCGCATCCTCAACGAAACCGAGAAAAACGAGACCGAACAAGAATAGAGCCTGGTCTATATCATAATCGTCCAGTTACTGATTTCGGTCAATAATTGGACGATTATCCCGTTTATTAAGAATTGACAAAACAACCATCACAATGAAGCGAATCCCGACAATACTGCTCTGCATACTTTGTGCATGCTGCCTTGTATGCTGCAACCACAAATCCGACAAGCACCAAGAAAACGACATCCAAATCAAGCGCTTTGAGCAAGTGCTGTTCAAGACCGACCCACAGACGCTTCCGAAAAAACTCTTGGAGGTGAAGAATGATTTCGACAGCCCTTTGATCAGCCTTTACCCCGACGACCCGCAGTACATGCAAATGCTGTCGGGATTTGTGGCGGACCCTGTGGTCAAGGACATTTTCCGCATCACGGACAGTTGCTTTCCTGAGATCTTTTGGCTTGAGCACCAACTGACAGAGGCTTTCGAGAGGATGCAAGAGCTACATCCCGCGATGCGGTGCGACAAAGTATTCAGTTTTGTGGGCTGCGACTTCAACTATGCCACGCGCGTAGTCTATGACAACGGCGACCTGCGCATCAGCCTCGACCAATACGCCTTGCCTCACATGGAACAATATGGATTCTTCCAAACGCCACAATACATCCTCGCGCAATGCGACAGCACCCGCATCCTTCCCGACTGCCTCGCCGCAATTGCTCGCAACTACATCGTCAAGCCCGAGGGCGAACAACTGACGCTGCTGGATTACATGGTCATGGAAGGCAAAGTACAATATTTCTTAAGCCAAGTGGCGCCTAATATCGACGAAGCCGCAAAACTGCGCTACACAACCGAGCAGCTGGATTGGATGAAGAAGAACGAAGAGGTGGTGTGGGCCTATTTTGTTCAAAACAAACTGCTCTATGAAACCGACTACATGCGCATCCACAACTTCATCGATGACGCACCCAAAACCAACATATTCAAGGACTCGGCGCCCCGCACCATCGAGTATGTCGGAAGTCGCATTGTAAAAGGCTACATGGACAAAAACAAAGTCAGCCTTACCGAACTCTTCGAAAACACAAACTCACAGCAAATCCTAAGTCAGTCGGGATACAGGCCAAGATAAGTTATGAGTTAAGAATCAAGAATTCCGTTGTCACCATTCACCAATCACTATTCACTTGACACCCATGAGAAAATTTCTTGTCAAACGTTCAATCATAGCATTCTTTGCATTATTCGCCACACAGGTAGTATTCGCATTATGCAACCTTAGAGTGTTCAGCATTTCCGATTCCATGGAATGGATGCGAATTGCCGCGACATCATTTTTTGGATACTGCCTCACATCAACGTTCTTATTTTTACTGCCATTCTACATTCTTATGATGCTTCCGCTGAAATGCAGATGGAACAAAGGCTACAGAGTATTGGCGGAAATTTTCTACTTTGCACCCATATTAGTGGCACTCCTCGTCAACATCAGCGACGCCATCTATTTCCAGTTTACCTACAGAAGGCTGAGCCACGCCATTCTGGGATACCTTACCATAGGTGGAGACATGGGAACATTGTGGCCCAAGTTCTTGATTGACTACTGGTACGGAACCGTGAGCGGTGTTGCCATCGTTACGTTCTTCATCATTTTCGCGGCACGAACCAAATTCCCGAAACGCACAGCAACGCAAAAGAGAAAATATGCCGGAATCATTGGAATAATCGTCATTGCATTATTTGCATTCACAAGCATGCACAACCATCAGCACCACCCCGCAGACAACATCCAACCCAAAAACTGCGCCTTGGTTGACAACTCGCTCTACAGCATTATCCGAACCACAATCTACCGCGACACAAAGAATCTGCAACTCATTGACCTTGACACAAAGGCGAAAATCTTCAATCCCAATTTCACATCGCCGCAAGTCGCAGACATCGCCGCAGACAGCAACAATGCCCGATGGCATGCAGGAGCGGGAATTATCGACTCTACGCGTCGACAAAACGTTGTATTCATCATTTTGGAAAGTTTCTCGCAAGAATATATGGGATGCTACAACAACGGCGTGATGGAAAGCTATACGCCCTTCCTCGACTCCCTGTATGAACACAGCGTTACCTTCGACGGCTACTCAAACGGCAAGGAATCCATCGAATCCATTCCCGCCGTACTCGCCTCTATTCCATCGTTGTTTGACGAATGCTATATCATGTCGCCCTATTTCGAAAAACCTTTACCGTCCGCATTACCCAACATCCTAAAAGACAACGGTTACCACACTGCGTTCTTCCATGGAAGCTACAACGGCTCCATGAAATTCGACCAGTTTTGCGAAAAAGCGGGCATCATGGAATATTACGGCAAGAACGAATATCTCGCACAGCGCGACAAGAACCTGAAAGAGAAAGACCAAGACGGCTACTGGGGCGTTTACGACGAGCCGTTCCTGCAATACATGGTTCGGCAGATGAACACCTTCAAGGAACCGTTCTTCTCGACGGTGTTTACCATTTCTTCACACCACCCCTACTCCATTCCGCCCCAACACGAAGGCCGATTCCGTGAGGGAAGCCACCCCTTGTTGCAATGCGTGATGTATGCCGACTACGCCCTGCAAAAGTTCTTTGACGTAGCAAAACAGCAACCTTGGTACGAAAACACGATGTTTGTAATTCTCGCCGACCATCCAGGTCAAGGACTTCATTCACAATACAATGGATACGAAGGATGGTACCACATACCCATGATGTTCTATTCGCCACGCAATCCGCAGCCGATTCACAGCTGCGACATAGTGCAGCAGATAGACCTCATGCCTACCATCATCGACTATCTCGGCATACCGACAAACATTCCATGCTTCGGCAACAGCGTGTTCCAACGCTCTGCCGACAACCACGGCTGGCAAGTGGCCTACGGCAACCGCTACCATCAGTTGCTGCGCCGCACCAAAGATGGTTCCACCCAGGTCAGCACCCTCACCAACAACAAAGGCGATGGTCCCGACGTCCAATTCCTACAAGCCTTCCTTACACAGTATTATTGGAAGCTGGAAAACCTTCCTAGTCGCAAGTCACTAATCACAAGTCACTAATATGAAAAAAACGCTCCTCGCAATCGTGAATCCCATTTCGGGAATCGGCAAGCAGAAAAAGATTGAGAAAGTGCTCAAAGAGAACCTCAATCAAGACCTGTTCGACTACTCGGTGGCATATACCGAGCACATCCACCACGGCACCGAAATTGCCCGCGAAGCAGCCATGAAAGGCTACGATGTAGTAGTGGCCGTGGGAGGAGACGGTTCTGTAAACGACGTAATTTCCGGCTTGAAGGACAGCGATACGGCCTTGGGCATCATACCCTGCGGATCGGGCAACGGATTGGCTCGCAACCTCAAGTTGCCGCTAATGCCTGCGCTTGCCGTACGCGTCCTAAATCAATACAACAAAGAGAAGATCGACACCATCGTACTGAACGACAGCCACATCATCGCCAGCATCGCCGGCGTGGGATTCGACGCCTTCATCGCCCGACTTATGAAGTCCGCCAAACTGCGCGGATTCTCCGCCTACCTCAACCTCATCATGAGAGAATATCCTTCCTACAAGGAGAAAGACTACCATTTGGTGATTGACGACCGCGAGCTCGACCGCAACGCTTGGTTCATCACCTTTGCAAACTCCAACCAATTTGGCTACAACGCCGCCGTGGCACCAAAGGCAAAACTCGACGATGGCTTGATAGACATCAGCATTGTAGATAAGATTCCGTTGGAGCATGTACCCATCACTGGGCCACTCGTATATGCGAACCATTTCGAGCTTTCGCAGCACGTGGAGATGTTCAAGGCACACGAGGTGCATGTGTCGGGCAACATCGACAAATGGGTGAACATCGACGGCGAAGGCGAAAATATCGGACACGAACTCCATTTCGTCAACCATCCCCATTCTCTCAAAATTCTGACAAGGTTGCCAAAGAAGCCCCTGATTTTCCAAAAGTCGTGAATAGTGAGCTGTGACTAGTGATTAGGCTTTCCATTCTCAATTCTCAATTCTCAATTCTTATGAGCATCGTATATTCCACCAATCCCGATTTCAACTTCGAAGACGAATCCACTCCCGAACCCGAAACCCTGCCGGCCAACCAGCAGAAGCTCCGACTTCGTATGGAACGCAGCGGTCGTGGTGGCAAAACCGTGACCGTTGTAAGCAACTTTATCGGCACCGCCGCAGACCTCGAAGCCCTTGCCAAACAGCTCAAAAACCATTGCGCCGTAGGCGGTTCCGTAAAAGAGGGAGAAATCATCCTCCAAGGCGACTTCCGCGAAAAAATCGCCACTTTTCTCCGTTCCAAAGGATATCCTATGAAGTGAACTGTGTCTATAGTAATGTTGATTCGTTGAACTGTTGATTTGTTGATTTGACCTCTTAACGAACACGAAGACAAAAACCAATCCTCAATTCGTCAAGCTCTTAACTCTACAGCCATGTCTCTAACCAAACAAACACTTTGGGAACGCAAACTGCTCGACCTTAGTTTGCGCAACAACCTTCTCAATACACGCGTCTCGAAAGGGACAATCCAACTCATTTCCGTAAGTCTCAACAAACTCGAAGACGCCTTGTCGGACGGACTGGGATTCCACATCCAGCCAAAGCCATCCGACTGGGTACTTCCAGAATGCATATCAGGTATCTATCTACCCAAAGAAAGCGCCACCCAAAGGGAGTTTTTGGAAAAGGAACAGGCCGCGCAACATCTCAAGACCTACCAAAGCGAAGAGCAACTCCGAAAATCTCTCATCCAACTTTATCGTGCTTCACGCTTGTCGATGGAAGAGAACGGAGCCAACACATTATATCTCGCCGTCGGCCTTTTGAAATGGTACGAAGAAGGGAACACTGAGACGCCACGATTTGCGCCGCTGCTATTGCTTCCCATAGAAATCATCCGAGGCACATCATCCTCTATGTTTTTGATTCGCAGTCGAGAGGAAGAGGTAATGATGAACATCACCTTGCTGGAACTCCTCCACCAAGAATACGACATCAACATCAACTCGCTGGACCCGCTACCCAAAGACGACAACGGCGTAGATGTTTCACTGATATTCAACACTATCAGGGAAGCCATCTCGGGTCAAAAAGGTTGGGAAGTCGTCGAGCAATCACTGTTGGGCATCTTCTCGTTCAACAAATTCATCATGTGGAACGACATCCACAACAATTCGGAAAAACTGCGACGCAACCCCATCGTGGACAGCCTGATTTCCGGCACCGTGAAAAGCAATACCGAAGTCTCGGAAAACGACAGCGACGATTTAGACGAACAGTTTTCAAAAGAAGAGATTGTGCTTCCCATCAGCGCCGACTCGTCGCAGATGATCGCCATCTCGGAATCACTGAAAGGAAAGAGTTTTGTCTTGCACGGTCCTCCAGGAACCGGTAAATCACAAACCATCACAAACATCATCGCCAATCAGCTATATCGAGGCAAGCGGGTGCTTTTCGTAGCAGAGAAAATGGCCGCACTGCAGGCCGTCCAGCACCGACTGGAATCCATCGGTCTGGCGCCATTTTGTCTGGAGCTCCACTCCAACAAAGCCAAGAAATCGGGCGTGTTGGAGCAGTTGCAACGCACCACTGAAGTCACGCGCAAGCAATCCAACGAAGCTTACAAAACCCAGCTGGAAAAGATCAAAAAACTGAGAAAAGAGCTGAGCGGATACATCAATTCCATCCACAAGGCCTATCCTGCCGGACTTTCACTCTACGACTGCATCGCCCGCTACACCCACTTCGACGAAGATATTCCCGTATATGATTTGGGAATCGACAAGATGGCCGTCTATACCTCAAAGGAAATTGACGACATTGAAACCAGCCTTGCCGACTATCAAACATTGGCGTCGGCATGCAAGAGGGATGGCGTGTTTCCACTCTTAGGCATCAATGCCACCAATTTTTCCACACAGCTGAGAGATGACGCAGCGTCCCAAATCGCACAGTTACAAGACCTAATCGGCGCCTACGGCCAATCGCAAGAAATCCTGAACACAATCTTAGGACACAATAGCTAACAAAAATCCAAAGTCCAATTCGACGCCTATCGCAACATCATACAACTGCTTTTCGACAGCAAATGCCTACCTTGCGAGCTGCTGATGGAGGCGTCCTCGGCAATGCTCGATGACCTTCAAAACGCCATCGAACACGGAAAAAGGAAAGAGCAACTTCTCGAGACGCTTTCCCACTCCGTCAACGAGCAATTCCTGGAACTGGACCCCACACCAATGCTCAACAGCTGGAACCAGGCGCAAGAGAAATGGTTCTTGCAAAAGCAGATTCAAGAAAACAAAATCCTCAAGGACATAACCACCTACGCCCTACCCGACATCAAAATCGAAAAAGAGGCGATTCCCCAACTACTCTCCACGCTCTTAGAAGCACGCAAGGAAATCAAATACTTAGAAGAGCCTTCGCTGACGTACGAGTCATTATTGGGAAACCTGTGGGACAATGGCGAGAAAAACTGGGACAACCTACAATCGGCGTGCGACACCATCAAAGCACTCTTTGAGAACTTCGCTGCCATAATCTCCTCGCCCGAGGAAATCACGCTGCTCAAAAAGAACATCACAACAGCCACGACCAACGGGTTGGACATTTTCCGCCAATGCTATGGAAAACAGATGCAGCAATACCTCGAAGACAGCGCACAACTCACAGCACAATGCGAAAAAATCGACAACCTGCTTGTTGAAAATCTTTGTGGATCAAACGCGACAGATTGGATTTCTGCATTGCAAACCATTCTTTGTCGTTGGAGCCAGAACCTCGACCAACTGCACGACTGGACGATATACAACCTAAAGAAGAAAGTCCTGCTCGCCACCGATGCCAAAGTATTCATCGGACCTGTAGAAAGCGGGAAATTGGAAACCGACAAACTTGCCTCCTCGTTTCAGAGAAGTTTCCACAAAACCTATCTCAACTACATACTCTCAAAGGAGGAAGACCTCAACCTGTTCCACAAAATCAGTTTTGAGGAAAAAATTCATCGCTACAAAGAGCTCTGCGCCCAATTTGAGCAACTAACCCGCGACGAGATTGTAGCAAAACTCTCCGCCTCGCTGCCCGCCCTACAGCAAGAAGCCGCACAGAGTTCGGAAGTCGGCATCCTGCAACGCAACATACGAAACGGAGGTCGCGGCACTTCCATACGCAAGCTCTTCGACCAAATACCCGGATTGTTGCAGCGTATGTGTCCTTGCATGTTGATGAGTCCTATTTCCGTAGCGCAATACATCGACGCCGAACACGAGCCGTTCGACTTGGTAATTTTCGACGAAGCATCGCAGATGCCCACTTGCGAAGCCGTAGGAGCCATCGCACGCGGCAAGAATCTCATCGTTGTCGGTGACCCCAAACAGATGCCTCCCACAAACTTCTTCTCGACAAATACTTTTGACGAAGAAAACGCCGATTTGGAAGATCTTGAAAGCATCCTCGACGACTGTCTAGCCCTTTCCATCCCTTCCAAATACCTGCAATGGCACTACCGCAGCAAGCACGAAAGCCTCATCGCTTTCAGCAATGTCAACTACTATGGTAGCCGACTCATGACTTTCCCCTCGCCCGACGACCTCGCCAACAAAGTCAACTTCCAATACGTCGAAGGCACCTACGACCGTGGAGGCACGCGACAGAACAAGGAAGAAGCCCTTGCCGTAATCGAAGAAATCAAACAGCGTCTCTCCGCTTCCGAATCGCCACGGCGAAGCATCGGCGTAGTCACCTTCAACACCAACCAACAGTCGCTCATCGAGGATCTTTTGATGAAGATGTACGCAGAAAACCCAGAGCTCGAACACATTGCAATGGAATCCGACGAACCCATTTTCGTCAAGAACCTGGAAAACGTGCAAGGTGACGAACGCGACATCATCCTCTTCTCCGTAGGATTTGGGCCCGACAGCGAAGGCAAGATTGCGCTGAATTTTGGACCCCTCAACCGCGACGGCGGTTGGAGACGCCTCAACGTAGCCGTATCTCGCGCACGCTACGAAATGAAAGTTTTCTCCACGCTAAAAGCCGACGACATCGATTGCTCAAAGACCTCCGCCGATGGTGTCTTGGGGCTCAAAGCATTCCTGCAATATGCAGAAAAAGGCCGCGAAATACTCTACGCAGCAACGCCTCAACCCGCCCAATCTTCAAATCCACAAAACTCCCAATCGACAGATTACTTTGTGGAAACACTCGCCACAAAACTCAAAGCTCGCGGATACGACATCCACACCCACATCGGATGCTCCGGCTACAAAGTCGATATAGCCGTGGTTGATCCCAAAGACAGCAATCGCTATATACTTGGCATTCAATGCGACGGCAGCTGCAATTCCGCAAAAACCACTCGCGACCGTGAAATCACCCAACCCAGCGTTCTCCACGCATTGGGATGGTCGCTGTACCATATATGGATACTCGACTGGTGGGAAAGTCCGGAGAAATGTTTCGAAACGCTCTGCGCCACTATCGACGCAGCCATCAATGGGACAGAACCTCCAGAACCACAAAACCCCGAAGACGTTGAACCAAAGGAAAGCGAACTTTGCGCAAAGGAAATTCCTCAAGCAGAAGAACCAACAAACTCGGACACATCCGACAACCATATTGAATCGTTTCAACTCCCCTACACCATCGCCGAGCTGCCCGTAAAGAAGATCGACACAAAGTCGCACAGCGAAACTATGATGCGATTGCTATTCATCATCGACACCGAAGCGCCAATTGCAAAGTCGCTGCTCTACAGCCGCATTGCAAGTTCCTATGGAATGAGCAAAATGACCGCCGACTTCGAACTATTGCTTGACAACCTGATGCTGGACATCGACTGTTTCTGTACCATGGAAGGCGAGAACTGTTTCTATTGGAGCAAACAACTTCCTCCACAAGACTACGTCCATTTTCGCCCCGAATCCGACAGACAGCCCCAAGAAATCGCCCCTGAGGAATACGCCAACGCAATGTATCAAGTACTCGACAATCAGGGTTCGCTCCCAAAAGAGGCGCTCATCAAAGAGACCTCCAAGGTGTTCCATTTCCCGAGGCTTACCCCTCGCGTTTCAGAAGCCATCCAACGAGGATTCGACAAAGCGCTTGAATACAAATTGCTCACCCTGCAAGACGACAAAGTGGTGAAATGCTAACAACTTAATGGACAAAAAACAGCAATAAAAAACACCAACCAATGGAACGCCAGCACCACTACAGATGGATGAGACGCCTCGGCTTAGGATTCATCTTGTTTCCCATCGTACTGCGAGTAATATGGGTAGTCTCAGGGAATGAAAGTCAAGAACAAGGCGTCTTATTTGAACGCCTACATGAAATCTACGACAAAAGCAAAATACTCCTATGGCTTTTCGCCTGTCTTTACGCCCCTATCGTAGAGGAGTTTGTCTGCCGCATTTGGACGACACAAAAACGATGGGCATGTTGGGCTTCCTGCATTGGAATAACCGTCTATGCTTGTATCTTGGGGCAATGGATTTTGGGCATTGCAGCGGGTGTTGTCGTTGCCGCCGTATGCTATTGGTTCAAAAACTTATACCACCGAAACTGGGCATTGGCAATCACAACATCACTATTCTTTAGCTTGGCACATATCAATGGATTCGGCGAAATATCGCCCTACAGTTGCTTCATCTTGCTGCAATTTTTTGGCATAGCCATGTTCAATTGCTATTTAGGACTTCGTTTTCGTGGGATATGGGGCGTTGTCACACACATGATTATCAATTTTTTGTCCATTTCATCATTGATATTGAGCAACTTTGAAATAAACATCAACCCAAACGCATTAGACGGCACATCATCTGGTGCCTACGAAGTAGCAGTATGCGATGCCGCAAAAGAGCAATGGGCCATGCAATACGTCCAAGGGCACCAATCCCAAACCATACTCAGAGGCAAACCGGCAGAAATCTACTGTACCATTCTCAAAATGCAACGCGAATCCACAACAGAAGGGACCTCCTCCGACACACTGTTTGAATACACCAGCAACATCGACAAGAAATACACTTTATTTATCAATTTTGACTACCCACCAGAAGACTCAATAGCAGATTACAAAGTAGTGATCAACTTGTTCAAAAACCTATTTTCCGACGAAAAAAACATCGATTTCAACATCGACACCCTTTCGGAAAATCCTGTACGAATCATTGTAAGCGACAAATAAAGACTACCCAGAAAATAGACGCAATAGAGCATCTATTTTATTGAAAGATTATCTATAACGATTGACTACTATTCAAAGCATCAAAACAAGTCATCAATCGTCAACTTGATTTGAAACACGCCAATTCATTTTTTTTTGAATTTCGTGCATAAAATTAATCACAATCCGCTAAAACGATATATTTTATATCATTTTAGTGACATTGAAAAAATAACATGTGACAAAGTTTTAAGTTTGAGGATTAGGTTTCAGAGGGTTTCGAAGTGTCCCAACTTTCCGCAAGCCGAGCGCAGAGCCGAGCTTGCTCGAGCTATGCCGAGGCAAAGGAAAGTCCTTTACTTATTTTTTAAACATTACTTAGCGGAATAAATCGCCTCCATTAATAACTTTCTTTCCCAACGGCGACAACAACCACAAATGCAGATTTTACACAATTTCACATCCGTTGGGGTCAAATTATATTTTCTTGTATTTAGCGAAATATGGATATTTTTCTTTAATTATTGGGTTATTTGATGTGTTTCTATTCTTATTGCAAAGAATAACATTGCCTCCTTCCCATGTTTTGAGACCTATCATAGTATCACCACAATGCCAAACACCTAGTTCTTCATCAAATTGTGGTTCCTGCGGCAATTGGTGCATCCACATTAGTATATTCAAGAGTTCAAACGTAGTTGACCTAGTGAGGAACGGAGCGATGCCGTTACGGACATGCTCATCTGTCACCAGACGATGTGAACCTTCATTTGCAATAGTACAGCAAGAATGTATCTGACGTTGAATGTATTGAGGTACACACTCCTGTAGTTCAGGAAGAGCAAGGGATTTGCTACAATCATTGAGATTGGTTCCAGTGAAATTGATGGTTAGTATGCCATAGTTGTTTAACTTCCTCATTACCCAATCGAGAACCTTGCGGATACTATTGAATACATTCGTATTCCTATGTTCGCCATTCTCAATGATAGACAAAATATCCAGCATCTCGCCACACAACTCACAAGGCAGCCAAGAGAATAATTCAGGATATTTGTTCATTATCTTACGTTGAGGCTTTTCATCAACGGCTTTAATAATGTCCTGGCATAGTTGCTCGTCATCTACAACCTTTTCGTAATACCGCTGGCTGTAAGTCGACTTACAGAAAGACTCAAAGTGTTCAGCCTTAGTTAAGTCAGGTTGTCCAGTAGATACAAAATATGGAATGTCATTGAATTCAGTCCGCAAACGAGCTACAGCTTTGTATAAGCTGCCTATATTGGCAACTTCATGTTCATTCTCGTCCAATACTTTTGCATCAAGTATGATGGCATCCCAATAAGCTTGATTTTCACCAAACGCATCCAATCCCTCTTTCTGAGTTTTGTAAGGATGAAGTTCCAAGTTATGCCTTAACTTGCAGTTCTTAATGAACGAGGTCATAGACTCCCATTCATCATCTATCCAGAGTATGTGATATGAGTTATTCATCGGTATGATATATAGGTAAGAGAACTCTTACGGTTGTAATTTCAGTTTCACCAGAATTGGTGGAGAAAATATCATAATCGCCCTTGTAGTGTTCTACAATAGATTTTACAATATATCCACCCTCGCCAGTTCCGGCAGTAGATCCAGCCTTTTCACCCTTCAGACCATAACGCAACTTATCCAGGCCTTTGGGGAGAGGACTGCCATTGTTGGAGATATCGATCTGGAACATACCAAGTTTTGGATCAATAGACAAGGTTGTAAAGATATAGTAATCACCGCGATTGGGCTCAGTGAAACCATGCTTGATAGCATTATTGATGATATTGTCGAACAGACGATGCAAGTCATCTTTAGCAATCAAGACATTTGCGCCTTCAACATAATCCTTTTCTGGTTTACCCCAAACAATTCTGCCATTCACAACATCAATATGAGGGTTCCTCAATTCTTCAGGTATATCAAATCCATATTCAGCCAAAGCCTCATAGTCTGTGTCATAGTCTACTGTGTAATTTGTCCCATCAAAATAATGATTCATTAAATATTCATCGATATTCACGACCTCTGGGGTTCCGAATCTGTCTTCTCTGGAAAATATCTTCAGAATAGCAGTCAATGACTCTATTGCATTCTTCTGATTGAAAACCTCTTCTTTCATTCCACAAATGAAATCGACTTGTGAGAAAGAATCTTTGTTTGACAGATAATAGTCAATATTGTCACATGCGCTGGACAACTGACGCAAATGCGGCATCATATCATGCTTACGAGAACGAATCTCATTAACATAATCAGACTTCATCTGCTCAATGATTTCTTGCAAGCCCATTTCACGAGCTTTTGCCATTAGCGTTGAATTACGAGCTTCTGCATATGCAGAAACCTGCTGTGTCTCTAAATCTGGCAAAGCAATAACTACCTCTTTAAGCCATGTTTTGCAAATTGTAGGTGTAGTAAAAACATAAGAATCCTTTTTCAGTTTTGCAATAGTCATACATATGAACTCCAGCATAATTCCTGGATTTGGAATTATTGCTATTATATTGCGCTTTATGAAGACTGGTTCTTCTTCTCTTGCTCTAACAATTGAAGGTTTAAAATCACGTATGGAAGAAACAAGGACAGCATCACAAGTCAGTTTGTTGTAATCTCTGCTAACAATACCATTTGCCAAACAAGACCTGTCAATTTCGCAATTGCACCAATCACTTGAAAGGTCCGAGACGGTAACCAACGTACCTGTCTGGCCATCATATTCGTGATTGTCGCCATGATATAAATTAACGACATCACCAAGACGAACCTTTCTGTAACCTACAGGGACTTCAATTTCACAAGATACAGTGTACTGTCGAGGAAAGAGGATACAACCATTTTCAATGACTTCCTCATTGGGAATAATAGCGACCTTCCCACGAATATTCTGACAAGACTTGCAAAGGTCAAGAACATCCTTGTGGTTCAAGATATTTAAACGGACATCCTTAACATAACACTCACTAGCGTCAACAAATCGGATTTTGCCTTCAGTAGACTTCTGTTTGTTAACCACGATGATAGCTAATGGTATAGCAGTCGACAAAAACAGGTTCTCGGGGAGAAGGATAACTGACTCTATCAAATCTTGCGACACAAATCGCTCAATATCAACGCATTTATTATACGTAAATGACGAGGGGTACACTCCTATAGCCTTTCGTTCACAACACTCAGCAGAACGGACGAGAAAGTCATTATCCATAGTTTTATACGGACTGTCGCAATGTGCATTGATCGGTGGCGTTGCAACGATATATTCAAACGATTGTCTTTCTGCCAACCAGTTGGACACAGAATCGGATTGTTCAACTTCAACATTGTTTTTACCATTCAACAACAAATTGAGTAAACCGATAGTATAGCATTCTGAAATTTCCTGACCTATGTATTTCACTTTTGAGCCTATTGCTACACCATACGAACAAACACCTGCGTATGGATTATAGACACTTCCTTCTTCTGCATCTAATAGAGATGCAACAAGGCAAGTAATTTCATTTGGCTGGTAGAATCCACCTATTGCTCGCCCAAAACCACGCTGAGATCTCACCAGAATTTGTTGAGATGCCCAAGATGTGTTTTCTTGAAACCATTCATCCGACAAACTCATAAAAGTCTCAGCAACTTCAACAAGATAGGCCGGTTCCCACTGTTTGATTTTAAAACTTTCGTTCTCGAAACGAGAAGTCAGCTCTTCATAATCAATTTTTTCGATTATGTTTCTCAACTTGTCATCAACATCTGCCAATACAAAACGAGAAAATACACCACTGTCATTCCATTCTTTTCTCAATTTCCCACTTCCAAGCATCTCAACATCTAATCGAGCAAGGACAAGACCATTACCTTCATAGTTGTCAACAACACGCAACTTCCTAGTTTTTGCAAGATATAAAACAATCAAAATCCAGAACTTCTTGTCCGGATGCATACCAAAAAACAGATTAACGGCCTCGTTAAACTTCTCGGTTTCACAACTAATGTTCATGTTTTCCTTTGTCATCTTTATGCAAACAAAATTTAGGTTTAACAAATCAAATTTCGGATGCAAAATTACGACCCTACTGTGCAGCCTTTGTGCACAGCAAAATAAATCTTATAACATTCTCGAATTTTTCTTGAAAATTGTTCTCTTAACCATTGTGGTTGAAGAATTTCAACTTGAGATCCGAAAGACAAAAGAAGTGCTTCAAGTTCCTTGTTCGGACGCACATCAATCTGTATAATATGATTCTCACCATCAACAATTTTCTGACTATGATGAATTGGTTTTGAAACGATATAGGGGAAACGATCCTTGTCAAACCCAAGCTGAACATGCTCTACCTTTATGGTATCGTCAGGAATGGTAACACCCACAATGTCCTTGAAACGCACACCGAAGTCAACCTCTGTGTTAGGTATAAATACGACATCCGCATTTGTGAACTTAACAATTCGGTCAAGAGGACGGTTTGCTATTCTATTACCATGAGAAGTTTCTTCCATCCCAAACAAGAACCAACGATTGTTATACTGTTTTACATGGTATGGATGAAGTATTGATTCCTTTTCTTTGCCTGCGTAGGTACGATAGAGAATAGCAAGTGGCTGATGGGCAACTGTTGCGTCAATCAGTCCAGCTAAAAATTCCAGGCCTTTCAATTGCTCGTTCTGTTCAAAAGCAACAACATTTTCAGAATTCGCCTTTATACCAAATCTATATTCAAGATTAGAAATCACTTCTTCAAGCCAAGCGTTTGCTGGAATACCTCGATAACGACCCAACATATCAATCGTAGATTGAAGTTTTTCCACCTCCTCAGCAGAAAGCTCATTATTGAAGATGCTGAAGTTCATGTTCTCATAACGGTAATAACACTTCTTACCCTCATACTGATAAGCAACAATAGGTGCATTATAAGTTATGCGGTCACGCATGTGAGTTATATCTGCACGGATTTGACGAAGACTTACAGTAGTTCCATAAAGTTCCAAGAACACTTCGTTCACTTTGTCAACAAGGTCTTCTATCTCGTAGTAGCGATTTCGATCACTGAAACAATGGTCAAGTATCCGATAACGCAAAAGTGCATTCTTGTTAATAGGCATATCCGGACGATGTATTGAAATTTAATCTTGTATTTTGAGAATCATAGGACCATCCATGCAAACAAGATTACCAATATCACACTTTAAAGCCTTTGCAACCACAATAAGGACTTCCAGCATGGACTGGAAAGTGATAGAGACACACCTTAAGATAGAGACAGTATCTTCACCCAATATCACGTCAAGGCCCTTGTTTGAGGCCATTCGTTCTGTCATCACTACCTTAATTCGATTCAGTGGTTTAATATCCATAATAGCTAATTATTTATAATTGCAAAATTATGATTTTTTTTTGGAAAACTACTAATTTTGGAACGATTTTTTCATTCTTCATTCGGGAAATTAAGGAGTCTGTCATTATTAACAATACTCAGGCATTCAGGCACATTGAATGGAAACATTAATACCGAAACTTATTATCAGCTATTATTTTGCAACATCAAACACATGTTTTATACGACTGGCTGCATTTTTCGTTTTGTTATCAACTTCAATCATCGCGGCAAACACTTGATTTATATAGTCGTCATCACACCATTCTCCAATCTCCACAGTCCTCTCATTCAAGAATATCTTTTGCAAAGCACCCATTCCTTTTGAACTCCATTAATTTTTATTATATCAAACCCAAGCAATTGCATAGTAGTCATATAACAAACATGCATAAATTATTTAATTAATTTTTCTTGTGTTTTTAATAAAACTCGTATCTTTGCAGCGAAAGTTTAACAAAGAATGGTTCGCAAAACAGGAAGAGTACTCATTAACAAAAAAAACAGACCGTTTCAACAACAGCCTATGGACCCTCGTGACTATAAGAAAAGCGAAATACAAAATGCCGTTCTTGCAGGAATAGTGGTTTTGATTATTTTCATTCCTGGGATTATAAAGACGATGAAGCAACCACAAACCGAAGACTCTCGGGACACGCAAAACATCATTAAAAAAGAACAGTACGACGAACTGATTGAAAGCATCAGCCAACAGCCTACAAACAAAACCCCCAAATACCATTATACCATAGAAGTAACAACAGACCTTGAAGACCAGGAATATCTTGAAGTAGAACAAATCAACGGAAAGTACTATGTAGTAAACACCGATGGATATGATGACTCCTATTACGAATTCGACAGTGATGAACTGCTAGAAGATGCCGTCGACATTTACGAATATGCAAAACGGAATCACATCAAGCCAAGCAAAAGGAATTAATTATCGAATAATTACAACCCAACAAAATGCCAATAAATAATGAGACATGACAACGCCAAATTGCAATATAGTAAGTCTCAAATTAGCATAATTGAGCAATTAATCAAAAAACTAAAATCCGCCTCGTCTAACAAACAGAAAATAACATTAAGAAGTAAACTTCGTAAAATGGGGTTGTATTGGAATGATTTTGCAAAGGGACATCCCTATACCCTTGAAAATTTCCGTTCGTTTGTTAAAAATGGAACTATTTCGATAGAAGACTCAAATTTTGTTTCTACAAACCGTCAAAACATGACAACACCCATTCTTAAGCGTCAAGGAGAGAGTGCTTTTATCGAGAGTCTTCCCCCTATAGTCGACAACGCTTCTGAGATTCTTATTCTAGGTTCTATGCCCGGAACATTGTCATTGAAAACAGGTGAGTATTATGCTAATCCAAACAACAGCTTTTGGAAAATCATTTCGGCAATATACAATAATAACGCTCCATTTGTTGATTATAGAGAGAAGTTGAATTGCCTCCACAAAAACCATATAGCATTATGGGACGTTTACGGAAGTTGCATTCGAGAAGGTTCGCTTGATGGGAACATTGCCTCTCCGAGACTTAATGATATTGAAAAGTTTTTGATTGAACATAGAACAATCAAAAAGGTTCTATTGAATGGGAAAGAGGCCGCGAATGCTTTTGATTTTGATTTTCCTCATAAATATGTGGGGTCAACATCATCTGCACACGCAAAGAAATTAGAAGAAAAAATATCCGAATGGAGAAGGGCTCTAATGCGATAATCGTTTTATCGCGAAACTTATTCCAAAACAATCCTCACCAGCACCTCTCCTTTCAGGATTGAGGGGATGACAAGGTGGCGACAACGATCTTGGGGGATATGTATGGTTTCCTGAAGGTTTTGGATGTCGCAAGACTTAATCTTGTCGCCACAGCCGTTGACTTCGATAGTCAGATTGGCATCGTGGTAGCGAAGGTTTTCGAGACGGACAGTTGATCTGTCTTGCATACCGTGGGGGGTCAGCATAAGACCTCCCGCAAAAGGTTCGATGCCGAAAACGTGATTGAGCACCATTCGTAGGAAACCCGTGGTGCACCATGTCTGATGTTCCTTTTTGTCCCACAGGGCGCCACATTGCCAGCCGCCACTCGGATCACCATCAATAGTATAAATCTCATAGAAATCACCCTTGCCACGATTGACGGCGAGATCTGCCATGCTTTCCAACTCAAAATAAAACGATTTCCACGCACCCTGCGAAGCGCACGCCGAGCCATAGAAACCGTTGATATGCGGCCAAATCATGAGATTGTGACGGCCAGGCTTATCGGGAGTATTTCTTGGAAACGACGGATAGACGCACGGAATGCCATGGGCGGTAACATAAGTATTTTCAATCACTTCCAAAGATTCATCGACAGGCACAAGATTGAACAGCAAGGCATACGCCACGCCCAACCCCTCTTGATAGTCGTGAGGTGCGCCTTTGTGGTCAATAAGATAATAGAACCTGTGACAATCGGGGCGATAGAAATGCTTTTCGATGTTTTTTGCCAAACGCAACGCTTTTTCCAGGAACGACACCGATATTGCCGGAGGTTCCTTCAAAACAGTTGCCATCATATTAAGACAGCCGTAAGCCCTGTAATAGACAGCATTGGTGCTGAGACAACGAATTGAGTCGGAATGTGGATGATGCAGCGCATAAGAGTCGTCCCATTTTGCAGGGTCATACACCGGTTCGTCGTAGCCTGCAATGCCGTCCTGGAACACGGCAGGGCCCATGAAAAGGCCATAAGTAGAATCGAAACACAGCCGTTCCAGTTCCTCCATCGTGGTGCGGCTGCAGCAATAGGCTTTTCGCAAAAAAGCAGTATCTCCAGTAATTTGGTAATGATTGTATGCCGCTATCACCCAGATGATTTTGTCCCAATACTGATGTCCAATACGCACACCATTTTCGGTTACGCTCCACAACGATTTCTCAGCCACCTCGGGACGCAAAAGGCTCACAGCGTTCCACGAGTTGATGGCACAATCGCGCGTCCACTCGCCGCCATAGCCGCCACCTGCGAGGATGATGCCGTCGTGCGTATTGTGGTCGATTGTCCACACCGCCAATCGGAATGCGCTATCAAGCAAAGCATTGGAGGAATGCACCTGCTGTGCCATCGTTCCCAAAGAAAGCGACAGCAATAACGACAAAGACAGAAACCGCGATTTCATAGTTCTCATTTATCTGGATACCCTCTCAGAAAGCAAAAGACGCCCCAAGGAGCGCCTTTTTGCGTATTTTTTGAATAATTATTATTCGGGCTGGGCGTCGATGAATTTGCCAGTTGCCTCGAAATTGAGCAGCTGCACATCGCAATCGTGTTTCCAGAAAAGGAAACCGCAACGCTTGGCAACGCGCGCCTGATAGGTGGTCTTGTTCTTGGCGGAACGCACATAAAGGTCGGAGAGTTTGTAACCCTTGTACTGGTGAGCCACTGTATCCTTGATGCTCTGTGGATAATAGTGTGAATCAACATAGTAGCGGGTTTCGGTGCCTTTGGGCGAGAAAATCATAGCCTGTTTTTCACCATCCGACTGGAAAGTGGCGGAGAAAGTGGTGGAATCGATGGCGCACCAAACAACGGAGGTGGCGTCTTTCTGTTTGTTCTGGAAATCCTTTACATAACGCTGGGGAACGTCGGATTCTTTTACGGTTTTTTGCGCATAGATTGCTGTCGAGCAAATAAAGGCCAGCAATGCAAAAAGAACTAACTTTTTCATATTAAATAAATTAATAAATTATTCCAATGGGTTTGATGATAACAAAGATACGAATATAATTGAAAATTGACAATTGTCGATTGATAATTAGTCAAGAAATAACTATTATTTTTCACTTTTCAAAATATCCATCAAGTGGTCGATTACCCGACGGCCGTCACGGATTACCTGCATGGACCAATAGAGTTTAAGGGTAAGTTGATCCGCTTCGCTCAATTGCCAAGAGATGGAAGGGTCTTTGCGCATCCGTTCCGTTAGGCTGAAAAGCGAAAGCGCCGCGCAGACAGAGATATTGAAACTCTCGGTGAAACCATACATGGGAATTTTGACATAGGCGTCGGCTCCGGCGATGGCCTCTTGCGTCAATCCCGTGAGTTCCGTGCCGAAAACGAGCGCCACAGGCTGCGAAATGTCGAGGTCGCCAATCATCGTGTCGTTCTCGTGGGGAAGCGTGGCGACAATCTTATATCCCTTTTGATGCAACTCGTCGTAAGTCTGCTGAATGGAAGGATGCGTGTAGTAATCCACCCACTTGTCGGACCCCATGCTTACCTCACTGTTGGGACAGTAGGCGTTGCGGTTTTGCACCACATGCACGTCTTGCACCCCGAAGCAGTCGCACGAGCGAAGCACTGCACTGGCATTGTGGCTCTGGAAAATATCTTCAAGAACCACACTGATATGACGTGTGCGATTCTGGACCAGACGGTCGAAAAGTTGGCGTTTGTTTTCGCTGTAGAATGCTGTAGCCGACTCATAGAGTCGTTGTTTTTCCTCAAGGGAGAGATGCGCAAAAAGCGCTTTGTTGGAATCGTTTATTGCAGGCACGGGAGGGAAATTAGTTAAGAGTTAAAAATTAAAAGTTTTCCAATCACTATTCACTGATCACCCATCTTCGCATATTTCATAAAAGTATAGTAGGCGTTGGTGCGGCAGATGATGTAGCCCGACTTGCCGTCGAGGAAGCCAAGACGGAAGAGATAATCGCGCAAGAATTTCCACATCGGCTTAAAAACCAGCTTTGCCAGGGAAACTTTCTTGCCTTGGTCTTTCTGCGCCGCAAGAGTGGAATAATGGTCCTGTCGGCTGATGAATTCGGCAACGCTGTAGTAGCTATAGTGCAGCAAATCGCCCCGAAGCGGAACAACTTTTGGATTGTTCGAAAAAATCAAGCTTTCGTGCACCAAACCGTCCCATCGGGAAGTGCCACGGGCATAGATGCGAATCTTCGAATCGGGATACCACCCGCAGTGATGGATCCAATCGCCACAGAAATTAGTCAATCGCTTGACTTCATACACTTCGTTCTGGCAAAAACCGTCGCTTTTGAGTTTCGCCACACTTGATAGCAACTCGTCCGAAAGCGCCTCGTCGGCATCTATCGACAAGATAAAATCGCATGTAGCAAGGCTTTCGGCAAAATTCTTCTGCTGCGCATACCCTTCCCAATCGTGATGGACAAAATCGGCGCCAAAAGAACGAACCACCGACTCGGTATCGTCGGTAGAGCCCGAATCGACCACCACAATCTGGTCAGCCACGCCCTTTACCGACTCCAAGCATCTGTCGATGTTGCGTTGCTCATTTTGAGTGATGATGACAACAGAAAGCGTATTCATATTTTTTAATATAATTAAAATGCAAAGATACAAAAAAAAAGCGTAATTTTGCAATCGCTTCAAGCAATTGATTAATTGCTTCAATTTGCTATTCATCAACACAACAACCGAACTAAAACCACACGCAAGACTATGATTATTGGATTCGACGCCAAAAGAGCGTTCCAGAACATGACAGGACTAGGCAACTACAGTCGCATGTTGATTTGTGGGCTTGCCAAACAGCACAAAGACGTCTATTCCGTGTTGTATGCACCCAAAATGGACGGCTACTACAAGACTTTCTTTACTGGATACGCAAATATATCAACTCGCCAACCACATGGTTTCGACAAGCATCTGCCACGGTTGTGGCGTTCTTTCGGCGTGTCGATACACATGAGCGAAGACGAGATTGACATCTTCCACGGCCTCAGCCACGAACTTCCCCTAAGGCTCCCTAAAGGCGTGAAAAAAGTGGTCACCATGCACGACCTCATCGCATGGAGAAACCCTGAATATTTCAGCGCACTGGATGCCAAGATACATCAATGCAAGCAAAAAAGCGCCTGCAAGAACGCCGACATCATCATCGCCATCAGCCAGCAGACAAAGCAAGACCTGATGCACTATATTGGCGTGCCCGAAGAGAAAATCCGCGTACTCTATCAATCTTGCGACCCCATCTTCCGCGAAGAGATTTCCGAAAAGTTCAAGAACGAAGTCAAGAAAGACTACAAATTGCCTGATCGATACATCATTTGCGTAGGAACCATAGAGAAACGCAAAAACCAAGAAGCCATCATCGCGGCAATGCACCAGCTGCCCGAAGACCTGCATTTGGTACTAGTGGGCGGATGCCATGGGAACTACCGTTCTAAACTCTTCAGCAGCCTAAAATCCAAAGGATTGCAAAAGAGAGTGCATTTGATTGACGATGCAGAATTCGAGGACTTTCCTGCACTCTATGCCAACAGCCTTGCAGCAGTGTATGTCTCAAAATTCGAAGGATTCGGCATTCCCATCCTCGAAGCGATGTGCTGCGGTGTTCCCGTCTTAACATCCAACTGTTCCTCGATGCCCGAAGTGGGCGGCGACGCCGTGCTCTACGCCGACCCTAACAATATCGACGAGATTGCAAGCCAAATCAACCGCATCATTTCCGACGAAACGCTGCGTGAGGAACTGTTGCAAAAAGCCGAGATTCAGAAACAGAAATTCGACCCGCAGATTACCACGCAGGCACTCTACGACTTGTACAAAGAGCTTTTGCAGGAATAATTTTTATCTGTCCTCAATGGAAAGCAATAGGGGCGCCGCGAAGCGGCGCCCCTATCTTTTATCATATTGTTGCAACAACTACTTGACAACCAAACGGCGCACAACACGTTCGCCATTGCCAGTAGTAAACACCACGCTGTACATGCCCTTGGCTAGGGTGTTGGTGAAGAGCGCCACCCTGCCCTGCTCAACGGCAACCTTTGGAGCAACCATTCGACCCATCACATCCACAACCTGAACGTCTCGAATCATACCACTTCCAAGCGTGACTTCCAAATAGGCGACATCGCTTGCCGGATTGGGATAGAAGTTTCCGAAACGGCCTTCTACGGTAGGTTGAATGCCCTGTACAGAAGAATCATAGACAAGGTCGAAAGTGTAATAGCCGCCTTGTGCGGCAGTCATCGGCTTGGTGATGGTCTTGCCATTGTTGCTCGTAGCGGAAATATAATATTCCACAACAGCCTCCTGTCCATTTGACAATCCCGCTTGAGAGAAATCCATCACAGCGCCCCAGATGTCGGAGTCGCCGCCCGTTCCCATTGTCTCACTGTGCCATTCGCCACCATCCACACGCCACATGCAGACAGCCGAAGCAATGCCGCTGCGGTTGGTCAGCGTAGCCTCAATGGCACGTGCAATACAAGTCTGCTCGCCATCTTGACGGGTGATGGAATGATGGAGAATGCGGATAGGATTATCGGCAGGAATCTGCTTGGTAATGCAGTGGATTGCGCCGCCACTACCGTCAAACTCCTTCACGTTGATTGGATAAACAGTATATCCTGGATATGCCGCACGTACACTGTCGATGCGTTCCTTGTCCCACTGAGCCGATGGCTCACCGTTTACAACCGCCGAGAAGCAAGGCTGCACCAGCACATTGTTCACGAAAGTGTGGTTGGAATATGTTCGCGTATAGCTTCTATTGTAAGCCACTTGGCTAGCAAACGTACCACCATTGTCGGTACAAGGGAACGGAATGTAGTGGCACTTGTAGGGAGCATCGAAATAGCTGTCGTAGCTCAGCAACGAGTCGATGTTTTTCGAAGCCGTCGTATAGTCAATCCAACGGCTGTAAGCTTCTGGGAATTTGGAGAACACGAACTCGTTCTCATCCCACATATCGGCATACAAATCAATATGACCCGTGCCACCGTCGTAGCGGAAAGCGGGCAAGATATAAGTGGCACGCGGACCGAGGATATGCGCCAAGGAATCCTTTACGTTCTGACGTGTCAGACGGGGCTTAGTGCTGTAGTTGATGGTATTGGGATTGACACCGTCCCAAGTAAGCTGACCCACGTCATCTAAATTGCCGGAATAGATAGCATCGCTGGAGATGACCATGCCGGCGCCATCAACGAGGCAGTTTCCGCCCTCCCACTCAATGGAGGTGATGAAGTTGGGGATGCCCATCTGCTGCTCGATAAGATGTGGCAGCGAGTCGTCAAGCGCACGACCGGGATAATAGCCAAAATCCACCATTCCCACGCTGTCCTGATCGCCATAGTAGAAAGCGATAGGGCCGCAGTCGCGATACCAGAAAGAGTTACCCGTTCCAACAATAAAGCGCACGTTCTCGTGGCGGAGGCCCATACGATCCAACTTTCGGAGCACGATGTTGGAATCCTCGGCAGCTTCGACGCGCACCCACGCTTCCGCGCCACCCATTTGAATGGCATCCATCAAGTAAAAGAACACATTGCCAAAAGTGGAAGTGGTATCAATAACAGCGGTATAGGGACCAGAACCCTGCTCTGTCCAATCCTGAAGCGACAAACTGTACTGGTAGTATTGGGCATAGCCCGATACCAATGGATCTGCCATCCAATATATGCTGGATTCATGACCGGGAACCAAATATTCGTAGTAGCAGGTAACCACCACGGCCCTTACTTCTTCCCATTCTCCTGGAAACCAGTTGTTTTCAGGAAGTTGCAAACCCTGCGCGTCCTTAGATGGGGTTGCCGCAACCACCTTACCCATAGGGAATTGACGTTGTTGGTAAAGCAGAGAGGCGTCGCGCTTGTGGAATCTGTTCAACTTTGAGCGGAACAGGTCGGCCTCGGTCTGCGCAACAGCCGAAGTACCAAGCAGCACCGCCAGCATAACAAGAAACAATCTTTTCATCATTCAATATTTCATAAAAAGGTTCGGGCAGGCTGACGCCTGCCCGAGGAACATCTTACCAATTATCTTTTCTTGAGACTGAGGATTTCACGTGCCTCGTCGCTAGTAGCGATTTCGCGGCCGAGAAGTTTCGCCATGCGAACCACCTTGTCAACCAATTCGCCGTTGCTCTTTGCCAACACGCCACGTTCGAGATAGAGGTTGTCCTCGAATCCAACGCGAACGTTACCGCCCATAGCGATGGCAGGAGCAGCCAACGTAAAGGCATAACGGCCAATACCGGTAGCAGTCCAAGTGCTGCCTGCGGGAATCTTGTTCACCAACCAGCAAAGGTTGTCAACGGTTGCGGGAGTACAGCCGGGAACACCCAAAACGAAGTTGAACTGCATAGGATCGCCGGGAACCTGACCTTTGCGAGCCATGGTGAGGATGGTGTCCAAATGGCCCATCTCGAAGCACTCGTATTCGGGCTTGATACCCTTTTCAATCATACGTTTGCCAAAAGCACGCATGGTAGGCATGGTGTTGTCGAAAATCCCGTCGCCAAAGTTGCAGGTACCACAGTCGAGGGTAGCCATCTCGGGGATTGGAGTAGTGTTGGTGGAGTCCAGACGCTCATCGGGAGTCATGCCAACAGCACCGCCAGTAGAAGGAATCAAAATGACATTGGGGCAAGCTTTGTAGATAGCCTCTTCGCATTCCTGGAAACGGACATGGCTCTGGGTGGGAGTGCCGTCGTCCTCACGAACGTGGAGATGAACGATAGCTGCGCCAGCGTCAACGGCCGACTTTGCCTCGCGAACGATTTCTTCAACAGTGTAAGGAACGTTTGGGTTCTGTTCCTTGGTAACTTCTGCGCCACAGATAGCAGCAGTAATGATCAGTTTTTCCATAAATATAGCTTTTTATAATTATTACAATAAAAAAGTAAAGTGCAAAGATACGAAATTTTTGGGGATTACCTACCGACCTTTGCGTAAGAGCCAAGGCGTGATTTATTGGGCTGATACTATTTGAATTTTTCAAACGATTCAAACGCCTTGTAAATATTTGAGTAGGACCCACCTTCCATACCAAATTCAGAAGCTCGCCGTATTGCTTCTGCATATCACTACTGTCCCATTAAAGTGTGCTAACCGTTCTTTGAAATAACAGGAATATAGTCTTTTACGAGTAATTTTAGAAGTCAACGGACTTGAATTTGTAACTTTGCGACCAGAGAAAAAGGTCGTATATGTTTCAAGATAAA
>JAZLKZ010000097.1:0-21407 GCA_045597845.1 Bacteroidales bacterium | reverse complement strand
AGTGTGATGAATATTGGTGCGATAATCGTAAATCCAGATGTCTTTGGTCTGCACTTCCTTGCTGGCAGGACGGTTGTCGAAAAACAGCACATTTGCCTTCACGCCATTGGCATAGAAAATGCCCGTAGGTAACCGTAGGATGGTGTGCAGTTCCGTTGTTTTCATAAGTTGTTTGCGGATTTCCTCGCCCGCTCCACCTTCGAAAAGCACATTGTCGGGCAAAACAACTGCAGCTTGTCCGCTTACTTTCAACAACGTCTTTATATGTTGCAAGAAATTCAACTGTTTGTTTGAAGTCGTCTCCCAGAAATCCTGACGGTTGTAGCTCAAGTCTTCCTTTTCTATTTCGCCATCTTCGTTGGTGATGGTGATGCTACTCTTTTTGCCGAAAGGCAGATTTGTAAGCACATAATCGTAACGATTACCATTGTCCGCCACCAAGGCATCGTTAGGTGAAATGAAATCTTCGCTGTCCAACTCGCCTATGTTGTGCAAATACAGGTTCATCAAACATAAACGGCGGGTGTTTGCTACAATCTCGTTGCCGAAGAAAGTCTTCTTCTTCAGGAATTGCTTTTCGTCTTTGTTTAACGATTGACCTGCAAGATAATCGTACGAAGCGAGGAAGAAACCTCCAGTTCCACAGGCCGGGTCGATAATGGTCTTCTGTGGTTTTGGACGCACACACGCCACCATTGTCTTTATCAATGCACGAGGTGTAAAATACTGACCTGCCCCACTCTTGGTGTCTTCGGCATTTTTCTCCAACAGACCTTCGTAAATCTTGCCTTTCACATCAGAACCCATCAGCGACCAATTTTCCTTGTTTATCATTTCGATTACGCGAAGCAATTTCGCCGGATCCTGAATCTTATTTTGGCTCTTGGTGTAAATCTGACCAAGCATACCTTTTTCGGTACCCAGACTGCGAAGCATTTGTACATAATATGCCTCAAGTTCAGCACCACGCTTGCTTGTAAGCGTTTCCCAATCGCAAAATTCGCCATCGGCTATTTCGTGGCCTTCGGAATCTTTCAGATGCGGAAATTTCAACCCCTTGTTGTAGGGCGGTTGGTTCATCTCGTCTGCCATTTTCAGGAAAAGCAGATAGGTGATCTGTTCCAAATAATCGCCATAGCTGACGCCGTCGTCGCGCAGCACGTTGGCCATATTCCATATTTTCGAGATTATTGTTGATTCTGTCATAATTGATAAAATTTATCCTCGTTCCAATTGTTAGGATTGTTGTGTATATAATCTTGTATTCTGTTCAATGCATCGTTGTTGCGGATAATATTGTCATAAAAACGGGATTGCCATGCAAAATCGTAACCCAACCGGTGTGAATGACGTGAAACCGCCGATTTGTATGCCCCGATAATTGATGATAATGTTTTCGAACCCTGATGTTGGAATCGTTGTTGTCCGATGGTTTTTGCGGATTGGGGTTGTAGAGACAACGCATGCGTTGTCTCTACGGTGCGTATTCCGTCCACGGTGTTCGTTGTTGTTGTTTCGTCATTGTTCCCATAATTATTTATGGCAACAATGCCGTGTATATGGTTGGGCATAACCACAAACGCATCCAATTCGATATTGTCGAAATGGTTTTTCAATTCGTGTCACAGGACATCGGCAATGGCACCGACAGGCGATAATTGCATTTCGCCATTAATGATTTCGCCAAACGAATGTTCACGGCCAGCGGTGCAGATGGTTACAAAATACATTCCACCCCATCCATAATCCCAATTCTGCAATCGGGTGGACGGTATTCGGTATTTATTTTGAAATCTATCGTTTGACATTGTTTATATTCAACAAATTACATTTTGATACATTTATATGTTGACATGATGAAATATGATGACACAATATGGTTTATTGTCGGACCATTGTTGCCATTGTAGAGACAACGCATGCGTTGTCTCTACGGTACGCGCCATCACAACGGTACGCGCCATCGCAACGGTTTGCAACGCAACCACAATTCACGTTTATGCCACAATATGTGGTAACACCATAATGTGTTTCCAAACGATCATTGATATTCGATTGTATGTAATACCTGTACGCCAAAATCATTTCGTTTTATACATTTCTCATCACACCAGTTCCCCACTGAACGCCTTTTTGAGAATGCTCTGCCGCAATGCCTCGGATTGCTGCAACGATTCGGCGATGTTTTTCTCCATCACATCGCAAGCCGATAATCGGGTTTCGATTTCTTGGACTATGCGCTGCTGGGTGGGAAGAGAAGGAAGGGGAATTTCTGTATTCTCAACAATTCCTCTATTCAAATTGCTCATAGTTGTCCCACTACTTGAATTTTCAAAATATGCTATGATTCTTTGACTACTTAACAGATAACACAAATATTTTGCATAAAGATTTTTTCCTCCTCGAATGAATAAAGAACCTGTACCGCAAAGCATTCCGTTTTCATTTTCACTGACAACTGCACATCTTCCCATTTCACCCCGTCTGCCAAGAACGACATCGTTTGTTGAGAGATAATAATTCTCCAATTCTTTGTATTTGGCTGTAGATACTGAAAAAGAATTGTCAGGAAATATTTTTCTATCAGAAATATGCATCGGGTTTATTAAAGGGATGCCTCCTTCTATGTAATCAGATTTATGCAATTGCGTTCCAAAAGGACCGATTTGAATTTTTTCCGCGACCTCACCCAACTTCACTTTCTCCCACTTCTCACTACCCTTAGTTAAGCAATCATTCAGCACTGCCTGCCTATACACTTTTAGTTGTTGCTGTGCGGTTTTCAGTTTTTCCACGCCTTTGTCCAATTCGGCAAAAAGGGATTCTATGCGGGTTACTATGAGGTGCTGGGTGGGGAGAGGGGGAAGAGGGATGGGGATTTCCACTAAATTTCCTTGCGTCAGCTTTAATCTCGTTGTTCCATTTACATATCCTCTATAATCAAACGAATTAAGGAAATAATTCAAATATTGGTTTGACAATACATCCTTCTTTCCCGATAATATATGAGCGTGATTATTTACCCACGCTTTGCCATGTATTATGTAAGATTTATTTTTGAATGGTTCCAAAAAAGGGGCACAGTCTTCGCCAACTAAAACGTATTCCCCGTCAGTTAAGAATTCGTCAATCAAACCAACTTGACCTGTCGCACCATAATATGGGTACAATTCATTTTCCTTTTTACCTTGAATTCTTTTGGTGCGTTCCGTAGAGTTTATTGGCTTTCGGAAAGAATCCAATATATCAGCAACATCGCCTAATTTATATGTTGGGTATGTGGACATATCTTCTAATCTATGATATACTATTTACTAATGCATTGTATTGTTGCTCATCCTGTTCCTTTATTTTTTCCAAAATCAATTGAGCTATGGTTTTCATTTCAGGGACATCAACAAGGCTCTCACCTCTTTCAAAAGTTCCACACAAATGAGAATACTCATTTACAAGTCTGTTAGTATAAATAGGTTCTATGCCATCTCCAAAAAATAATTTTCGTCTTTCTCTTTGTGCGTCTTCTTCTCTGTTTTGATTATACATATCTGGATACTTATAATACAAAAAGATTTCGAGAAATTTACGAGCGTTATTTCCGAAATTATAAAACGTTGTATAATTCGTGTCGTCAACTTGAACCAAGTTGGCGCAATCATATATTTGTTTGAACAAATAATTGAATTCTGTCACATATTCTTCCATATACTTTGGCATTTCTTCAATGACAGAGACTTTATCATATCTCGAAATAATCAAAGACAACTTATTCTTATCATTAGCAGGCAATCTTTTCAAGTATTTCAAAAAATTCAAATTGTGAGTTGAAATAAAAAGTTGTTCGAAATTATCATCAGCTACAATCTTTTTATGAATCAATGAATATACACAGAAAATATGGTTGCTATCTAAACTGGAAATCGGGTCATCAATCCATATTATCGGCTTCTTTCCTTGGGTTGAGACGTCTTCCAATTTTGCCATAAAATAACAGAAGGCAATCATATTGCATTCCCCTTCGCTCAAATTATAGGCTGGATTTCCGTCTCTAAGTATAGAAAATTTATATGATTTATCCATTTCATTTTCTTTCTCGGCCTTTAATGAAAGATGAAGTTGACCAAAAAATTCAGACAAATATTCTCTTACTTTTTCGGCTCCTTTCTGTTCATCATTCATTCTTGCTTTTAGTTGTTCGATTTCATCCTCTTTGTTTTTTATTTTGGAATCAATGTTTTTCTTTTCTGTTTCTTTTGCGTTCTTCTGTGCCTCCAATTGCCTAATATTTTTTTGGCAGCCTTTGTAATCTATCGTACCAACGAAATTATATATTTCGTATAATCTTAACGACGTTTGGGCTTCCGTCCTTTTCTTTTTCAATTCTTTTGTGAATTGGTTGCTTTGTGCAACGATTTCATTATAATCTTTGAAAAAGGAATTTAATTCATTTGTATAATCTGTAACAGGAATGAATGTTTTCGTTCCAAACAAATCATCTTTCTTTGATTGAAGTTGTTTCTTCAATGAATCCAAAGACTTCTTGATGTTCTCTTTTAATAATTGAACATTTAAGCCATCTATTTTAGTGTGAAATGTGGAATAAAACAGATTTTTATCAATAGAAAGGGCATCTATATTTGACCACACATTTGTAATATCACCGATTAACGAATCAATATTTTCTTCTAGTTTTTTCTGCGTATCATCAAAAAAGTTATTAAGTAATGTCCATCTATCAGAAGTAATTGGATTACCACAAAAAGCACATTTATCTCCTTGTTGGTGTAATTCTTTACCACGCTTAGCCCAATTGATTAAGTCTGCATTGACTAATTCTTCGATTTTCTCTTTTTGAACGATTTTTTCTTCTACTAATTTCTTGGATTTATCAGCAACATCAGAAAAATCCACTTCTGTTATTGACAACATAGGAACTTCTGCTTTAGCGTCCTCCTTGAGCAGTCGCTTCAACTCTTCTTTCTTTTCATCAGAAATAGGTGTGTATGTATTTTGCAAAACCTGCTCAATTTCATTCTTCAACTTGGAAAGGTTGTAGTTTTGGTCGCCATATAAATCAGGATTGTATTTTATGGAATGTTGTCTATCTTCAGTAGCTTTAGATCTTAGTTGGTTTTCTAGTCTGGTATTAGCATCTTTATAAGCGTCATTGGCGTTTTTGTATTCGCCATCCTTTACTTCTTGTTCTTTGTAAAGCCCTGTTTTTTCTTCTCCTTCTACATTTTTACCCAATTCATTATTTATATTATCTATTTGGGTTTGAATGGTATTATTATCTTCTCCTAATACTGCAAAAGACGAAATATTACCATCATCATTATATGGAAATGATAAATTATCTCTCACAAAATCTTCATTAAAAACACGTATAGTTTTTGAGTGATTTGTCGGATTATCTTGTTTAACAGGACTTCCATCTACGATCACACTAAAACTTTTACCCGAATCATATTTGTCAGATATTTTCCCTATTTCTAAAGCTCGGATAATTCGGGACAAAGTTGTTTTGCCCGAATAATTCCTACCATATAAAACATTTATTTTCTTAAATGTTAGCACATTTCCGTTTTTATCTTTTACCGAATTATCCCAATCAAAATCATTGAAAACGGCTATTTTCTGTATGCTTTTAATCTTTTCAATCATAATCTATTATTCAAATGATTTCATTCAAAAAAGGTAAGACAGTGTCTCACTTTTTCATAATCCTATTATGCCACCAACACTTCATTTAACTCATCAGTAATCATCCTCATTCTTCTCCCTTCAAATAATTTTCCATTCCCTTGTCAAACTCTGAAATGTATTCCTTGTCTTGGAGGATGCGGAAAATCTCATTTCAAAACTATTACTACTCTTTTAAACATTAATAATTTCAATAAACGTAGAATCCATTTTCTCCGTCACTGCAATAGGAATATTTTCACATTGAAGTAATTCCCCTAACACTTTCCCTGAAGGATGTCCATAAGTATTGTTCGTTCCAAATGAAACAGGACAAATAAAAGACTCTTGTTGTGTATGAAAGCCGAAACTAAAGTTAAATGAGTTCTTCGACCCATGATGTGGTACTTGAATGGTGCCAACATTCTTCCAATAACGCTGAAAAATATTATGAATTTGGACTTTATTAAAATCAGCATCGCCTGAATAAACACATGCTGGTTTATGACATAAGCCGTGAAAATCAACGTAGTGATGATAGCGGTATAAGCAATGCCAATCCCATAAACAATTGTAATAAGCATCAACAAAATGATAATGATGATTATCATGAAGAGGACCCGAGTACACTATCAAGGAGTTTTCGTTAATGTTCCCGTCTATCTTTTCATAGATTCCTTTAATTTTCTTACTGTTTTTTGTCAAAAAATCAACATTCTTAAGATCAGAAATACTAATATTTTCTTTTGTTAATTCGTCTTTCAACATTTTTGAGCGTGATGTATTCTCATAATTATATGGAATAAACACCCAGTCATTACTTGTATTTAATTGTATTTTAACACCACTGTTTATTTTTTGCTTTGCCGAAAGATTTTCCAAATTAATAGATTCTTGATTATCATTAATGGGTAATTCGGAATTATCAGACGCATTGACAAATACTACTCTTGTATCATCTCCAAAAAATGCTTGTGGGTCATCAATAAGTTGATTCAATAGAGCTGAATTTGCATGGAAATGATTGAAAGCCTTCAATAAAATCTTTTCATCATCATCATGCAACAAAGGTAACACGACATGTTTTATACTTTTGACAGAATCTTTTAATGTCCCTATCATTGAAACATGATCGTAGTCAAAATGAGAAATAAATAATATATCTATTGTGTCATTTTTGTCAAAAGCCTGGTTGACAACATTTCGTGCAGCTTTACTATTTTTCCAATTACCGCAATCATATACGATATTAAAATCAGGATGTCTTTCGGAATAGAAAGCTCCTTGACCAACGGGATGGAATATTCTTCGAATTTTGTTCATCGTTTTATTCTATTTTTTACGCTACTAACACTTCATTCAATTCCTCAATAATTTTCTCCATCTCGTTACCAAACAATTGGTACATTTTGCCCCGTCCGCCTTGGGCATCGAAGGGCGTGTAGTCCAAATCATCAAGGTCAAGGTGGTAACTGCTAATGATATGGTCTTTAATCATACGCAACCAGTCAATCTGTTCTTGCGTAAAGCGGTTACGGTTACCGGTGTGTTGGCGGAACAGCCATGCATTAAAATTCTTATCTATCACACTATCGAAAGCCGCCAATGTTTTGTCGATTCCGCAAGCGTGGCGCACCAATGAGACCAATGCAGTAAGTTCCGCCTTGGGCTGGTTCGCCTTTACATTCTCAACGGCACAATAGGCATCCCACACATACGAAGGGGCAAGCAACGGTTTGTCCTGCTTCAGTTTTTCGAGCAGCTCCTGCGCCATTTTCAGTGTGAGGTTGCGGCGATTGTAGGGCTGGTTGTAGAATATGCTCAATGCCATAATCTCGTCTTTGTGTTGTTCCAAATATTCTGTAAACGATGCAATGGTTTCCTTTGCCTTTTCTTGTGTAAAGCTGTTGAATCCACTGCGCAAGACAGCATCTATGTTCACCGTATCAATCTTCTGGTCGTGCAGGTTGCGAACGGTAACAATATATTCGTTCAACTCGCCATTGAACGTACTGCTTGCAATGTCGGCAAGTTTTTGCTGTGCCTTTGCGCGAATTTGTTCCTCTATGGCAGGCGTAATTTCCGCTCGGGGAATTTTTTGCAGTTCCAAGTTTGCCTCATCTTCTATCTTGTCTGCATCGAAAACATTCAACAATTCGGCACTCATTTGTCCCAAACTCTTTCCTTTTGCAAGGAATTCTATTTTCTCACGCTCCTTTTCGGTGACTTCTTTGTCGAGCCGAATCAGACGGTTGGCAAGCGAGGTGAACAAATCTTCTTCCACAACACCCATGGTTACAGCCCCCAGCAAATCCTTCAACGGGACTGTAGGTTTGCGCTCCAACGGACGGCTGTCGGTTTTCTTTGTCTGCGTTACACCCACGGCATCAACAATCACAAAGTGTGTCTTTGCCGAGGCCGTTTTGCTCACCAATTGCAACGAATCCTCGTTTATTGTTCTGGTTCCACGACCTTTCATCTGTTCAAAGTAATTCGCACTGCGGACATCGCGCATAAACAAAAGGACCTCGAGAGCCTTGACATCGGTTCCCGTTGCTATCATATCAACCGTAACGGCAATGCGAGGATAGTATTGGTTGCGGAAACGATTCAGGACAGATTTTGGATCTTCGTCAATCTTGTAGGTTACCTTTTTGCAGAAATCGTTGCTCTCGTTGAACTCTTCGCGAACAATATTGATAATGTCGTCGGCGTGGCTGTCGGTTTTTGCAAAAATCAATGTCTTCGGCACTTCATACTGCCCGTTTTCGTCGTACCTGTTAGGATAGATTTCCTCCATCAATGCCTTGCGGAATTGCCTGATTACCGTACGAATCTGGCTTGGGTTCACCACAGATCTATCCAAGTCGTTCTTTTTGTATTCAGTATCCTCATCAACCTGTTGCCAACGAGTCTTGCGGGTAGCCTTATCACGATAATCGATATACCAGCCAGCCTTAATCAAGCCTCCGTTCTTAGATATTTCCGTTTCTATGGTATAAACATCATACGGCACATTCACGCCGTCAACAACCGATTGCTCATACGTATATTCACTCACGACATTTTCGTTGAAGAAACCGAACGTCCTTTTATCAGGCGTGGCAGTAAGGCCTATCAAAAACGCATCGAAATAATCAAGGACCTGTTTCCAAAGATTGTAAATGCTTCGGTGGCATTCATCAATTACGACAAAATCAAACTGCTCGATTGGAACCTTTGCCGTATATTCAACAGGAACAGCCTTTTGTTCCTTCAGTTTTTGTTGCAGCCAAGTCGATTCATTCGGATTGTCGGTTTCGGCGCTTTCGTCCATTTCCTCACCTTTCAAAATAGAATACAGGCGTTGAATTGTAGAGATGCACACTTGGCTATCGCTCGCTATATAGCTTGAATTCAACCGCTGAACATTATACAATTCCGTAAACTTGCGGTTGTCGTCATTCGGGCGGAAATTCATAAATTCCTGTTCGGCCTGTTCACCTAAATTGCGGGTATCGACAAGGAATAAAATCCGTTTTGCCTTTGCGAATTTGAGTAAACGATATATAAAAGTAATTGCCGTAAATGTTTTTCCTGCTCCCGTTGCCATTTGTATCAAAGCGCGAGGACGATTGTTTTTGAAAGACTCCTCCAAATTCACGACCGCCTTTATCTGTGCAGGACGCAAGCCTGTTATGTCCAATGTGGGGAAATCCTGCAATCTGTTGCGAAGACTTCTTCCGTTGCGAATCCATTCTGCGATAGTTTCAGGTTTATGAAAAGCGAACACTGCACGGCTACGGGGTTTCGGATCGCTATAATCGGTGAAATGAGTAACAGTTCCCGTGGTTTCATACACATACACCAACGGCTCGTTGTTCAAATATTTCAGTTTTGCATTTGCATATCGAGCTGCCTGTTCCTCCACCATAGTAAGATTTACTCCTTCTTCTTCGCGTTTCGCCTCAATAATGCCAACAGGTTTCCTATTTATGAAGAGAACATAATCAGCAGGCCCGGAATCCGTTTGATATTCACGTACGGCAACACCCAAACCAGCCGAGAAATCAATCTTTGCCTTCGATTGAATTACCCAACCTGCTTGTTGAAGCAAATCATCAATTACATCACGCGCTATCTGTTCCGGATTCTGATTCATGAGTCAATGTTATCTTATTAAATGATGTAAGAAGTAGAAATTTCCCATTGCTATTTTATTCTGCAAAAATACGTTTTTTCTCAATAGTGTAGTCTAAAGTTTTCTTTTCACAATACCACCCCATCCGTTGCTTGTATTATTGGTTATTGCAAACTAATTCATCCAGTTTCACTTCCAGCAGGGAGGCAATGTGGATGAGGGTTTCCAAATTGGGTTGGGTGGTATTGGTACACCATTTGGAGATGGTGGCGGGATCTTTGCCGAGTTGTGTCGCCAGCCATTTGCTGGTACGTTTTTTCTCGACCAGTACTACTTTGAGTCGGTTGATGTCTTTGGAATGCATAACAGTTATGAGTTTGAATCTTGAATTTCTGCGTTTATAGTGCGCAAAGCGATGTGTATGCTATATTAGGGTTTAACTTAAAAGTAACGGAAATCCACTCTTTTTATTGTCGAATCTCGCTTTTTATTTGCGTTTTGTTCAATTTTAGAGCATCTATTGTTGAAAAAATACCATCGAAAGTCTCATATTCCGAAAAAAGTTGTATTTTTGTCACCATAATAGCCGTTTTTTGTGTGAGGGGAAGCACAAAAATTAGGTAAATAATTGAGAAATATAAGTTTTTGATAAGTTGTTTATTAACAACGTATTGTATTTTTTTTTACGGCAAAAGAACAAGAATAATTCGTGGAATTAAGGTAATTACTGATAATTTCGTATCTTTGCAGACTATTTTTTAGCATTTCTTATGAATATAAAGATAAAAAAAGGTTTAGACCTCAATGTTTTGGGCGAAGCGGAACTTGAGTTTGCCATTGTGCCTAAAATTGAGGATTATGCAGTGCAGCCTGTCGATTTTGTGGGCATGATGCCCAAACTCCTCGTGGAGGAGGGGCAACAGGTGAGTGCTGGCGATGCGCTGTTCTACGACAAACGTCAGCCCGAGGTGCTGTTCTGTACCCCCGTAGATGGCGTTGTAAAATCGGTTGTTAGAGGCGCAAAACGTAAATTGTTGGCTGTGGTGATTACCGCCAATGCCGAGCAGGCGCCCGCCTCGGAAGGCTTTACGGCTCCCGAAAATGTGCGAGAATTCCTCTGCCAGAAGGGTATGTGGACAGCTTTGCGTCAGCGTCCTTTCGGCATTGTGGCCAATCCCGCCGATAGTCCTAAAGCCATTTTCATCACGGCATGTGAGAGCGCTCCGCTTTCCGCCGATGCCGACTTTGTGATGGCGGGTAGGGAAGAGGCTTTTGCGATGGGTTTGAAAACCCTTTGTGGATTGACTCAAGGTAAGGTGCATCTGTGCTGCAAGCCTGATTCCACCTGTGTGAAGCCTTTCGCCGAGAGCTTGCAGGAGAACTTTTCGCAGCTGGAGGTGCACACTGTTTCGGGTCCCCATCCTTCGGGCAACGTAGGTACGCAGATTGCCGCCATCGACCCCATCAACAAGGGCGAAGTGATTTGGACCATAGGTCTGCAAGACGTGGCGAATATGGGTGAGTTGATGCGCACGGGTCGCTACGCTCCCCAAAAGCGTTTCGCTTTGGCGGGCCCCGAGGTGCGTATGCCACGCTACTATGAGGTTACAGCAGGCGCCAGTCTGTCGAGCATCCTCGACCAGCAGCTCAAACATCAGGACCACGTGAGAATTATCTCGGGCGATGTCTTCACGGGTACCACAATCACCAAGGATGGTTTCTTGGGTGCTTACGACACATTAGTGACCTTGCTCCCCGAAGGCGACTATTACGACTTTATGGGTTGGCTGTTGCCGGGTTTGGACAAGACAAGCTATTCGAAGACGTTTCTCTCGGGTTGGCTGGTTGGCAGCGACTGCAAGATTGCCAAGCTGATTTCTCAGTTCTTCCCCACCAAGGTGGACACCAACCTGCATGGCGGTGTGCGTCCTTTTGTCTTCTCAGGCAATTTCGAGAAGGTATTCCCCTTCGACATTTATCCTTTGCAGTTGATTAAGGCTGCCATAATCGGCGACATCGAACTTATGGAGAATCTCGGTATCTACGAGGTTGAACCCGAGGATTTCGCACTCTGCGAATTTATTGACCCATCAAAGACGGAAATCCAAAGCGTCATTCGTGAAGCCTTGGAGACCATCAGAAAGGAGGCTATGTGATGATGAACGGTTTGAGAAATTTTATCGACAAAATCAAGCCCACCTTCTCCGAGGGTGGAAAATTACCTTGGTTGAGCAGCACCTTCGAGGCATTTGAGACTTTTGCATTCACGCCCAACACCGTGACGCGCCAGGGTAGCCACATCCGTGACGCTGTGGATATGAAACGTTCGATGATCTTGGTGGTCATCGCAATGTTGCCTGCCTTGCTTTTCGGCATGTGGAACATCGGATACCAGACTGCATTGAACGATATGTCGTGGAATATTGACTCCAGCGTGTGGTACATGCTTTGGAGCTGCTTCTGGTTTGGTTTCTTGAGAATGCTTCCGCTCATTGTGGTGAGTTACGTCGTAGGTTTGGGCATTGAGTTCATGTTCGCCCAAATCCGTCACCACGAGGTCAACGAGGGTTTCCTCGTTACGGGTCTTATCATCCCGATGATTGTCCCCGTTACCACGCCACTCTGGCAGCTGGCTTTGGCTGTTGCTTTTGCCGTTGTCATTGGCAAAGAGGTGTTTGGCGGTACGGGCATGAACTTCCTCAACCCCGCCTTGGTGGCTCGTGCTTTCCTCTTCTTCAGCTATCCCTCCCACATGTCGGGCGACAAAGTATGGATTGCCGCCGACCTTTGGGGTTCCGATGCCATTACGGGCGCTACGCCGCTCGGCGAGATGATGGCTGGTGGCGTAAGACCTTCGGCTTCGCTGCTCGATATGTTCATCGGAACCATTCCAGGCTCTACCTGTGAGACTTCTGCCATCGCCATTTTGTTGGGTGCCGCGTTGTTGCTGCTTACCGGCATCGCTTCGTGGCGTGTAATGCTCAGCGTGGTGCTGGGTGGCGGCGTGATGGGCTTGCTATTCAACACTATCGGCGCAAACGCTTATATGCAGTTGCCGTTCTACTATCATTTCTTGATGGGTGGCTTCTTGTTTGGTGCCGTATTTATGGCTACCGATCCCGTAACTTCCGCCCAGACCAATGCGGGAAAATGGATTTATGGCTTCTTGATTGGTGCCTTTGCTGTGGTTTTGCGTGTACTCAACCCCGCCTATCCCGAGGGCATGATGCTCGCCATCTTGCTGATGAACTGCTTCGCACCGCTCATCGACCATTGCGTGGTGTCGCGCAACATCAAGCGCAGACAGTCGAGAATTAAAATTGAAAAATGAAGAGTGGAGGATTAGAAATGAAAAATTTTAGCAACAAATATATCTTCATTTATGCTGCGGCATTGGTGGCTGTGGTGGCTGTCATTCTTTCGGTGGTTGCCATGGGTCTCAAGGACCGTCAGCAGGAGAATGTGCGCAATGAGAAGATGCAGACGCTTCTCGCTGCCATCAATGTGGCTACGGACCGTGACGGTGCCGAAGCGCTCTACAAACAGTATTTTACCAGCGAATTGACTGTGGGAACAAACGGTGAAGTGGTTTCGGAATACGACATCGCTGCCGACAATATGGTCAAGGGGGAGGTGAGAGCTTTCGCCATCAACCTCAAGGACGAGCAGAACAAGGAAAAGTCTGGTGCAAAGGGTGCATTCCCCGTATATCTTTTCCAGAAGGATGGCAAGACGGGCTATGTGATTCCTACCCAAGGCAATGGCTTGTGGGGTCCAGTATATGCAAACATCGCTTTGGACGAGGATTTCAACACCGTTGTAGGTGTTACTTTCAGCCACGATAGCGAGACTCCTGGTTTGGGTGCCGAGATTACCACCGAGAAATTCCAGGCGCCATTTATCGGTAAGCAGATTCTCGACGAGAGTGGCAATGTGGTCTCTATCGCCGTCAAGAAAAATGCAGACCCCAACGGCGCTCATGAGGTGGATGCCATCAGCGGTGGCACTATGACCTCCAATGGCGTGAGTGCCATGTTGGGCGACGACCTTATGCGCTATCAAGCTTTTATCAACAACATGCTGCAAGGCCAGGCAGTGGAAGCCGTGGCTGAGAATGCAGCTGACGCTCCCCAAGAGGAGGCCAACGAAAAGGAGGTAAGCAATGAGTAAGAACAAGAAACTTTTCACGACTCCGCTGCTGAAGAACAACCCAATCACCGTTCAGGTTTTGGGAATCTGCTCTTGTTTGGCGGTAACGGCGCAGCTGAAACCTGCCGTGGTAATGGCTTTGTCGGTCACGGTGGTTGTGGCGCTTTCGAACTTTATCATCTCTCTGATGCGCAACACTATCCCTCCGCGCATCCGTATCATTGTCCAGCTGGTTGTCGTTTCGGCTTTGGTAATCTTGGTCAACCAGGTGCTGATGGCATACGTTTATGACGTGAGCAAACAACTCTCTGTATATGTGGGATTGATTATCACCAACTGTATTGTCATGGGACGCCTTGAGGCCTTTGCCATGAGCCACAAACCATGGGAGTCTTTCCTCGATGGTGTAGGCAACGGTCTTGGATATGGCATCATCTTGGTCATCTTGGGCTTCTTCCGCGAGCTTTTCGGCAGCGGCACCATCTGGGGTTTCCCTGTTATGGAGAAACTTGGAATGTACAAGATTGGCTACGAAAACAACGGCCTTGTCATCATGGCTCCTATGGCTTTGATTCTCGTGGGCGTCATTATTTGGATTCAGCGTTCCAAGGACAAGGAGCTCTGCGAGAAGTAATTAGTTAAGAGTTAAGAAGTCTTTTGCGGAAGATAAACGCTAAGCTTAAAACTCAATACTTAAAACTTAAAAACATGGAATATTTCAATATATTTATCAAGTCGATCTTTATCGATAATATGATTTTCGCCTTCTTCCTCGGCATGTGTTCCTACCTTGCCGTGTCGAAGACCGTGAAGACCTCGTTGGGATTGGGTGTTGCGGTAACCTTTGTGCTGACCATCACCGTTCCCGTCAACTACTTGTTGAACAAATATGTGTTGGAACCTGGTGCCTTGTCATGGATCAGCGACAGTTTGAAAGGTGTTGACCTCTCCTTCCTCTCGCTCATCATGTTCATCGCCGTTATCGCCGCCATTACCCAGATTGTGGAGATGGTTGTGGAAAAATTCAGTCCTGCGCTGTACAACTCTTTGGGTATCTTTCTGCCCTTGATTGCCGTCAACTGCGCCGTGATGGGTGGATCGCTCTTCATGCAGCAGCGTGCTTACGACAACATCGGTGAGGTTACCTGCTTTGCCCTTGGTTCCGGTATTGGTTGGCTGCTCGCTATAGTGGGCATTGCCGCCATCCGCGAGAAACTGCGCTATTCCCACATACCTCCTGCACTCAAGGGTGTAGGTATCACCTTCATCATTACGGGTCTCATGGGATTGGCGTTCATGTCGTTCATGGGTATTAAGTTGTGAATAGTGAATAGTGACTAGGGGATGGAGCCCTCCAAATCTGAAAATCTGAAAATCTTCAAATCAACAAATCATAATGAGTCAAACTATAATTACTGCTTTGGTTGTTTTCTTGGTGGTCATCTTGGTCTTGGTGGCAGTGCTGCTTATCCTGCGTGCCAAGCTCATTCCTCAGGGCAACGTGACCATCACTATTAATGACGATAAAAAACTGGAAGTCCCCACAGGCAACACGCTTATTTCGACACTTGCCGAGCAGAAGATTCACCTTCCTTCGGCTTGTGGCGGCAAAGGTTCTTGCGGCCAGTGCAAATGCCGTGTGCTGGAAGGTGGCGGTACCATTCTTCCCACCGAGGTGGGATTCTTTACTCGCAAGCAGATTCAGGACCATTGGCGTCTGGGCTGTCAGGTGAAGGTGAAAGAGGACATGAAGATTGCCGTACCGCAGTCGATCCTCAGCATCAAGGAGTACGAATGTACCGTTATCTCCAACCGCAACGTGGCAACCTTCATCAAGGAATTTAAGGTGCAGCTTCCCGCTGGTGAACACATGGATTTCATTCCCGGTTCATACGCACAAATCAAGATTCCAACGTTCAAAATCAATTATGCCGACTTCGACCGTGACCTTATCGGTGCCGAATATCTGCCTTCTTGGGAGAAATTCAAGATGTTCGACCTCCATTGCGTGAACACCGAACCGACAGTGAGAGCCTATTCTATGGCCAACTATCCCGCCGAAGGCGATGTTTTCATGCTGACGGTTCGTATCGCCACTCCTCCTTTCAAACCCGATCGTTCGGGCTTCATGAACGTCAATCCTGGTATCGCTTCTTCCTATATTTTCTCCCTCAAACCTGGCGATAAGGTCATTATGTCGGGTCCCTACGGCGATTTCCACGTCAAGGAACATCCTGCCGACATGGCAGAGAAACCCGAGATGATCTGGGTAGGCGGTGGTGCCGGTATGGCTCCGTTGCGTGCGCAAATCATGCACATGGCAAAGACTTTGCATACCACCGACCGTCAGATGCACTACTTCTACGGCGCGCGTGCGCTCAACGAGGTATTCTATCTCGACGACTTCCACGGCATCGAGAAGGAATATCCCAATTTCCATTTCCACCTCGCACTCGACCGTCCCGACCCGGCGGCCGACGCAGCAGGCGTGCCTTACACCGCTGGTTTTGTCCACAACGTGATGTACGAGACTTATCTGAAGGACCATCCCGCTCCCGAAGATATCGAGTATTACATGTGCGGTCCCGGACCCATGAGCAAGGCTGTCGTCTCGATGCTCGACAACCTCGGCGTGGCTCCCGAAAACATCCTCTACGACAACTTCGGCGGTTGATGCTAACCGAACGGATAACTATAATTACTTGCCTCGACAGTACTGTTTTACTCTCTGCCGAGGCAAGTCTGTAAAAAGCGTAAGTGTAGAATCGAATTGCCTAATCAATAGTCACATAAAAGTCCAAAGGTTTAATCCCCTAGTCACCAATCACAAATTACAATACCATGAAAAAAATAGTGCTATTTCTTTGTTGCCTTGCCGCCATGCTCCCCATGGCGTTAGCCGACGAGGGTATGTGGATTCCCATGTTGCTGCAACGCAACGAGGCCGACATGCAGAAGGCGGGTATGCATATCTCCGCCAAGGATATCTACGACATCAACAACGCTTGTCTCAAAGATGCCGTCATCTTGTTCAACCAAGGCTGCACAGGCGAGTTTGTCTCCGACCAAGGTCTCTTCCTCACCAACCACCACTGTGGCTATAGCTATATCGTACGTCACAGCACCGTGGAGCATGACTACCTCACCCACGGCTTTTGGGCTATGAACCGCGACCAGGAGATTCCCTGTCCCGGACTTACCGCTACGCGTTTGGTGCGTATGGAAGACGTTACCGACCAGGTGCTTGCCGGCATTGACAACAACACCACAGAGCAGGACCGCGCCAAGATTGTGGAGAAGCACATCAAGAGCATTACCGAAAAGGCCGTAGAAGGTACGCACTACAAGGCCATTATCAAGCCGTTCTACTATGGCAACCAGTATTTCATGTATGTCAATGAAGTCTTCACCGACGTGCGTCTCGTGGGTGCGCCTCCTTCGAATATCGGCAAGTTTGGTGGCGATACCGACAACTGGATGTGGCCGCGCCACACGGGCGACTTTTCGATGTTCCGCGTCTATGTGGATAAGGACGGCAAACCCGCCGAGTTCTCCAAGGAGAATGTGCCTTACAAGCCTCTCAAGCACCTCGAAATCTCGCTCAAGGGAGTTGATGAGGGCGATTTCACCTTCGTTTTTGGCTACCCGGGCACAACGCAGCGTTATGTTACCAGCGATGCTGTAGATATGGCCGCCAATGCCGAAAATCCCGTGCGTATCGCCTTGCGCGACATTCGTCTGAAGCATTACAACCACGCCATGAATCAGTCGCCTGCACAGCGGTTGAAATATGCATCTAAGGTGGCAAGCATCGCCAACGGCTGGAAGAAATGGCAAGGCGAAAGCCAGGGTATTGCCCGTTTGGAGGGTGTAGCGCAGAAAAAGCAGTTTGAAGAACATTTCCAGCAGTGGGCCGACCATCGCTTGGAGTACCAAAACGTACTGGGCGACTTGCACCGTAACTACGACCAGATGCGTCAGGTGCGTTTGGAGTGGACTTATTTCAACGAGGCTGTGATGGCAAGCGACTTTATGAATCGAGCATACAAATTGTGGCGTCTCTCCAACACCTCAAATCAACAGCCCTTGGCAGATGAATTGTTACAGGCCAACGAGGGTTTCTTCAAGGATTTCGACCAGCACACCGTGGTAGATCGTGCCATCTTTGTAGAGACCTATGTCTATATGTGGAAAGCAGGCTATGCTCCCTATCTTTCTGGAAAGACCGCGAGTGAGGTGGAACAAGAGCTGAACAAAATCTATGACAAGTCGATAGTTAACAATCGTGTTGCCATGGACAAGGCTTTGAAGGATTCCAAAAAATTTGGCAAGCTGGCGAAGGATCCTGCCGTGATGCTCTTCGAGAAAGCCTACAAGGCTGCTTATGCAGACGACAAGTCGCAGGCTTTCGATGAGGCGAATGAGAATATCAGTCGTTTGATGCGTACTTACGTGAAGGGTATGATGGAGATGCAGCCAGGTATTAATTTCTTTCCCGATGCCAATCTCACGTTGCGTGTGGCATACGGACACGTGCAGGGATTCCAGCCTCGCGACGGTGTCTATTACAAGCCTTATTCCACATTGGAGGGCATCATGCAGAAGGAGAACCCCGACATCTACGACTATGTTGTTGAGCCGCGTCTCAAGGAACTCTACGAATCCAAGGACTATGGCCGCTACGCCAACAGCAAGGGTGAGTTGCCAGTAGGATTCATTGCCACCAACCATACCACGGGCGGCAACAGTGGAAGCCCGGTATTGAATGCCGACGGACGGCTGATTGGCATCAATTTCGACCGCTGCTGGGAAGGCACCATGAGCGATCTGCTTTTCGACCCCGACTACTGCCGTAACATCTGTCTCGACATCCGCTATTGCTTGTTTATTATCGACAAGTTCGCCGGTGCCAAGCACCTCGTTGATGAAATGACGTTGGTGGAGAAATAGGTATGCCTTTTCTCAAAACAAGATAAAAGAACGAGCCCCAATGTGCAATTGTGCAATGGGACTCTCTTTTTTTGTCCGAATAAATTCAGTCGTTTTCTCGCCTCGGCATAGTGAAAGCATGGTTCGACCGGCTCACCAACCGCTTTCCCTCTGCGCTCGGCTTATCGAAAACGTTCGGTCTGAACCTATTCTATAAGGTGTAAATTTACCCTAATAGAAGATTAGCCAATCATTCTCTTCAGCCATTCTTTCAGGACAGGGTCAGCTATATAGATGCCTTCTTTTCTTGCGGTGATGAGCTCTCGCTCAAGGAGTGTGGTTTTGATACGTGCAATATTGCTGTAACTTCCAAGGTTGTATTCGTCTCGGATGGCTCCACGTCCGTAATCGTTGTGAATGTCGGCGAGTATGGCTTTGAGAAAATTCAGTTGGTATTCGGTGAGCCGTGCGGTCTGCTCGATAAAGACATTGCTGGTTTCGTCTAGAAGTTCGTCGATGGCGGTTTGCAGTTCTTGCTCGGTGGTTTCCTGCTTGGTGTTGAGTAATGTAAGCCATGCAAGATGCTGAACGTAAGAGGATTGGTTTTCTACTGCCGTGCAGAGTTGGGTGATGCGTTCTGCGGTGATATGCTTTCCGTTTTGTTCAAAACGGTTTTGAATATAGGGTATCCATGTTTCGGTGGGAATAACATCCAAGTGAATAAGGTCGCCGAATTTGTAGAAGGGATAGCTCGATTTCAAGAAGAGGTTCTCCATAAGGTGTTTCTGGTTTCCAAAAAGGCAGTAAGAGACATTTTGTTGGTGTTGCCAAACAGTGCGCATGCGTCGTTGTACGGTCAGCGAGTCTTTAAATTCGCCTATTTGTTGGGACTCGTCAATACAGACTATGATATGTATTCCCTTCTTTTGGGCTATGGTTTCGGGTAACTGAAGTATCTCTTCGGGTTTGTGGGTTTTGGGGGAGATGCCTAATGTGACCGAATATTCGTTTGTCGGGTCAATTTTGAAACTCACTTTGGGCGTAAGGCGCAGCATGAAGTCGGTCACTAAATGCTTCCATTCTTCAAAGCGGCTCTCAGTTTGGCGTAGTATCTCTTCGGAGAATTTATTGTAGAATTCATATTCGCTGCGGCATGAGAAGATGTCCATATAGATGATGAGTATCTTGTCAGTGGAAATCGTTGAGCGTACTTTGTTGACCAACGATGTTTTCCCCAACCGACGAGGGGACATCAATATAGTGTTGATGCCATTCTCGAAATTGGCTTTGAGTCGCAGTATTTCCTTTTCTCGACCAATGAAATAGTCATCTTTGACGGCAGTACCGAAAATAAATGGTTTTTGCATCTTGTAGAGAATATTTTGATGCAAAGATACACATATTTTTTAAAATCACACAAAGTTGTGTCACACAACTTTGTGTGACATTTATGCAATTGATAATTATATTATTAAATAGTAAATACTATTGCATTATTGGATGGCTCATTATACGAGAACGTCGGGCAGTTGCAGTGGGTCTTCTTGCGGTGTTTGGGCATCCTGACACCTTTGTTGCTGCAAGCTCCGCAGAGCAACAGAACTCCTATCAGTAGGAGGATTATTTTGGTTTTTGGCTTTTGCATGGCGGTTAGTGGTTGATGTGGTCGAGGATATGAATCTGATTGTCTCTGATGGTGGAATGGACGTGGAATACTTTTTGGACATTCTCTTCGGTGAGCCCTTGGGCGATGGACCCTTGATAGCAGATGGAATGGTTGTCTAACAACAGCAGTTGGCTGCAATAGTGGAGGGCGAGGTTGAGGTCGTGGATGACTACGAGAATGGTTTTTTGTTGGGTGCGGTTGATGTCGCGCAGCAGTTGCATTATTTCGAGTTGGTGTGCAATGTCGAGGTTGGAAATGGGTTCGTCGAGCAGCATGACGGGGGTCTGCTGGGCGAGAGCACGTGCGAGCATCACACGTTGCAGTTCACCGCCGCTCATCTGGCTGGAAAGCGCAAAGCGCAGGTGCCAGGTGTTGGTCTGTTTCATACACTGTTCCACGATGTCCCAGTCGGCTTGCGACTCGTTTTGGAGCCTGCGTTGGTAGGGGTTTCGGCCCATGAGAACGGTCTCGAAGGCGGAGAACTCGAAATCGGTCTGTGGGTGTTGCCGCACGAAGGAAAGAGTCTGAGCCAGTTCGCGCGCCGAATAGTCGTTGACGTTTCGTCCTTGGATGGTCACTGTGCCGTGGGAGGGTTTGATGAGATTGGCGATGCAGCGGAGCAGGGTGGTCTTGCCGCATCCGTTGGCGCCCATGATGGCATAGAAACTGCCCTCTTCGATTTCAAGGTTGATGTCGTGGAGTATCTCTTTCTTGCCGAAAGCGCATGATATGTCGTGGAGGGAAAGCATGTGGGAGATTTACAGATTTTCAGATTATCAGATTTGGAGGTTTGAAGATTGACTAGGATACTCTAGGATTGACTAGGCTGGATGGATTTCAGATCACGGATCACGGTTCACAGGT